>NZ_BNTL01000011.1:935-126705 GCF_022179005.1 Pseudomonas sp. PAGU 2196 | reverse complement strand
GCCAGCGGCGCTCGATCTTTACCCTACGCCACCTCTTCGAACGGCAAGCCCACATAGTTCTCGGCAATGTTCACCAACCCCGCCGGCGACGACAGGAAGTACTCGCGGTCAGCCTCCTGCATCTTCTGGTCCCAAGCGTCCTTGTGCGTACCAAAGTCATGCAGCAACTGGGTCATGAACCAGCTGAATCGCTCGCCTTTCCAGACCCGGCGCAAGGCCAGCGGCGAGTATTGCTGCAACAGGTCGGTACGCCCTTCGTGGTAGACCTTGACCAGGATCCGGTACAGGTAATTGACGTCCGATGCCGCCAGGTTGAGGCCCTTGGCACCGGTAGGCGGGACGATGTGGGCGGCATCGCCGACCAGGAACAGGTGCCCGTATTGCATCGGTTCGACCACCAGGCTGCGCAGCGGGGCAATGCTTTTTTCCAGCGCAGGGCCGGTCACCAGGTTGGCCGCAACGTCCTCGGGCAAGCGAGCCTTGAGCTCGTCCCAGAAACGCTCGTCGGACCAAGCTTCGACCTGATCGTCCAACGGCACTTGCAGGTAGTAGCGGCTGCGGGTCTGCGAGCGTTGGCTGCACAGCGCGAAGCCCCGCTCGTGATGGGCATAGATCAGCTCGTGATTGACCGGCGGGGTATCCGACAACAAGCCCAGCCAGCCAAACGGATACACCCGCTCGTACTGCTTGAGCACGCCCTCGGGGATGCTCTGCCGAGAAACGCCGTGGAAGCCGTCGCACCCGGCGATGTAGTCACAGTCCAGGCGGTGAACCTGCCCGTCCTTCTCGAACGTGAGGTACGGACGCTCGCCTTTGAGCTCATGCGGCTGCACATTGCTCGCTGCGTAGATGATCGGTGCACCACTGGCTTCACGGGCGTGCATCAGGTCACGGGTAACCTCGGTCTGGCCGTAGACCATCACCGTCTTGCCACCGGTCAGGGCCTTGAGGTCGAGGCGCTGGCGACGCCCGCCGACCAGCAGCTCGACGCCTTCATGCACCAGCCCTTCCCGGTCCATGCGCGCAGCCACGCCGGCCTCACGCAACAGGTCGACCGTGCCTTGCTCCAGCACGCCGGCACGGATGCGGCCGAGCACGTATTCGGGGGTCTGGCGTTCGACGATGACCGTTTCGATACCGGCCTTGTGCAGCAACTGGCCGAGCAGCAGGCCGGACGGACCTGCACCGATGATTGCAACCTGAGTTTTCATTGTTGTTGTCTCTAGTCGGGCGATGCCGGCCCTGGACTGGCAGTGGCATGGCATCTGCTGTTAGGGTTTACACCTGCATTTTTACTGGCAAAGGTTGCCGGTTAAGTGTGCTATTCCATGCAAAACCTGCACTTTTACAAAAAACGTTCGATTAACGGACAGGCAAAACCGCATGAAATCCACCCTCCCCGGCATTCCGTTGTTCCAGCTGTACGGCGAAAATCAGGCGTGGCCCGGCACCGACCTGTTGCACTGCGAGTCGATCCCGGCACGCAGCCGCTTGCACCACTGGGAGATCAAGCCGCACCAGCATGCCGAGCTGTTCCAGTTGCTGTATGTGCAGCGTGGCCAGGCCGAGGTGGAGATCGAAGGTGTCCGCAGCTCGATCAGCCAGGCCGCCATCCAGGTGGTACCGCCACTGACCGTGCACGGCTTTCGCTTCAGTGCCGACATCCAGGGGCATGTACTGACCTTCGGCACCGCGCTGGTGGCCGAACTGGAACAGCAACTGGGCGCGCCGCTGGGCATGCTGGCCACGCCGGCGTGCTATGCGTTGGGCAAGGACCGCCAGCGTTTAAGCAGCCTGATCGACACGCTGCAGCAGGAATACCAGGGCAATGCCCCGGCACGGGCGACGATGCTGCAGGCGCTGGTGACCGCATTGATGGTCTGGATCAGCCGCCGGCAGCAACTGGGCCAGGCGCCCCGTAACCGTGATGAGCGGGACCGGCAGTTGCTCGGGCAATACCTGCGCTTGGTCGAGGCGCATTACCGCGAGCATTTGTCCGTGGAGGACTTCGCCGCGCGCCTGAACGTCTCGAGCCTGCAGCTCAACCAGCTGTGCCGGGCACTGAGCGGGCAAACGGCTTTGCAGGTGGTGCATCAGCGGCTGCTGCTGGAGGCGCGGCGCAACCTTCTTTATACGCGCATGAGCATTGGGCAATTGTCGGATAGCCTGGGGTTTACCGACCCCACCTACTTCGCGCGGTTTTTCAAGCGGCTGAGCGGGCAGACACCCAATGGCTATCGCCGGGTGGGGGTGCCTGAATAGCGCGCCTGCTTGACGTATACGTCAACCTGCATTCAGGATAGCCCCATACCCCACGCCGAGCCCCCGCATGAGCCTCCAGACCTACAGCATCTCCGACCTGTCCCGCGAGCTGGACATCACCACCCGTGCCATCCGCTTCTATGAGGAACAGGGCTTGCTGAGCCCCGAGCGACGTGGCCTGGAACGCATCTACTCGGCACGTGACAAAGTCAGCCTGAAGCTCATCCTGCGCGGCAAGCGCATTGGTTTTTCCCTCGCCGAATGCCGTGAACTGATCGAGCTGTACGACCCCACCAGCGGCAACCTGAAACAGCTCAACAGCATGCTGGTGAAAATCGCCGAACGACGTGCCCAGCTGGAGCAGCAGATGCTCGACATCCACCAGATGCAACTGGAGCTCGACACCGCCCAGGAGCGCTGCGAGCAGGCCCTTGCCGCGACCTTGAACAACAAAGACAACCGTTGACTCGCCACAGGAAACCCGCCATGCCCTTGCCTAAAGAAGTCCGTCTGGTCGAAGTTGGCCCCCGCGACGGTCTGCAGAACGAAGCCCAGCCCATCAGCGTCGCCGACAAGGTGCGCCTGGTTGACGACCTCACCAAAGCGGGCCTGGCCTACATCGAAGTCGGCAGCTTTGTCTCGCCCAAGTGGGTACCGCAGATGGCCGGTTCCGCAGAGGTGTTCGCAGGCATCGTGCAGCGCCCAGGTGTTACCTATGCCGCCCTGGCGCCGAACCTGCGCGGCTTCGAGGATGCCCTGGCTGCCGGGGTGAAAGAGGTGGCGGTGTTTGCCGCAGCATCCGAGGCGTTCTCGCAGCGCAACATCAACTGCTCGATCAGCGACAGCCTCAAGCGCTTCGAGCCGATCATGCAGGCAGCGCGCAGCCACGGCGTGCGCGTGCGTGGCTATGTGTCGTGCGTCTTGGGCTGCCCTTATGAAGGCAAAGTCAGCGCCGAACAGGTCGCCCCGGTCGCCCGCGCCCTGCATGACATGGGCTGCTACGAGGTATCGCTGGGCGACACCATCGGTACCGGCACTGCAGGCGATACCCGCCGGCTGTTCGACGTGGTGTCGGCCCAGGTGCCCCGCCAGCAGTTGGCCGGGCACTTCCACGACACCTATGGCCAGGCCTTGGCCAACGTCTATGCCAGCCTGCTTGAAGGTATCAATGTGTTCGACAGCTCGGTGGCCGGGCTGGGGGGCTGCCCCTATGCCAAGGGCGCTACCGGCAATATCGCAACCGAAGACGTGGTGTACCTGCTACAGGGGCTGGGCATCGAGACCGGCATCGACCTGGACCGCCTGATCGCCGCAGGGCAACGCATCAGCACGGTGCTGGGCCGCGCCAACGGGTCGCGGGTGGCACGCGCACGCAGCGCGCACTAGTCACACGGGTGTCACATGAATGTGGGTGGAGTGTTACCTCCCCCACGTTTCGCAGCAAAAAATCGGGTAACAGGGAAACAAATCGACAAAATTTCAGGTCGAGTGTTTTTCACAAAAACACATAAGCGCTTGATTTTAAAGGATTTGAAAAAGTTGGCACGGGCCATGCTATATCTTTGGTACAAGAACAAAAAAAATGTGACACCCAATAAAAACAACAGGTAACGGCTCTGACATAACAAGAACAACACGGCAGAGGCGTAGCAAGCAGATTTTTTTGGAGTAGACACGCTTTTCAGGGGTACGCCCCGCGGTCTGACACAGAACAATAAAACTACCTCAAGGTAGCGGCAGTCGGCATCGGATCAGTCATGATGAAAGCAGGTCAGCGCTCAAAAAAATACGTTTGTTCTTGACCCCGCATGGGGGTCGCCCGCGACACAAAGACAGGCTGACAAAAACAACAAAAGGCCGTCTTCAATAATAAAAAGAGCAGGCAACAACGCTTTGGGGGGAGCTTCGGCTCCCCTCAGTGCTTCCTGCCCTCCTCCTCGCTCTGTTTCTCCTCATCCTGTTTCTCCACCTTGTCCACCAGCATAGGCATCGTGCCCAGCACCAACAGTGCCAGCACCGTGCTGATCAATGCCGTGGCTTCGCGCCCCATGCCGGCGGCCGTACCGATGGCGGCGGTCATCCACAGCCCTGCTGCGGTGGTCAGCCCTTTCACATGGCTGGTGTCCTGGCCGTTGCCCTTGAGAATGGTACCCGCGCCCAGAAAACCGATACCGGCGACAATGCCCTGGATCACCCGGCTTAGCGCCTGCTCGTCGGCCCCGGCCATGCTCGGCGCCAACACGAACAGCGCAGCGCCCAGCGAGACCAGCATGTGGGTACGCACGCCGGCAGACTTGCCTTTGTGCTCACGCTCAAAACCCAGCACCGCACCCAGCACGGCCGCCATCAGCAGGCGCACCAGCACCTGCGTGACTTCGCGCTCGTCGCCGAGGTCGGCGAACTCGGCCTGAATGGTTTGCCAAATCGGATGCCACCAAGGGTTCATCGTGACGCTCCTGACCAGAATGCGCTGGTGCTGCCTCTGTGAGAGTTGACTCGCGCAGCGCCGGCAAGTGCGATACATCCCGCCCAGCGGATCGATGCAGCAACCACCTCTGCACAGTGGTCACACGTGTAACCGCCACCAAGAGGACATTCCCATGCCGGTTGAAATCGACGAAAGCACCCGCCGTTGCACGCTCATCGGCGACCATGTGCACCTCGAAGGCGATGGCCCTGCCATCGAAATCATCACCGATGAGCAGCTGCGCATGTCGGTGGCGGTGCTGGCGGGGGAACGGGTGCCGATCACCGAAGCAGAAGCTGATGCCCTGACCGTAGCGGGTGCGGTGGATAGCCGCAGGCATCTGAAGACCAGCGTGCCAGGCTCGGTAATCTAAGGCCTGGCGTGGTTTTGCTGATCATCTGATACGGTTTTTATCGCCAAACCTGAGCCTGTGCTGATAACAGCTCGGGGGCCATAGTGCTCATGCCTGATCGAGGCCTGATGAGCACCGAGCCATGAACGATAGAATCCCCTTTACCGAGATCGCCGCGCCCGCAAGTTCAGCCGCCAAACGCCACGTTGACAGCGGCCTTCACACCCGCAGTTTCACCGGGCTGTACCGCAACCTGCGGATCGGTTTTGCGGGGGCGTTGTTCGCACTGTTCTTCGGCACCGCCTGGCTTACCTGGAACGGCCGCCAGGCAGTGCTCTGGGACTTGGGCAGCAGCAAGTTCCATATCTTCGGCGCAACCTTCTGGCCGCAGGACTTCATCCTGCTGTCTGCGCTGTTGATCATCTGCGCCTTCGGCCTGTTCGCCATCACGGTCTACGCCGGGCGCGTGTGGTGCGGGTACAGTTGCCCACAAAGTACCTGGACCTGGTTGTTCATGTGGTGCGAAAAGGTCAGCGAAGGTGACCGCAACCAGCGCATCAAGCTTGCCGCTGCCCCCTGGAGCTTGGAAAAACTGGCCCGTCGGGCGCTCAAGCACAGCCTGTGGCTGGCCATCGGCTTGCTCACCGGCCTGACCTTCGTCGGCTACTTCACCCCGATACGGCCCCTGGCGGCAGAACTGTTCACCTTGCAGTTGGGTGGCGTCGCGCTGTTCTGGGTGTTGTTCTTCACCGCCGCCACCTACATCAATGCCGGCTTGCTGCGCGAGGCGGTGTGCCTGCACATGTGCCCCTATGCCCGCTTCCAAAGCGTGATGTTCGACAAGGACACCCTGGCGGTGGCCTACGACCCGCGCCGCGGCGAAACCCGTGGCCCGCGCAAGAAAGGCAGCGACGCCCACGCCCAAGGCCTGGGCGACTGCATCGACTGCACGATGTGCGTGCAGGTCTGCCCCACCGGCATCGACATCCGCGACGGCCTGCAAATGGCCTGTATTGGCTGCGCGGCTTGCATCGACGCGTGTGACGGGGTCATGGACAAGATGGGGTATGCGCGCGGCCTGATCGGTTACAAGTCTGAACACAGCCTGCAGGGCGGCACCACCCACTGGTTGCGCCCGCGCCTGTTGGGCTACGCCGCGGCACTGGTGGTGATGATCGGCGCGCTGGTAGTTGCCTTGCAACTGCGCCCGATGGTGTCGCTGGACGTGATCAAGGACCGCGGCCTGTTCCGCGAGAACGCCCAAGGCCAGATCGAGAACATCTACCTGCTCAAGGTCATCAACAAGACCGAAAGCACCCAGCGCTATCACCTGCGTCTGCTGGACGCTGACGGCTTCACCCTGCAGGGCAAGACCGAGTTCATCATCCCGGCTGGCGAAATGAGCGAATTGCCGGTCTCGGTGGCGATGCTTGCAGAACGCCCGACCAGCAGTTCGCAAACCTTGAGTTTCGAAGTGCAGGACAGTGACGAACCTGCCGTGCGCAGCGTGGCTCAAAGCCGCTTCGTCGCACCGATGAACCGCTGATCCCTTACACTGTTTTTCCACCTTGCCTGCCAGGCTTCGACAGAAGGCCAGAATGAAACGCTACGAACGATTCGCCGATGACATTGCCGAACTGATCCGCTCGGGTGTGCTAGGCCCTGGCCAGCGGGTGCCGTCGGTGCGCTATGCCAGCCAGACCCACGGGGTCAGCCCATCCACGGTGTTCCAGGCCTATTACCTGCTGGAACGGCGCGGGTTGATTCGCGCGCGCCCGCGTTCGGGGTACTTCGTCAACGCCCATGCACCGCGCCAGTTCTGCGAACCACAGGCCTTACAGCCGGTCAGCGAGTCCACCGATGTCGACGTCAGCGCGCTGGTGTTCTCCATCCTCGACTCGATAAAGGACCCCAACACGGTGCCGTTCGGCTCGGCCTTCCCGAGCCCCGAACTATTCCCATTGCAGCGCCTGTCGCGCTCGCTGGCCAGTGCCAGCCGCGCGATGGACCCGCGCATGGTGGTCACCGACCTGTCGCCCGGCAACCCTCAATTGCGCCGGCAGATTGCCCTGCGCTACATGGTCGGCGGGCTGATGCTGCCGATGGAAGAACTGCTGATCACCAACGGCGCGCTGGAAGCCCTGAACCTGTGCCTGCAGGCCGTGACCGAACCCGGCGATCTGGTGGCGATTGAAGCGCCGGCCTTCTATGCCTGCCTGCAAGTGCTGGAGCGGCTCAAACTCAAAGCCGTGGAAATCCCCGTTCACCCGCGCGAAGGCATGGACCTGAGCGTACTGGCGCAGACCCTGGAGAAGCACCCGGTCAAGGCCGTATGGTGCATGACCAACTTCCAGAACCCGGTAGGCGCCAGCATGCCGGAGGCCAAGAAGCAGGCGCTGGTCGAGTTGCTGGCACGCCACCAGGTGCCGCTGATCGAAGACGACGTCTACGCCGAACTGTATTACGCGCAACAGGCACCCAAGCCCGCCAAGGCCTTCGACACCCAAGGTCTGGTGATGCATTGCGGTTCGTTCGCCAAGAGCCTGGCGCCCGGCTACCGCATCGGCTGGGTGGCCGCCGGGCGTTTCGCGCAGAAGATCGAACGCCTCAAGTTGATGACTTCGCTGTGCGCATCGATGCCGGCCCAGGCGGCCATCGCCGACTACCTGCAACACGGCGGCTATGACCGCCACTTACGCAAGCTGCGCTACGCGCTGGAAGGCCAGCAAGCCAACATGCTCGCCGCCATCTCCCGCCACTTCCCGGCGCAGACGCGGGTCAGCCAACCGTCTGGCGGCTACTTCCTGTGGCTTGAACTGCCAGAGCAGATGGATGCGCTCAAGCTGTTCCACATGGCCTTGGCCCAGGGCATCAGCATCGCCCCCGGCCCCATCTTTTCACCGACCCGTCGCTTCGGTAATTGCATCCGCCTGAACTACGGCAGCCCCTGGCATGACGGCGCCGAAAAGGCCATGGAAACCCTGGGGCGAATCATTCGTTCATTTTGATAGCTGTCAGCCTGCGCCGCGACTATAGTTGCCCGATCCGCTCACCGGTTCGCAACCATGCAGCCAGTCACGCAAGCTTCCTACGAGCAACTGCAGGCACGTGTCGCAGAGCTGGAATCGCTGCTGGCCCAGCGCGATGACATCGCGCTGGCAAACAACAAGCTGCTCGGTGAACTGGTCGACAGCAGCTTGGCCAACGTGTTTGCAGCCGACCGCAAAATGCGCCTGTTGGCGATCAATCGGACCGCCCGCGAAACCTTCCAGCGGTTTCGCGGTTTTGTGCCGCAGATCGGCGATTACATCCCGCAGTTTCTGGCCAACCAACCGGACATCATGGGCCGCTTGGCCCCCGTATGGCCGCGCCTGCTGGCCGGCGAAGCGTTCATCGACACCATCGCCCTCGGGCCACCTGACGCCCTGCGCCACTATGAAATCCGCTACCACCCGCTGCTCGACGCGCAGCAGCGCATCCAGGGCGGCTATATGTTCGCCTACGACATTACCGAGCGCATTGCCGAGCAGGAACGCCTGCACCAAACCGAAGAAGCACTGCGCCAATCACAGAAAATGGAAGCGGTCGGCCAATTGACCGGTGGCATTGCCCATGACTTCAACAACCTGCTTGGCAGCATCCTTGGCGCACTGGAGCTGGCCGGGCAACGCCTGAGCCAGCGTCGCGTGCTGGACACCGCCAGGCTGCTCGAAGTCGGCAAGGACAGCGCGCTGCGCGCAGCCTCGCTGGTGCAGCGTCTGTTGGCTTTTTCGCGCCAGCAAACACTGCTGCCGCAACCGGTCGATGTACAGCAGTTGGTGGCCGGCATGCATGACCTGATCCGCAGTTCGATCGACTCGCACATCGACTTGCAGGACCGGACACTGGCCGGCCAGTGGTCGATCCGCATCGACCCTCAACAGCTGGAAAACGCCCTGCTGAACCTGTGCATCAACGCCCGCGATGCCATGCCCCTGGGCGGTACCCTGCGCATTGGCTGTGAGAATGCCGAGCTCGACGACGAGCAGGCCCGCCGCCTGGACGTGCCGCCAGGCCATTTTTTGCACATACGGGTGGACGACACTGGCATGGGGATGAGCAAGGACGTGATGCAGCGTGCCCTCGACCCGTTCTTCACAACCAAACCCATGGGCCAGGGTACTGGCCTGGGGCTGTCGATGGTCTATGGCTTCGTGCGCCAGTCTGGCGGGCAATTACGCATCGACAGCACGCCTGGGCAAGGCACCAGCGTCCACCTGTATCTGCCCCGGGACGAAAGCACCACCCCCGCGCATCCTAGCCCTGCGCCTGAAAATGCTGACGCCAGGCCGCTTCACAGGCCACACCGGATCATGCTGGTAGAAGACCAAGCGACCCTGCGCCTGGTACTCGGCGAAGTGCTGAAAGAGCTGGGCCACGAGGTCCAGATTTTCGAGGACGGCCGCAGCGCACGCGCGGCGTTGCAGCACGGCCCATTGCCTGACTTGTTGATCACCGATGTCGGCCTGCCCGGCGGCATCGACGGCAACCAGCTCGCAGAGGCCTACCGGGGCCTTGCCAACGAAGCACCAGTGATACTGATCACCGGCTACGACATTGCCAGCAGCATGGCGCGAGGCTGGCCTGCAGAGCGCACCGAGGTGCTGTCCAAGCCCTTCGAGCTCAAGGCACTGGGTGAGCGCATCGATCGCTTGCTGGGCGTGGCTGCGCATTTGCGTTAAGGGTGTTTTCGCCCTTGGGGTGAACACGTTAGAGTTTGGGCCTTTAATTTCGTCGGACGTCGGCATGCCTTCCCGCGACCTGCTTTCCCTGCGCCAACACGTCGAAGACCTGGAGCGCCGTAACGCACTGCTGGAGTCGCAGTTGGCGAGCTACCAGGAACACGATCAGATTCTCTATCGCTCCTTGTTCGACACCATGGACGAAGGGTTCTGCATCATTGAGTTCTTCGATGGGCCACATGGCCCCTTGAGTGACTACGTGCATGTCGTAGCCAATGCGGCGTATGCGAAACATGCCGGCATCCCCAACGTGGTCGGGCAAAAACTGCGCGAGATGGTCCCCGACGAGGCGGATGATTGGGTAGCCCGCTACGGCGAAGTGCTGCGCACCGGCGAGCCGCTGCACTTCGAACAGGAGCTGGTTGCCACTGGTCATGTCCTGTCCGTCACCACCTTTCGCGTCGAACCCGCTGAGCGGCGCCAGGTGGCGGTGCTGTTCAAGGATGTCACCGAACGGCGTCGTGCAGAGCTGGCCCTGCAGCGCATGAACGAAGAGCTCGAAGAGCGGGTCAATGCGGCGCTGGCAGAGCGCCGGTTGTTTGCTGAAGTGGTCGAGCACAGCCTGGCTAACGTGCACATGATCGACAGCAACTTGCGCTGGCTGGCGATCAACCGGCAGGCCAAGCTGGAATTTCATTACCTGTACGGCGCCACCCCGGAAGTGGGCGACTCTGTGCCCGCGCTGATGGGCGACAACCTCACCGACCTGAACGTGATCATGCCGATGTGGCAACGCGCACTGGCGGGCGAACAGTTCACGATAACCCAGCGTTTCGGCAAAGGGGCTGCACAACGGCATTACGAGCTGCGCTTCAACTGCCTTCGCGACCCTGATGGCGCGATTCTGGGTGCCTACCTGTTCGCGTATGACATCAGCGAACGCGTCGCCGCCCAGCAGCGCCTGCTCAACGCTGAAGAGGCACTGCGGCATGCGCAGAAAATGGAGGCCGTGGGGCACTTGAGTGGCGGCATCGCCCATGACTTCAACAACCTGCTGGGCAGCATTCTGGCGGCCCAGGAATTGATGCAGCAACGCTTGCAACAGGCGCGTCACGACCAACTCGGCAGCTTGCTGGACGTTGCCAGTGGCGCGGCGCAGCGTGCCGCCGCTGTCGTGCACCGCCTGCTGGCGTTCTCGCGCCAGCAGACGCTGCAACCCCAGCCCACCGATGTCACCCGCTTGGTCAATGGCATGGAGCAGCTGGTCCGTGGCAGCATCGGCCCGTCCATCCAGTTGCACAGCCACTTCCCGCAGCACCTGTGGCCAACGTTCATCGACCCGCCACAGCTGGAAAACGCCCTGCTCAACTTGTGCATCAACGCCCGAGACGCACTGCCTGAAGGTGGCGCAATTACCCTCAGCGGCGACAACCTGACCCTTGACCCGCCGCTCGCCCAAAGCCTCGACCTGGCTGCAGGCGATTACCTGCGCCTTGGGGTCAAGGACAACGGGCGAGGCATGTCGGCAGAGGTCGCGGCGCGCGCCGTGGATCCGTTCTTCACCACTAAGCCAATGGGCCAGGGCACTGGCCTTGGGCTTTCCATGGTGTACGGCTTCGTGCGCCAGTCAGGGGGGCAGATGCGTATCCTGTCCAAGCCCGATGAAGGCACGCTGATCGAACTGTACCTGCCCCGCCACCTTGCGTGGCAAGCGATGAACAGCTTCGAAACCCCGGCTCAACTCCCGGCAAGTTGCAACACCGTGCAGGCTGGGCAAATCGTGTTGGTAGAAGACCAGGAGCCCCTGCGCCTGGTCATCAGCGAAGTACTCGAAGAGCTCGGCCATGACGTCCAGGCATTCGCCGACGGCCCAAGCGCGCTGGCGTACCTTGAGCAGTGCCCCCAGCCGCACCTGCTGATCACCGATATTGGCCTGCCCGGTGGGCTGAACGGGCGTCAAGTCGCCGACCGATGCCGCGTACTGCACCCGCACATAAAAGTGCTGTTCATCACCGGTTACGATGAAAGCGCTGTACTCAGCCACGGCCAACCCCTGGAAGCGTCCAGTGTATTGACCAAACCCTTTGACCTGGCGGCACTCGTGGAAAGAGTCGCACAGCTGCTGATGCATTAGTGGCCCGTGGTTTATCGATGGAGCGAAATGAATGCCCGGTGATTGCTTGAATACAACCGATGAGCTGGAGGTTTTACGCCAGCGGATCGATCAGCTCGAACAGCAAAATAGCCAGTTGAACAGCGAACTGTTGCGCTTGAACGCACGCGCGCTGGCGTCGGAAGGCTACCGCTTTCTGTTCGAGAACATGGAAGAAGGCTTCTGCATCATCCAGTTCATCGATGGCCCGCTTGGGCCATTGAGCGATTACGTACACCTGATGGCCAACCCGGCTTACTGTCGCCATGCCGGGCTGCCCAATGTCGTGGGCCGTACCCTGCGTGAAGTGATACCCGACGAGGCCCATGTCTGGCTGGACTACTTCGGCACCGTGGAGCGGACTGGCAATCCGCTGTACTTCGAGCATGAGTTGCTTGCCACCGGCCGCTGCCTTGGGCTGGCAGCAATCCGTATCGAACCTGCCCACAACCATCAGGTGGCGGTGATCTTTCGTGATGTGACAGCGCGCAAGCGCGCTGAGAGTGCCCTTCAAGACCTCAATGCAGAGCTTGAGCAGCGTGTCGAACAGGCCGTGGCGCAGAGCCAGAAGGCCGAAGAGGCTTTGCGCCAAGCGCAGAAAGTCGAAGCTGTAGGGCAGCTGACAGGGGGCGTTGCGCACGATTTTAACAACCTGCTTGGCGGCATTCTTGGTGCGTTGGAGCTGGCCAGGGACAGGGTGGCCATCGACCAGCCCAAGGCAACCATCACCCCTTTGCTGGAAAGCGCCCATAGTGCGGCACAACGGGCTGCGGCGCTTGTTCATCGATTACTCGCGTTCTCCCGTCAACAGACCTTGCAGCCACGCGCCACCGACGTCGCGGTGCTGGTCACCGGCATGCTGGACCTGATCAGCCGCAGCACCGGCCCCCACATCGAACTCGACTACCAGTGCAGCGACGCTTGTTGGACGGTGCATATCGACCCTCCTCAACTTGAGAGCAGCCTGCTCAACTTGTGCATCAACGCACGCGATGCCCTGCCCGACGGGGGCAGGGTCCGTATCGCCCTGTGCAATGTCTCGTTGACCAGCGAGCAAGCTGCGCAGCTTGAGCTAACGCCTGGCGACTACCTCTGCCTCAGCGTCGAAGACAACGGCAGTGGCATGACGGATGAGACCCTGACCCGCGCCGTGGACCCGTTTTTCACCACCAAACCGCTTGGCCGCGGCACGGGCCTGGGGTTATCGATGGTCTTCGGTTTTGTGCGCCAGTCCGGCGGGCAACTGCACATCGCATCGTCCCTGGGCCAGGGCACCACGGTGCGCTTGCTGCTGCCGAGACACCACGCGCAGCCTGCGCCTGCCGTACTCAAACCCGCGGTACCGCTACCGCGCTCCAATACAGGCGCGACAAAGCGGATCGCCGTGGTCGAGGATGTCAGCGCCATGCGCCTGGTGATTGCAGAAGTGCTGCATGACCTGGGCCACGACGTGATGATGTTCGAGGATGGCCCCCAAGCGCTTGCAGGCTTGGCAGAGCAACCCGCGCCCGACCTGCTGATCAGCGACGTGGGCTTGCCGGGCGGGATCAACGGGCGCCAGTTGGCCGACACGTTGCGCGGGCGTTACACCGGGCTCAAGGTGCTCTTCGTCACGGGCTACGACGAAAGTGCAGCGCTGGCTAACGGCAACCTGGAGACCGACATGCGCGTGCTGACCAAGCCCTTCAGCCTCGAAGCACTGGCCGAGCAGGTCGGCCAGTTACTGGAAGGATAAGGCGCCTCAGCGCCCGCCGCCCAAATCGACGAAGCTGCCGGTGGAATACGAGGCCTTGTCCGAGAGCAACCAGACAATGGCCTCGGCGACTTCTTCTGGCCGGCCGCCGCGGCCCATGGGCAACCCGGGTTCGAGCTTGGCGACCCGGTCCGGGTCACCGGAAAGCGCATGGAAGCCGGTGTGTATATAGCCTGGGCGCACGCCATTGACCCGCACGCCCTCGCCTGCCACTTCCTTGGCCAAGCCAAGGGTAAAAGTATCCAACGCGCCCTTGGAGGCCGCGTAGTCGACGTATTCGTTGGGCGAGCCCAGGCGCGCAGCCACTGAAGAGACGTTGACGATCGCCCCGCCCTGCCCGCCATGCCGACGCGCCATGCGCAACAGCGCATGTTTGGCGCAAAGCATGGGCCCAACGACGTTGGTCTTCATCATCTTGAGCAAGCGAAACTCGGACATCTCCTCGACACGGCTCTGCTGGCCGATGGTGCCCGCGTTGTTGACCAGCGCAGTCACCGGGCCAAGCGCCTCATCGACACGCTGGAACAGCTGAATGATTTCATCCTCGACACTGACATCGGCCCGCACCGCGATCGCTTCGGCGCCAAGCGCGCGGACCTGCCCAAGGACGCGCTCGGCAGCCTGGTCATCCGCGTGGTAATTGATGCAGATACGGTACCCCTGCCGAGCGGCCAGCAGGGCTGTCGCCGCGCCGATACCTCGGCTGGCGCCAGTAATGACGATGACATTCTCCATGGGCCTGCCAATGCTGTTGAAAGTGGGCTTTCGACAATAGGACAAATGCCAACGCATGGGAATGCCACCCCTTCCCAAAGCGCGCAATCGCGCGCGACGTTGACCCAGCTCTTGATCCGGCCCTTGATCCAGCTCTTGATCCAGCTCTTGATCCAGCTCTTGATCTTGATCTTGATCTGGCTTTTGACCTTCAGCGACTCAGGAGGCCGAGCGCAGGCCTTGCGAAGGGAGGTGACGGGCAAGGATGCCCGTCAAGCGCTGGGGCCCAGGATGGGCCCTGCAGCGCGGTCCTCCCGGGAGCAAGGCCGTAGCGAGGGGACCCCGAAGCGCAGCGTAGGGGCCGGATGATGGAGCGCAGCCCTTTTTGGTTACTTTTTGGGGCGTTTGCCAAAAAGTGACCCGCCGTAAGGGCGGAAAGGTGACTAAGCGTCGCCTTGGCAACTGGCCCCTGCCACACCTTCAACACCTTCAACACCAACAACACCAACAACACCAACAACTACTATCCCATCAGTGCCCCGCAGAAGGCCCAGCCTTAGCCGTAAACGGCGGCCGCGCAAACCAAACCAACAAAATCAACCCCGCAAACACCCAAGTCATCATCATGAAATAGTCCACCGTAGACATCATGTAAGCCTGCGCATTCACAATCTGCTCCAACCGCGCATAGTTCTGCACACTGGCCCCCCCCAGCAGCTCCAGCGTATGCCGCGTCGCCGGATCAAACTGGCTGATATTCTCACTCAGATACGCATGATGCTGATCCGCCCGCCGTATCCAGATCCACGTCGTCAGCGACGCCGCAAAACTCCCCCCCAACGTACGCAGAAAGGTCGCCAGCCCCGAGCCATCGGCTATCTGATGCGGCGGCAAGTCCGACAGCAAAATGCTCAACGTCGGCATGAAGAACAGCGCCACGCCAATCCCCATGAACAACTGCACCAACGCCACATGCTGGAAGTCCACCTCACTGGTAAACCCAGCCCGCATGAAGCAGCTCGTGCCAATCGCCAGAAACGCCAACCCCGCCAGCAGCCGCAAGTCGAACCGGTGCGCGTACTTGCCGACAAAGGGCGACATGATCACTGGCAACAGCCCGATGGGCGCCACCGCCAGCCCCGCCCATGTCGCCGTATAACCCATCTGCGTCTGCAACCACTGCGGCAAGATCAGGTTGATACCGAAGAACCCCGCATAGCCCCCGACCAACACAATCGTGCCGACCCGGAAGTTGCGGTGCACGAACAGCCGCAGGTTGACCACCGGATGCCGATCGGTCAGCTCCCAGATCACGAACACCGCCAGGAACACCACCGAGATCAAGCTGCCCATGATGATGAACGACGACTCGAACCAGTCCAGGTCATTGCCCTTGTCGAGCACCACCTGCAACGCCCCCACCCCCACGATCAGCGTCAAAAGGCCGATGTAGTCCATCGGCTGGCGGCTGGTCACCACCGGCCGCGAGCGCATCTGTTGGCGTACAACAGCGGCGGCAAACAGACCGATCGGCACGTTAATGAAGAAGATCCACGGCCAGCTGTAACTGTCGGTGATCCAGCCCCCCAGTATCGGCCCGGCAATCGGCGCTACCACCGTGACCATCGCCAACAGCGCCAGGGCCATCCCCCGTTTCGCCGGCGGATACACCGCTATCAGCAAGGTCTGGGTCATCGGATACAACGGCCCCGCCACCACGCCCTGCAACACCCGAAAGCCCACCAGCTCCGGCATCGACTGGGCGATGCCGCACAAGAACGATGCCAGTACGAACAACAACGTGGCCCAGATGAACAGCTTCACCTCGCCAAAGCGCCGGCTCAGCCAGCCCGTCAGCGGCAAGGCGATAGCGTTGCTCACGGCGAACGAGGTGATCACCCAGGTGCCCTGCTCATAGCTCACCCCCAGGTTGCCGGAAATGGTCGGCAAGGCCACGTTGGCGATGGTGGTGTCGAGCACCTGCATGAACGTTGCCAGCGACAGGCCGATGGTGGTCAGCAACAGGCTCGGCGGCGTGAACTGGGCGGCAGCCTGGTTGTTCATCGCTGCGCCGTCTTGCCGGATGCGCTGTTCTCGTGAATCAGCCGGGCGATCAGGTTATCGGCATCGACCAATTGCCGGTCGTACACCTGGGTGGTGTAGCTGGCCTGCTGCGGCGGTTGCTGGGCCAGGGTCGGGCCGCTCTGGTCGTGCAAGTCGACCTCCACCAGCGTCGACAGGCCGATACGCAGCGGATGGTCCTTGAGCTGGTCCGGGCTTAGGTGAATACGCACCGGCACCCGCTGCACGATCTTGATCCAGTTGCCGGTGGCATTTTGCGCCGGCAGCAGGGCAAACGCGCTGCCAGTGCCTGCACCGAGGCTGTCGACCGTGCCGCTGTACTTGACCGCGCTGCCGTACAGGTCGGCGCTGATTTCAACCGGCTGGCCGATACGCATGTCGCGCAGCTGGGTTTCTTTGAAGTTGGCATCGATCCACACCTGGTCCAGGGGGATCACCGCCATCGTCGCGGTGCCCGGCTGCAGGCGCTGGCCCAGTTGCACGGTGCGCTTGGCGACATACCCGGTCACCGGCGCCACCAAGGTGGTGCGGGCGTTGTCGAGGTAAGCCTGGCGCAGGTCGGCAGCGGCTGCCATGACTTCGGGGTGCGAGGAAACCACGGTGTCGTCGACCAGCGCGGTGCTGGTGTTGAGCTGCTGACGAGCACTGGCCAGGGCGCTCTGGGCCACACTCAGGTCGTCACGGGCGTGGGAGATTTCTTCTGCCGCAATCGCACCGCTGTCGGCCAGCACCTTGCGCCGGTTGTAGTTGTCCTGGGCCTTTTGCAATTCGGCCTGGCGCGTCTGCAACTGGGCCTTGAGCCCATCGACGTTACTGTACAGGCCGCGCACCTGGCGCACCGTGCGCGCCAGCTTGGCTTCGGCGGACTGCAGCGCCACCTCGCTGTCGGACGGGTCGAACTGCAGCAGCACTTGGCCGGCGTGAACCAGGTCGCCGTCATCGGCACCAATGCTGGTGACGGTGCCGGTCACCAGCGGGGTGATCTCCACCACGTTGCCATTGACGTAGGCGTCATCGGTGCTTTCGTGCCAGCGCCCGACCAGGGAATACCAGGCCCAGGCGCCGACACCGCCGAGGATCAGCAGCAGAAGCAGGCCGAGCAGCCAGGCCTTGCGTTTGCGTGACGGCGCAGGCGCGTCGGCTGGGGTTGGGGTGTCTGTGGAAGTGGCCATGACAATACCTTGGATAATGCGTAACAGGGGTCAACGATCGCCAAAGCGGCGGATCGTCAAAGGGTCGCCAGCGCTGAGCAGCACCTTGGCCAACAAGCGCTCGAGCGTCTTGAGCTCTTCGGGTTGCAGTGCGCCGCACAATTCGTTCATCGCTGCCGCTCCGATTTCTGGCAGCCGGTCCGCCAGGCGCTGGCCATCGGCGGTCAAGGCCAGGCGCACCTGGCGTCGGTCGTCGGCGCAGCGGTTGCGCAGGATCAGGCCCTTCTGCTCGAGGCGGTCGAGCATGCGGGTCATCGAACCGCTGTCCAGGCCCAGGTAGCGGCACAGCTCTGCCGGGGTGTCCACCTGGTACTGGGTGACGATGATCAACACCTTGAACTGCGCGGCGGTGACGCCCTCTGATTCGAGGTGCCAGTCGAGAATGCGGTCCTTGAGGATCGCCGCGCGACCCAGCAGCATGCCAATGGCACAGGTCTGGAAGTTTTCTGGAGAGAAATGCGCCATGGAGTCTGCCCGGGTAATTGTTTAAAAATATTACTGCCTAGGCAGTGAATGTCAAAGCTTTGATTAGGGTGCTATGCAAAATTTCATGATTTGGCCGCGCTTTTCTTGAACAAAGCACAACCCTTGTGGGAGCCGGATTGCCAGCGATAGAGGCGCCGCGGTGCCTGGCACCGGCTTCGTCGGTGATCGCCGGCAAGCCGGCTCCCACAGGGACCGTGCAGTGCTCAAGGCCAGCGCGGAACCTGTGGGAGCTGGCTTGCCAGCGATGAGGCCGGCACAAGCACCACAAGACAGTTGCTCCCACAAGTCCCTGCCAGATCAAATTTCTGTTAGGTCACCGCTCAGGTGCCAAACCCAACGCTGGCACCGCGCCGCAGGCGATCGCCATGCCTACCAGTTCCGCCAGGCTTCCTGCTTGCAGCCGTTTCATCACCCGCCCCCGGTACAGGTCAACGGTCTTCACGCTAACCCCGAGGCGCTCGGCGATCTCGCGGTTGTTCAAGCCCTGGGCCAACGGCACGAACACATCGCGCTCACGCGGCGTCAGGCCATCGACCCGCGCCTGAACCTGGGCCAACGCCTGGTCGCCCTGACGCGCGCGCCCTGCCCGCTCCAATGCCGCCTGCACACTGTCGAGCAGCAACTGGTCGCTGTAGGGTTTCTCGATGAAATCGCAGGCACCCGCCTTGAACGCCCTAACCACGATCGGCACGTCGGCATGGCCACTGACAAAGATCACCGGCAGTTCCAAGCCCCGTTCCTTCATCAACTGCTGCACCGCCAGCCCGCCCAGCCCAGGCATGCGCACATCCAACAGCACACAGGCCGGCCCGTCATCGATGCACGCATCCAGAAACGCCTGCCCACCGGCAAACGACAGGGCCTCGAGCCCCACCGACTGCAGCAGCCAGACCGTGGAATCACGCATGCCCTGGTCGTCGTCGACCACATACACCTTCGCTTGCACCCTGACCTCCCGTTATTCCCTGCTCACTGCCAAGCGGCAGCACAACACCAACCCACCGTTCGCGCCCGCACGTGCCCATAAGCTGCCACCAAAGCCTTCGATGAGGCTGCGGCTCATGCTCAGGCCCAGCCCCAGGCCATCAGCCTTGCTGGTGGTGAACGGGGTAAAGATTTCATCCAGGCGCTCGGCCGCCACGCCCGGCCCTTGGTCCGTCACCTCGACCAACACGCCGTCGCCTTCGCGCACGGCGCCCAGCAGGATACGTGAGGGCCGTTCGCCCTGCTGTTCGCGATTGGCATCGATGGCATTGCGCAGCAGGTTCAGCAGCACCTGCTCCAGCAACACCCGGTCGGCATACACCGCCGGCAATTGCGCGCTCATGCGCAGTTCGATGCTGACCTGGTCACGCGCCGCCTCCCAGGCACACAGGCGCATGGCTTCATTGGCCACATCGAGCATGTCGAGCGCTTGCAGCCGGCGGGGCCCTTTACGCAGGAACACACGTAGCCGGCGGATCACCTGCGCGGCGTGGGTAGCCTGCTCGGTGATGCGCTGCAGCCCCTGCCCGACCCGCTCACGCGCCTGCGGGTCGCGCTCCAGGCCTTGCAGGTAACGCTGGCTGGCGTTGGCATAGTTGACCACCGCCGCCAACGGCTGATTGATCTCGTGGGCGATACCGGACGCCAACTCGCCCAAGGTGGCCAGCCGCGCGCTGTGGGCCAGGCTCTCCTGGGCTTCGATGCGCAAAGTGATATCACGGGAGACACTGACGATTTCCACCACTGCCCCGGTGTAGGTCTCGCGGATGGCGCGGCTGGCGATCTCGAACCAGCGGTAGCCGCCCGCCGCCTGGCGCACCCGGCAGGTCATGGTGTGGTAGCCGTCCTGGTCCAGGGCAGCAGCAGCCTGGGCCAGCACCTGTCGGCGTTCACGCGGGTGCAGCAAGGTCCGCACGGCCATGCCCCGCAGTTGCTCGGGCCATCGGCCCAACAGGCGGAAGGCCGCCGGCGAGGCGTCGAGAAAGCGGCCGTCAGGGCTGTGCCGGGAGATCAGGTCCGTGGTGTTCTCGATGATCAAACGGTACAGGCGCCGGGCGCGGCTGGCTTCGCGTGCACCCTGGCGTTCGGTGCTGGCGTCACGGCAGCGGCCAAGTACCTGCTGGCCCTGGTCGTCAGGGATAAAGGTCCACAGCACGATGCGCTCGCCAACCTGTACTTCCACGTCGGCAATTGCCCGGTGCTGCCGCAGGCAGGCCCGCACCAGCGCAGCACAGTTGGCCGGTAGCCAGGCCGCCAGCGGCGGGCCTTCCTGCAGCAAGGCCTGTAAGGCCGGGTTGGTGGCCAGCGGCCTGGCATCGGCGGCCAGCAACAGGCTGGGCTGCGGGTCTTTGGCGAGCAAGGGAGACAGGGTCTTGTCCACGGCGTGCAACTCGTTGTTATAGTAGTTTTACTATATTGCTATAGTCGATATTCCATCTACCATAGCGACTCGCGTAAAACTGCGACAGGGGAAAGCGGCCAACCGTACGCTTTTCCACACCCTGAACAGAGCTAACAATCAGCCACCGGGGGTCACGCGCACAGGCTGCGCTTGCCTCCCCAACAGGATTAACGCATGTCGATCTATGCCCAGGGCCTGATGCCCGCTGCCGTCAACCATGTCGCCCTCACCCCACTGAGCTTCATCGAACGCACCGCTGCGGTGTACGGTAACTACCCGGCTGTCATCCATGGCGCCATCCGCCGCAACTGGCAGGAAACCTACCAACGCTGCCGGCGCCTGGCCAGTGCCCTGATTGGGCGCGGCATCGGCCGTGGCGACACGGTCGCGGTGATGCTGCCAAACACCCCGGCCATGCTCGAAGCGCACTTCGGCGTGCCCATGACCGGTGCGGTGCTCAACACCCTCAACGTTCGCCTGGACGCCGAAGCCATCGCCTTCATGCTGCAACACGGCGAGGCCAAGGTGCTGATCACCGATCGCGAGTTCCACACGGTCATCGAAGCCGCCCTGGCCTTGCTCGAACACCCGCCCCTGGTGGTCGACGTCGATGACCCGGAGTACGGCGAAGGCCGCGCGGTCAGCGCGCTTGACTACGAAGCCCTGCTGGCCGAGGGCGACCCGGAATTTGCCTGGGAATGGCCCGATGACGAATGGCAGGCCATTTCGCTCAACTACACCTCCGGCACCACCGGCAACCCCAAGGGTGTGGTCTACCACCATCGCGGTGCCTACCTCAACGCGCTGGGCAACCAGATGACTTGGGCCATGGGCCACCGCCCGGTGTACCTGTGGACCCTGCCCATGTTCCACTGCAACGGCTGGTGCTACCCCTGGACCATCACCGCCTTGGCCGGGACCCACGTGTTCCTGCGCCGGGTCGACCCGCAAAAGATCCTCACCCTGATCCGCGAACACCGGGTCACCCATCTGTGCGGCGCGCCCATCGTGCTCAACGCCCTGGTCAACATGCCTGAGGCCGCCAAAGCTGCCATCGAGCACCCGGTGCAGGCCATGGTCGCAGGCGCCGCGCCACCCGCCAAGGTGATTGGCGCGGTGGAAGAAATGGGCATCCAGGTGACCCACACCTACGGCCTGACCGAGGTGTACGGCCCGGTGACGGTCTGCGCCTGGCATGAGGAATGGGACGCGCTGCCGCTGGAAGCGCGCGCACGTATCAAGTCCCGCCAGGGCGTACGCTACCCGACGCTCGACGGCCTGATGGTCGCCGACCCGCAAACTCTCGCCCCGGTGCCGCGCGACGGCAACACCCTGGGCGAGATCTTCATGCGCGGCAACACGGTGATGAAGGGTTACCTGAAAAACCCTGAGGCCACGGCCGAGGCCTTCCGCGGCGGCTGGTTCCACACTGGCGACCTGGCAGTCTGGCATGCCGATGGCTATGTCGAGATCAAGGACCGGCTCAAGGACATCATCATTTCCGGTGGCGAAAACATCTCCACCATCGAAGTCGAAGACGCCCTCTACAAACACCCAGCGGTGCTGGAAGCCGCCGTGGTGGCGCGCCCCGACGACAAATGGGGCGAGACGCCCTGCGCCTTCGTGGCACTCAAGCCTGGCCGGGAAGACACCCGCGAAGCCGATATCACCAACTGGTGCCGTGAGCACCTGGCCGGGTTCAAAGTGCCGAAGACCGTGATTTTTGGCGAGCTGCCCAAGACCTCCACCGGCAAGGTCCAGAAGTACGTCCTGCGCGACCGCGCCAAAGCCCTTTAAGGCTGTAACTGCCTCTTCGCGGGTATACCCGCTCCCACAAGAACCGCGCCGTTCTTGGGAACTGCATTAAACCGGTGGGAGCGGGTTTACCCGCGAAGAGGCCCGGCCAGACAACCTATAACTCACTTCTTCGAGCCGACGATGCCCCACTACACCGCCCCACTGCACGACATGCGCTTCATCCTCCACGATGTGTTGCAGGGCCCTGCCCTGTGGGCACGCCTGCCCGCCCTGGCCGAGCGCATCGACGCCGACACCGCCGATGCCATCCTCGAAGAAGCGGCCAAGGTCACCAGCCAGCTGATCGCCCCGCTCAGCCGCAACGGTGACGAGCAGGGTGTGCACTTCGAAGCCGGCCAGGTCACCACCCCGGATGGCTTTCGCGACGCCTGGCGCACCTACCGGGAAGGTGGCTGGGTTGGCCTGGGCGGCAACCCCGAGCATGGCGGCATGGGCATGCCGAAGATGCTGGGCGTACTGTTCGAGGAAATGCTCTACGCCGCCGACTGCAGTTTCAGCCTGTATTCGGCCTTGAGTGCCGGCAGTTGCCTGGCAATCGATGCCCACGCCAGCGAAACACTCAAGGCCACCTACCTGCCGCCGCTCTATGAAGGCCGTTGGGCCGGCACCATGTGCCTGACCGAACCCCACGCCGGCACTGACCTGGGGTTGATCCGCACCCGCGCAGAACCCCAGGCCGATGGCAGCTACCGCATCAGTGGCAGCAAGATTTTCATCACCGGCGGCGAGCAGGACCTGACCGAAAACATCGTCCACCTGGTGTTGGCCAAGTTGCCGGACGCACCGGCGGGGGCTAAAGGCATCTCGCTCTTCCTGGTGCCCAAGTACCACGTCAATGCCGATGGCAGCCTGGGGGAACGCAACGCCGTGCAGTGCGGGTCGATCGAGCACAAGATGGGCATCAAGGCCTCGGCCACCTGCGTGATGAACTTCGATGGGGCCATCGGCCACCTGGTAGGCGATGCGAACAAGGGCCTGGCGGCCATGTTCACCATGATGAACTACGAGCGGCTGTCCATTGGCATCCAGGGCATCGGCTGCGCCGAAGCGTCGTACCAGAGCGCCGCACGCTACGCCAATGAACGCCTGCAAAGCCGTGCCGCCACGGGTCCGCAGGCGAAGGACAAAGTGGCCGACCCGATCATCCAGCATGGCGATGTGCGGCGCATGCTGCTGACCATGCGCACGCTGACCGAGGGTGGCCGGGCCTTTGCGGCGTACGTGGGGCAACAGCTGGACCTGGCCCGCTACGCCGAAGACACCGGAGAACGCGAACATGCCCAGCGTCTGGTGGCACTGCTGACGCCCGTGGCCAAGGCGTTTTTCACCGACAATGGCCTGGAAAGCTGCGTGCTCGGCCAGCAGGTGTATGGCGGCCATGGCTACATCCGCGAATGGGGCCAGGAACAACGCGTGCGCGACGTGCGCATCGCACAGATCTATGAGGGCACCAACGGCATCCAGGCCCTCGACCTGCTCGGGCGCAAGGTGCTGGCAGACAGTGGCCAGGCGCTGTCCAGTTTCACCGCCGAAGTGCGCGCCTTCAGCGTTGCCGCGCCACTGTACCGCGAAGCCCTGCAAGCCAGTGTGGCGCGCCTGGAAGCCACCAGCGCATGGCTGCGGGCACGCGCAAGCCAGGACGCCAACCTGGTCAGCAGCGTGGCCGTGGAGTATTTGCACCTGTTCGGCCTCACCGCCTACGCCTACATGTGGGCGCGCATGGCCGCCGTGGCGCAGGCCAAGCGCGAACAAGACCCGGCCTTCCATGAGGCGAAACTGGCGTGTGCAGCGTTCTTCTTCCAGCGCGTGTTGCCACGCAGCCTGGGGCTGGAAGCCAGTATCCAGGCCGGCAGCGTGAGCCTGTACGGGTTGACTGCGGAACAGTTCTGATCAGCGTGGGGGCGTAAAGCGCCCCCCGGCACTGCCCGCGAAGGGTTCTCAAACGCTGAAATTCCATTGCAAATCCGACGAAAAACCGGCACAACTGATAGTCATTCGCCATTACCTCGGTTCTCGGGAACCCTCTAGCAAGGGTAGAATGCGCAAAACCCGGAGCCGCAATGAATCACGACCGCCTCAATCCCAGCCCAGACGATGCCATTACCGACGCCGCCGCGCATTGGTGCATGCGCCTGCACGCCGAAGATTGCACGGCGGCAGAACGCGAGGCGTTCGCCCGCTGGCGGGCGGCTGACCCACGGCACGCCGAGGAATACCAGGCGATGCTGGAAATCTGGCAGACCGCCGACCTGCTGCCGCGCAACGCGACCGTGGTCGATTTCAACCCACCGTCACGCCAGGCCGCACGTGTGCGCAACTGGCGCCCGCTGGCCTCGGCTGCAGCCATCGCCCTGGCGGTACTGCCATTGGCAGGCTGGATGGGCTGGGAACAAGGTTGGCTGCCCAACCATTACCAGCACTTCGAAGCCAGCGACCGGATGCAGACAGTAGAGCTGAGCGATGGCAGCACGGTGCAGCTCAACCTCAATACCGAGCTGACATACCTCAACTTCAAGGACCAGCGCCAGGTTACCCTCAAGCGCGGCGAGGCGTTCTTCAAGGTCCAGCACGACAGTGCGCACCCCTTCATCGTCCACGCTGGCCGCGGCCAGACCCGGGTAACCGGCACCCAGTTCAACGTCTGGAAGTACCAGGACCAGGTCAAGGTCACCTTGGTGGAAGGTTCGGTGCTTGTGTCCAGCGACGGCAGTGCCGGCGGCTACCGCCTGGGCCCTGGGATGCAGGCCAGCTATCACAAGGGCGATTTCGAGCCGCAACTCGCGCAAAGCGACGATTACGGCAATGCCCTGGCTTGGCGCAATGGCAAGCTGGTGCTCGATAACCTGAGCCTGGAACAGGCGTTGCCGGTGATCAACCGCTACCTCGACGCCCCGCTGCTGCTGGCCGATGCCAGCACCGGGCGGATCCGCATCAGCGGCATCTATAACACCCGCGAAGTCGGGCGCCTGGTCAATAACCTGCCCAAGGTGCTGCCGGTCTACCTGACCCGCAGCAAGGACGGCAGCACAGTCCTCAACAGGATCTCGCCGCCGCCCGACAAGGGCTGACGCCCTCCCGCCTTACAGCGTCATCGCCGCCAACCAGCCAAACGCCAGCAGCGGCAGGTTGTAGTGGATGAAGGTCGGCACCACCGTGTCCCAGATGTGGTGGTGCTGGCCGTCCACGTTCAGGCCCGAGGTCGGGCCCAAGGTCGAGTCCGACGCGGGCGAACCTGCATCCCCCAATGCCCCGGCGGTACCCACGATGCACACCGTGGCCACGGGGTCGAAGCCCAATTGCACGCACAGCGGCACGAAGATCGCGGCCAGAATCGGCACGGTGGAGAACGACGAGCCGATGCCCATGGTCACCAGCAACCCCACCAGCAGCATGAGCAAGGCGCCGACGCCCTTGCTGTGGTCGATCCACTGCGCCGATGTCTCGACCAGGCTCTTGACCTCGCCGGTGGCCTTCATCACGTCGGCAAAACCCGACGCGGCAATCATGATGAAGCCGATCATGGCCATCATCTTCATGCCTTCGGTGAACAGGTCGTCAGTGTCTTTCCAGCGCACGATGCCCGACAGCGAGAAGATCAGGAACCCGACCATGGCGCCAATGATCATCGAGTCCAGCAACAGCTGCACGATAAACGCCGCCGCGATCGCCAGGCCAGCGACCATCAGGGTCAACGGGTTGTATTGCACGCTGACCTGCTCGACCTGCTCGATACGCGCCAGGTCGTAGTCGCGCTTCTTGCGGTAGCTGAAGAACACCGCCAGCAACAGGCCGGCGAGCATGCCCGCCGCCGGAATGGCCATGGCATGGGTGACATTGACGCCGCTCACATCGACCCCAGCGCGGGCGACGTTGGCCAGCAGGATCTCGTTGAGGAAGATGTTGCCAAAGCCCACCGGCAGAAACATGTACGGGGTGATCAGACCAAAGGTGATCACGCAGGCGATCAGCCGACGGTCGATGCGCAGACGCGTCAACACATACAGCAGCGGCGGCACCAGCAGCGGGATAAAGGCGATGTGAATGGGCAGGATGTTCTGCGACGACACCGCCACCACCAGCATCAGGCCGATCATCATCCACTTCACCTTGCCGCCATTGGCATGGCCCTGGCGGTCGATCATGGCCAAGGCGCGATCGGCCAGGGCGTGCGCCAGCCCTGACTTGGCGATGGCCACGGCAAAGGCGCCCAGCAGCGCATACGACAACGCCACGGTGGCGCCGCCACCCAGCCCGCCATTGAAGGCCTTCAGCGTGCCCTCGATGCCCAAGCCGCCGACCAGGCCGCCGACCAAGGCACCAATGATCAGGGCGATGACCACGTGTACCCGCGACAGGCTGAGTATCAGCATGATGCCGACCGCGGCGATCACTGCATTCATGGTTGGCTTACCTCATAAGGACAGAAAAAAAGCGCGCACTCTGAAGCAGTGGGCGGCAGATGTCAAAAGCGCCATGTTGCGGCGCATTACTCAGCCCCGCCTTAATTTAAATTGAACGTTTGAATAAAGAAAAAAGCGCGATGGCCGACACAGTCGACAGCCAGAACTATTACAAGGGATTCGCCCCATGCCTTTGCGACAACTTTCCATCCAGTGGAAGATCACCCTGCTCGCCGGTCTGTGCCTGGCCTGCATCGTCACCCTGCTCGTCGGCCTTTCGCTGTACCGCATGGACCACAGCTCGGACCTGGTCAAGGCGAGCAGCATGCAGATGCTCACCGATGCGGCCCAGGGGCGCATCGAGTCGCAAGGTGAAGTGCAGGCCTTGAACATTCGCCGTCAATTCATGGACGCCTATCAGTACGGCGCCGGCTTCGCCCGCCAAGTGCTGTTCCTGCGCGAGCAGGCTGAAAAGCGCTTTCTCGATGCCTACGACCTGCGCGAGGACATGACCCGCCAGGTGCGCGCCGCGTTGCAGGCCAACCCCGGACTGCTCGGCATGTCGCTGGTGTTCGAGCCCAACGCCCTGGACCACAAGGACAACCTGTTCACTGCCAAGCCAGAGCTGGGCAGCAACGAAACCGGGCGTTTCGCGCTGTACTGGTCGCAACCACGTGCCGGCCAGCTGACCGCCATGGCCCTGCCTGAACATGACATGGCCAACACCGAGGTCGGCCCCAGCGGCCAGCCCGCCAACACGTGGTGGGTGTGCCCGCGCAGCAGCGGCAAGGTCTGCGTGGTGGAGCCCTACTTCTATGACATCGATGGCCAGCGGGTGCTGATGACCAGTATCGTCTTCCCCCTGGCCGTCAACGGCAAGGTGATCGCCACCCTGTCGATCGACATCAACCTCAACAGCCTGCAGGCCTTGACCCAGAATGCCAGCCGCAGCCTGTACGAAGGCCGCACCACCGTGGGCATTCTCAGCCCGGTGGGCCTGTTGGCCGGTTACAGCGCCGATGCCGGCAAGCTGGCCCAGCGCTTCGACCAGGTCGACACGGCCAAGGGCGCCGAACTGGTGCGCAAGCTAGCCGAGGGCAAGCTGAGCATCCTGCACGACCAGCAACGCCTCAAGGTGCTGGCGGCCTTTGAGCCGATCCCTGGTGCCCAGCCCTGGGGCGTGCTTCTGGACGTGCCGGAAAACGCCCTGACCGGGCCCGCCGAAACGTTGAAACAGGAACTCGATGCACTGAACACCAGTGGCACCTTGCTGGAGCTGGGCCTGGGCCTGGCCGCCGCAATCGCCGGCCTGCTGCTGGTGTGGCTGATGGCACGTGGTGTGACCCGGCCGATTCTGGGCGTGGCAGCGATGCTCAAGGACATCGCCAGTGGCGAAGGTGACCTGACCCGCCGCCTGACGTACCAGAAGCAGGACGAACTGGGCGAGTTGGCCGGTTGGTTCAACCGCTTCCTCGACAAGCTGCAGCCCACCATTGCCGAGGTCAAACGTTCGGTGCAGGCCGCCCGTGGCACGGCCGACCAGTCCTCGGCGATCGCCAGCGAGACCAGCGCTGGCATGGAGCAGCAGTACCGCCAGGTTGACCAGGTGGCGACCGCCTCGCACGAAATGAGCGCCACCGCCCAGGACGTTGCCCGCAGCGCTGCCCAGGCTGCGCAGGCAGCCCGCGAGGCCGACCAGGCCACCCGCGAGGGCCTGGCCGTGATCGACCGCACCACCCACAGCATCGATGCCCTGGCCGCCGACATGAACAACGCCATGGCCGAGGTCGAGGGCCTGGCGCAGAACAGCGAAAAAATCGGCTCGGTGCTGGAAGTGATCCGCTCGATTGCAGAGCAGACCAACCTGTTGGCACTCAACGCCGCCATCGAAGCTGCCCGCGCCGGTGAGGCCGGCCGTGGCTTCGCCGTGGTCGCTGATGAAGTGCGCAACCTCGCCCGGCGCACCCAGGAGTCGGTGGAAGAAACCCGCCAGGTGATCGAAGCCTTGCAGGCCGGTACCCGCGAAGTGGTCGGTGCCATGGATAACAGCCACCGCCAGGCCCAGGGCGGCGTGCAGCAGGTCGGCCAGGCCGTCACAGCACTGCAGCGCATCGGCCAGGCAGTGACGGTGATCACCGACATGAACCTGCAGATCGCTTCGGCCGCCGAAGAACAAAGCGCGGTGGCCGAAGAGATCAACAGCAATGTCGCAACCATTCGCGACGTCACCGAATCGCTGTCAGGGCAAGCCAACGAGTCGGCTCGGGTCAGCCAGTCGCTCAACAGCCTGGCCAATCAACAACAGGCGCTGATGGATCAGTTCCGCGTCTGATGCGTTAGAGGCCGACGCTTGCCGGCCTCACCTCAAGGTTCGAAGCGGCCGTTGCCGAGTATGCGATCGAGCATTACCAGCGCACCGTGCACGTTGGGCCTGGCCCCCATCGGCAGTACATCAGTGCCCGGCGAGGTGGCGTCTTCATAGCCGCACGCCATGACCAGCAGGTGCATCTGGTCGGCATTCAGGTAGACGTGATGGTGCCCCATGGCATACGACTGGATCAGGCTCAGGGCGCCCGTCACCATGGGGGTTGCACTGGAGGTGCCGGCGTAGTTCTCGGAGTAGTCCCTGTTTTCACCCGGCAGGTCCTGCAAGTCGCCCCTGGACAGGGTCACCACACTGTCGCCCCAGGCGTTGAGCATGCGATGGCGGTAGCGGTAATTGGAGTACGTGTGGGGCTTGCCACTGTACGATTGACACGCGCCAATCAAGATGACACCGGCATCGCCGTAGTCGTCGAAGTAGGGCCAATTGGCAAGGTCGACGCCCTGGTTGGCTTGAGTCCCTTGTTGCGCCAGGGTCTTGCTGCTGCCATTGGCCGCCGCGTTGACCACCACAGCGCCGCGCTGGGTCAGTTGCTGCATCACTGTCCACCAGGCTTTGTCGTGCACGGACGGCAACGTTGTACTGCGCACGGCGGGGTTGGCAGTCTGGCGATTGATAGCGACAATATCCCCGGGTTCCACGTTGCGCAGCAGGTCTTTGAGCACCTGATTGTTGCCGTGAATATCCTTGGAGCGGTTGTGGTACAGGTACATTTCGCTATCATGACTGACCCCCGTTGCCCCAAACCCATTGCGCGCTGCCAGAATGACCCCCACAGAGGCAGTCCCGTGCTTGGGATCGTGGTTGGGCGCTAGCGACACGATCTTCAGGTCAGGGTTGCCCCGCAGGTCCTCGTGTTCCGCAAACAACCCGCCGTCACTGAAATGGATCCGCGAGCCTCGCCCAGTTACCCCCCCGGCCCAGGCCTTGCGCACGTTCAGCCCTTTCCATCTTGGGCCTGGTGCATCTAGGTAATGCTGGCGAGGCTCGAAGTCGGGCGTGGGCTGGGCATTTTCGTGGGCTCGATTACCCGCCACCACGGCGGCGCCGGTCAACAGCGTGGCTACCGCCGCCGCCGCGCCAAGCAAGATCAGATTTGGCCCGGCGCTGGCTTGCAGGAACTGCATGGACTGCACGTACTCCAGCGCGGCCAGGGTCTTGAGCAGTGCGAGGTAAGTGTCGTTGAGCATGCTCGGCGGCTGCTCCAGATAGCAGAACGTGCGTAATGCCTGAAGCCGATCGTCATGCTGCTCCTGCTCATCCAGAACAGGCCGGGGGTTAAGCACGATATTCAGATTGGGCCAATAACGAACCAATACCGAGCCTGAATCGGGCTGCAGATCATCAAGCAGCCGCTGGTAGCCACCCGCTTCGAACGCGATAACCAGCGTAGGGTACGCGGCACCTGGCGCCACTGCCGCAAGGCCTTGAGCAAGCTGCTCACGAGGTTCGTATTCGCGGCTGCTCTGGTCCACCTCACGCTTGCCCCGCCCGCCCGCGGACGGCAGCGGTATTTTTTCGAGCACGCGTCGGTTCAACTCCTCGGCCTTGATCTCGAGCACCAGGGGCGGCAAGTCAATGATCCCGGCAGCCCCGGTAGGCCGGTTCGCAGCCCGGGCATAGTCATCCAGCAGGACGACCCTTGGCCGGATGCTGTAGACACCAACCGCTTCTTCGGCGATCAACGTGGCTGGGCATCCATGGTCCCCCAAGCGGCCAGTGTGCACCTCGGACTGTACCGAAACCCCTCTGAACGACACCGCATCCTCAGGCCCGGCCCGCTCCAACTCATAGCGAATACGGCTGACCTTGTGCAGGTCTGCACCGATGCACCGAACGTGAAATTTTCCATCGAAACAGAAGTTGCGGTAATAGACGAAACTCAAATCAAGGGTCATCAGGAATGCCTCGCGCCGTGGGCCAAGTGTGCTGCCGAAATGGCAACGCACACTCTTGCAACCGCGGGCCACGGGGCACAGAGAGAGCGCCTTCCCTGCCTCCCGCCAGGCAAAGCAGGCAAAGGTGTCGTCTACACTTGCCGGCACTGACTCAGCGGCTACCGAGGAGGCCCCGATGAAAAGAATTCCAACGCTGCTGGCCGGCCTGCTGCTGGCTGTTGGCTTGGCCAGCACCGACAGCGCCGCCTCAGCGGAACGCAAGGCGCCGATTCACTTTGGCGCAATTGGTTGGGAAAGCGGTGCACTGACCACCGAGATACTGCGCCTGATCGTCGAACGGGGTTACGGCTACCCCACCGACACACTGCCCGGCAGTACCGTGAGCATGGAAGTGGCCTTGGCCCGAAACGACCTGCAGGTGATCGCCGAGGAATGGGCCGGGCGCAGCCCCGCTTGGATCAAGGCCGAGCAGGCCGGCCAGGTGTTCGCCCTTGGCGACACGGTCAAGCACGCTGAAGAAGGCTGGTGGGTGCCGGCCTACGTGATCCAGGGCGACCCGTCGCGCAACCTCAAGCCCTTGGCACCGGACCTGCACAGTGTCGACGACCTCAAGCGTTACCCCGAGGTGTTCAGGGACCCTGAAATGCCGGACAAAGGGCGCTTCCTCAACAGCCCGAGCGGCTGGACGTCCGAGACGGTCAACAGCCAGAAACTCAAGGCCTATGGGCTGGATGCGCTGTATAACAACTTCCGCAGTGGCTCTGGCGCAGCGCTGGATGCCGAAATCAGCTCGTCCATCCGCCGCGGCCAGCCAGTGCTGTTCTATTACTGGAACCCGACCCCGCTCATGGGGCGCTACAAGCTGATCCGCTTGCAAGAGCCGCCCTTCAATGAAAAGGCCTGGGCCACCCTGACAGATGCCAGCAACCCCAAGCCGCAAGGTAGCCAGTCACTGCCAGCCAAATTGTCTATCGGCGTCTCGAAGGCGTTCAAAGAAGGCTACCCGGACCTGGTGGCGGTGTTCGAAAAAGTCGACCTGCCGATCGATCGGCTCAACAGCGCCCTAGCCGAGATGAGCGAAAAGCGCATCCCGCCCAACCAGGCTGCCCTCGCCTTTTTGCGCGATAACCGCGATGTGTGGAAAGCCTGGTTGCCTGCGCAGGTCGCAGCCAAGGTCGAGGGCAGCCTATGAGCGGCGGCTTTCCCGAAGCCCTGCAATTTTCCTTCGCGGGTCGCGTCAACCAGCTAGTCGACTGGCTGGTGTTGAACTACGGCGACCACTTGCGCAGCCTCTCGGATCAACTGCTGCAACTGCTGGTGGGCCTGGAAAACCTGCTGCGCCTGTTGCCCTGGTGGGCGCTGTTGCTGGTGGTCGGGCTGCTCGCCTGGCATGCCAGCCGCAGCCTGTTGCGCAGCCTGATGATGGTGGCCCTGCTGGCCTTGATCGGCGTGCTCGGGCTGTGGGACAAGCTGTTGCAAACCTTGGCCTTGGTCCTGATCAGCACGGGCTTGTGCGTGATGGTCGGCGTGCCGCTGGGCATTCTGCTGGCGTCCCGCCCGCTGGCTCGACGGCTGTTGATGCCGGTGCTGGATGTGATGCAGACACTCCCGGCCTTCGTCTACCTGATCCCGGTGCTGACGCTGTTTGGCCTGGGCAAGGTGCCGGCGGTGTTCGCCACCCTGATCTACGCGTTGCCGCCGCTGGTGCGGCTGACCGAACTGGGCTTGCGGCAGATCGACCCGTCCTTGTTGCAGGCTGCGCACGGCCTGGGTGCCAGCCGCTGGCAACGGCTACGTCGCATCGCCCTGCCACTGGCCCTGCCCAGCATCATGGCCGGGCTCAACCAGTCGGTGATGATGGCGTTGTCGATGGTGGTGGTGGCTTCGATGATTGGCGCCCGCGGGCTGGGTGAGGATGTGCTGGCGGGGATCCAGACCCTTAACGTCGGCCAGGGCGTCGAGGCGGGGTTGGCGATCGTGGCGCTGGCCATGGTGATTGACCGCATCAGCCAGGCGTATGGGCGCACGGGGCGTTGAAGTACGCAGATGCCGGCTTGCCGGCGACCGGCCCCGCACTGACAATGCACGCCTGCCCGCTCAGCCCTGGAGCCCCTTCGCGTGTCCCTTAAAGCCCTGCGCACCCTGGTGACCATCGCCCGCCACGGCACCTTCGCCCGTGCCGCCGACCTGCTCAGCCTCACCCCTTCGGCCGTGAGCCTGCACATCAAGACCCTCGAAGACGAACTGCAGGTCACCCTGTTCGATCGCAGCCGACGGCAAGTCGTGCTGACCGAAGCCGGGCAGTTGGCGGTCGCGCGCGCTGAGAGCATCCTCGGCGCCTATGACGAGCTGGCCGATGCCTTGGCCAGTGGCCCGAGCCTGCGTGGCCGCTTGCGCCTGGGGGCGATCCACACGGTGCTGGCCCGGCGCTTGCCCAAGGCCCTGCTGTGGATCAAGACCCACCACCCGCAGTTGCACATCAGTGTTGCGTCGGGCATGTCGGCGGAATTGGCCCGGCGCGTCGAAGACGGCGAACTCGATGCAGCGATCACCACCGAGCCGGTCAGCCCCTACCCGCAGAGCCTGGTCTTCACCCCGCTGTTCGCTGACCGCTTCTGGGCTATCGCCAGCCCCGATTTGGCTGGCCAGAGCGTGCCCGAGCTGCTAGCCAGCCAACCGTTCCTGCGCTTCGACAAACGCGCCTGGGCCGGACGGCAAATCGAACAAGAGCTGCGCCGCCAGCACCTGCAAGTCAGCGAACAAATGGAGCTGGACAGCCAGGAAGCCCTGGCCAGCATGGCGGTGATGGGCCTGGGCGTGGCCATCATCCCCATGGCCGACGCGGACCTGCAGCGCTTGCCGCCGGCGACCTGCCTGCCGTTTGGCGAACCGCAACTGACGCGCCGGGTGGTGCTGCTGGAGCATGAGAAAAGCCAGCGGCGCCACCTGAGTGCGGTGCTAAAGACGGCCCTGGACGCCTAAATCGCAGCAACCGTGCAGTTATTCTCAACGGTCAATGAAGAAAACAACGTTTTTACAAACCAAAGCGCCCCCGTAGTCTGTAGCGGTACCCGACGACGGAACGCCGACCATGCTCCACCTGCTGCTGACCACACTGCTACCCATCATCCTGCTGATCGCCCTGGGCACCTTTCTGCGTGTGCGCGGCTTTCTGGCGGAAACCTTCTGGCCCGGTGCCGAACGCCTGAGCTATTACGTGCTGCTGCCGTCGCTGTTCCTGCATGGCCTGGCCACCGCCAACCTCGACGGGGTACCGATACTGGGCATGGTGGGAGTGCTGATGCTGTCGACCCTGCTCGGCGCCTTGCTACTAGTGCTGTATCAAGGCGCGGTGAACCATGACGGTGCCGATTTCACCTCGGTGTTCCAGGGTGGCATCCGCTTCAACAACTACATCGGCGCAACCCTGGCGGCGGGCATCTATGGCAGTGCTGGCATTGCCTTGGCGGCCGTTGCCAACGCCGCCATCGTGCCCTTGGTCAACCTGCTGTGCGTACTGGTGTTCGCCCGTTTCAGCGCACGCCATAGCTCACCGGCCACGGTACTGCGGGCGATCTTCGCCAACCCGCTGATCGTTGGCTGCGCGGGTGGCCTGCTGCTGCGGGTCACAGGGCTGGGCCTGCCGGCAGGGCTTGAACCGACGGTCAAGGCGCTCGGCCAGGCCGCCCTGCCCTTGGGCCTGCTGTGCGTGGGCGCAGCCTTGGGCGGTGCCAGCGTCGGCCGCCAGGTGCGCCCGTTGATGGCCGCCTCGGCGTTCAAGTTCCTGGTCATGCCGCTGACTACCTGGGGCCTGTGCCGTGTGCTCGGCCTGGGTGGGCAGGCGGCGGTGGTGGCCGTGCTGTTCCAGGCCTTGCCTACGGCGTCCTCGTCCTATGTGATGGCCCGGCAGATGGGCGGCAACGCACCGCTGATGGCCACCATCATCGCTCTGCAGACCGTGGTGGCCGCCGCAACCCTTCCTTTGGTGCTAATGCTTACGCTTGGCTAGACTCTGAATCAACTCAGCGATCGGAAGCTCGGCCATGCGCCTCTTGTGGATGGTAATCGGCTTGACCTCGGCCCTGCTTGCAGGCCCATTGCACGCCGCAGACACGGCCAAGGCCGCGGTCGCAGAGGACAAGGCCGAAGTCCTTGAAGAAAAGGTGGTCGAGGACGCCCCGCCGCCGAAAAAGGCCGAAACCATCACCCCAGGCGAAGTAAAAGCAGTCGACCCGGCAGGCCAATCGCCGCTGGACGACAGCATCACCTGCCTGGCCCGCACCATCTATTGGGAAGCCAAGGGGGCCAACGAAAAGGACATGACGGCGGTGGCCAGTGTCGTGCTCAACCGCCTGGGCCATGATGGCTTCCCGGACACCATTTGTGGCGTCGTCAAACAGGGCGTGGAAACCAAGGCCTGCCAGTTTTCCTGGTGGTGTGACGGGCGCTCGGACCAGGTCGAGGAAGCGCAGCGTTACGACATCGCCAAAGAGATTGCGCGCAAGGCGCTCAACCAGCAGCTCAAGGACCCTACCGGCGGTGCGCTGTACTTCCACGACCGCAATGTGCACCCGGATTGGGCCAAGGCCTACCGCAAGACCGCCGAGACCACGCATTTTCTGTTCTACAAGCCTAACCAGGCGCTGGCCCGCTGACGTGTGTGGGTGTTTGGGTGTAGGAGCAGCCTTGTGCTGCGAAGAGGCCGGTGAAAGCAGCGAAGATTCACTGTGCTTTCACCGGCCTCTTCGCAGCACAAGGCTGCTCCTACAGTGAGCGTCAGAAGTCTATCGAGCCGGAGAACTTGACCAGGCGCGGGTCGCCTTGGGTCAGGTAGCCGCCGTTGGCCGAGGCCCAGTAGTTCTTGTCGGTGAGGTTCTCCACGTTCACCCGCAAGGTGACCTCTTTCTGCTGCACCTTGAATCGGTAACGTGCGCCTACATCGAAGCGGTTCCAGGTTGGCAAGGTGAGCGTGTTGGCCGGGTTGGCGTACTGGCCACCGGTGCGCAGCATGCGGGCATTAAGCGCTACGCCTTGCAGGCCAGGCACGTCCCAGTCGACGCTGGCGTTGAGCTGGAAGGTCGGAACACCGACCGCATGGTTGCCATCATTGGTACCGTTCTGGGTGTTTTTCAATTCTGTGTCCATGCGGGTGCCACCGGCCATCAGGCGCAGCCCCTGCAGCGGCTCGCCGAACACGCTCAGCTCAACGCCCTTGTTTACCTGCTCGCCGTCCTGGACGAATACATTGCCCTGAACAAAGCCATCAGTGGGCCGCTCGATACGGAACAGCGCCAGGTTGGCACCGAAGGTCTGGTAGTCGAGCTTGACCCCTGCTTCGACCTGCTTGGTCTTGGCGGGTGGGAACACTTCCCCGGCGTTGATGACCTGCCCCGACGCCGTAGCGCCCTGCGCCAGGCCCTCGATGCGGTTGGCGTACAGCGAGATCGACGGGTTGAGCTTGTACACGATGCCGTAGACAGGCGTGGTCACCGACTCGTCGTAGAACGCGTTGCGCCCAAGGTCCGCGCCCTCGCCGTCATAGGCATACCCTTCGACCCGCAATTGCTGGCGCCTCACCCCCACCGTGACCAGCAGGCTGTCGTCGAACAGGCCCAGCGTATCGGACACGGCAATGCTGCGGTTGCGCGTCTTGCCGGTCACCCCAGGGTCATCCAACTTGCCACCGGTAAAGGTTGGGGTGGTGGGCTTGGGCAGCGGGTCAGTGTGATAGAGGTTGGTGGCCTGCGCGTTGTAGAAGACGAACGCATTTTCTTGCTGGGTCCAGATGCTGGCCGCACCAATGTTCAGCTGATGGCTGACCGGGCCGGTCTGCACGCGGCCGTTGATGCCACCCATGAAGGTGGTGTTGTCTTCATTGTGGGGGATTTTCGAACCGGCGATGGTGGCGTCGCCCGTGGCGGCGTTGGTCAGGATCGGCGTGCCGTAGAAGCCGTTCTCATGGGTGTGCTTGACGCCACCGGCCAGGTAGCCGCTCCAATTGTCGTTGAAGTCGTAGTCGCCCCGGGCCATGCCGAACGTGTCTTCGGTTTCAGTCCAGGCCCAGTCCTGCCCATAGTTGTGATCGGCATCCGGCGCCCGCGGGATATCAGTAAGGCCGGCCCCCAGGCGCACCGAGTTACGCAGGTGGTTGACGCGCTGCTTCTGGTAGCCGAAGTCGGTAGACAGGCGGAAGTTGTCGCCCCGGTAGTCAAGGCCGGCAATGAACAGCTTGCTGCGTTGATCCTGGTCGTCGACTGCGGTTTCGCCTTCACGTTGCGACAAGTTCAGGCGCACGCCAAAGCGGTTGTCCTCACCGAAACGCTGGCCGATGTCCAGGTGTTCGCCAACGCGGCCGTCGCTGCTGATGTCTTGGGTGTAGCGACGCGTGGGTACATCACCGGCACGCTTGGGCTGCAGGTTGACGTTACCACCTAGGCCGGTTCCGGTCGGGCTGGCGCCGTTAAGGAAGGCGTTGGGCCCCTTGAATACCTCGACCCGCTCTACCGCATCGGTTGAGATCATCTGCCTGGGCAACACGCCATACAGGCCATTGAACGCCACATCATCACCGCTGAGTGGCAACCCGCGGATGACGAAAACCTGCGACTGGTTGCCGAAGCCAAACGACTGGCGCACGGACGGGTCGTTGAGCAGCACATCGCCGATATCCTCGGCCTGCTGGTCCTCGATCAATTGCGCGGTGTAGCTGGTCATGGTGAACGGCACGTCCATCATGTCCTGATTGCCCAGCACGCCCATCTGCCCGCCCCGCGCGACCTGCCCACCGGCAAAGGCTTGCGGGAGTTCGCCCTTTACCTTGGCAGACTCGGCGTCGATAGCAGTGGCATCCAGCTGGATCACGCCATCAGCCGCCTGTGCAGTAACCGCAACGGAACAGCAGACAGCGAGAAAGGTCGATTGATAATGACGGGGTCGTGCCATGAAAGGCTCCTGGGTATCGGATGGACGCCTTCCTGGCAACGTGGGGTGGAGGGCATAAATTAATCGCGATTGCGAATTGTTTCCAGCTGAAGTTACGAATAATTACCAAGTGATCGCACTTTTTGCGCGCCCAGTGGTCTACTTCCTCTTATGCCGCCTGCAACGATTGCCGTCGTTTGTATTGCTTTGCACGGGACTGGGCCAAAAACCCTGTGCTTGTGTAGGATGAGCAGCGCTTACCACGACGCTGCCAGTCATAGGGAGATTCACATGCGCGTCCTGTCATCTGTTGCCGCCTTGTCGCTGGGCCTGGTCGTCTCGACCGGGGCCTTGGCCGTCACCGGCGAGGAGGCGCAACTGATCGAATCGATCAACGTCTACCGCAGCAAGGCCCAGCCCTGTGGTGGCGAGGCGTCGCTGGAGCTGCCGCCACTCAACAGCGACACCCGCCTGGCGCTGTCGCCCGAGGGCACCCGCGACTTGCAACAGGCCATGTCCCGCGCCGCCTACCCGATGGTCAACGTGCAGGCCATCAGCCTCTCGGGCCCGCGCGATGCGCGCGCGGCCATGCATGCCATCGAGGAAAGCTTCTGCCAGGTGGTGCTCGACCCGCAGTTCGTCGACATCGGTGTCAGCCAAGAAGGCCGCGACTGGCGCATCGTCCTTGCCCGCCCCCTGCTCAGCAGCCGCCTGGGGGATTGGCAGGCTGAAGGGCAGAAGGTGCTGCAGGAAATCAACGCGGCGCGCAAGGTGCCACGCCAATGCGGCGGCCAGCCGTTTGCCGCCGCGCCCGCGCTGAGCTGGAGCACCGTATTGGCCGGCGTTGCCGCCACCCATACGCGGGCCATGGCCAACCAGAACTTTTTCGACCATATCGACCGCGACGGCCGCACCCCTGGCGATCGGGCCGAGCTGGCGGGTTACTTGTATCAGCAGATCGGCGAAAACATCGCTGCAGGCCGCGACACCGCGCATAAGGTGGTCGACGCCTGGCTGGCCAGCCCTGGGCATTGCGCGACCCTGATGAGCCCGGATTATCGCGAGCTAGGGGCGGCCTATGCCGTCGACCCGAAGAGTGATGCGGGGATCTACTGGACGGGGATGTTTGGCACACCGCAGTAAAAGCCAGAACAGCCCGGGCGGGCGATGCGGCCGCTCAGGCAACAGCGGCACCCTCGCGCAGTTGCAGTGCCGTACAGCCAAAGCGCCGCCGCACGCATTTACCCAGGTGGCTGGCATCCCCCAACCCCACTTCATCGGCAATCTGCGCCAGGCCGTGGCGGGAATTGAGCAACCGCCAGCGCGCTTGCTGCAAGCGCATTTCCAACCACCAGGCCTTGGCGCTCATCCCGTGGCTGGCCTGGAATTGACGATCCAGCTGACGCCGGCTGATGCACAGATCTGCCGCCAGTTGCTCGATCGACAACGGTGAACCCAGGTGATGTCGCATCAACGCCAGGGCACGCTGCACCGCTCGCCCGTGCCCTCCCCCCGGCTCCAACGAACGCAAGGCATGGCGGCTGTCGCGCGTCTCGTCCACCAACATGTCAGCCAGGCCTTTCAGCGCCCGAGCCCGACCACAGGCCCGCGCCAGCAGTTCCACCGCCAGGTCGATGGCCGCCGTCCCTCCCGCGCAGGTAATGCGCCCACCTTCAATGTGATAGAGCTGGTCGCGCAGCACCTTCAGATGAGGGAACGTCGCTCGAAACTCGGCTTCATGCCGCCAATGGACCACTACGTCATGCCCGTCCAACAGGCCGCAAGCGGCCAAGAGGAAGGCGGCGTTGTCGACGGCCACCAGCTTCACCCCCGCCTTGGCAGCCCGCTTCAGCAACGCCTTGTAGCGCGGTGCCAGTTCAGCGGTGGCCATGGCGTTGCGGCCGCCGAACAGCACCAGGTAGTCGTAGTGGGCCATGTCGAGCTGTTCGGCAATGGCTTCCACCTGCACCACCGCGCCACTGCTCGCGGGCACCGAATCGAGGGTCAAGCCTGCCAGGGTCCAGCTGCAATAGCGCTGCTGGCTGTAATCTTCGTCATCGGCGCTGAAACGCAGCTTGTCGAGAAATGCACCGAACGGCAGCAGGGCAAACGCCGGCAGGGGCAGGATCAGCAGGCGGATATCAGGGGGCATGAGAGCACGTCCAGATTAGACCATCGAATGTCCAGATCATACCTTCGAAAAAACGCGTTGTGCCCTAGACTGGCGTTCTCCAACCCTATCAGGCACTCCCCCATGGCACTCGACACCTGGCTTATCTATCTGCTGGCCAGCATCGGCCTGTCGCTGACTCCAGGCCCCAACAGCTTGCTCGCGTTAACCCACGGCGCGCTTTATGGCGCACGCCGTACGCTGTTCACCATCGTTGGCGGGGTAGTTGGCTTCAGTGCCTTGATAGCCTTGGCGATGTTCGGCCTCAGTGCCCTGCTGCAATCCTCTGCAGCAGTGCTTGGCATACTCAAATGGGTGGGCGGCGCTTACCTGGTCTGGCTGGGTATCCAGCTGTGGCGCAGCCCGGCGCTGCACCTTGAAGTGACGCAGCGGGCCCGTAGCCTGGGCAATGCGGGCCTATTTCGTCAGGGCCTGCTGTCGGCCATGGCCAACCCCAAGGTGTTGCTGTTCTACGGTGCGTTTCTGCCGCAGTTCCTCGACCCGCAGCGGGCGCTGTTGATGCAGTTCGTGGTGATGGCGGCGACCTTTGCCAGCGTGGAATTCCTGGTCGAATACTGGCTCGCGCGCTTGGCGTTTCGCATCCGGCCCTGGCTGGCCAAGGGTGGCAAAGGGTTCAACCGCTGCTGTGGCAGCTTGTTCGCAGTGATCGGCGTCGCGTTGCCACTGGGGCGCTGATTCAGCTCAGCCGCGGCGCCCTTGCAGGAGGAACACCAACAGCGCCAAACCCGGCAGCCCGGCACCCACCAGCGCAACCCCCTGCCATCCATACTGGGCAAATACGGCACTGGCCACCGACGAACCCAGCGCCCCGCCCAGGAAGATACTGGTCATGTACACCGCGTTCAGGCGCCCGCGGCTTGCCGGGTCCAGCGCATAGACTTCACGCTGGCCAATCACCATGTTCATCTGCACCGCGAAGTCCAGCAACACACCGGTCAGCCCAAGGCCGATCACGCTGAAGCCCGGTGCCGTCAGCCCGACCAGTAGCGCCACAGGCGCCAGTACCAAGGCCACCAGGGAGCCTGCACGGGCATGCCCGGCATCGGCCAGGCGGCCGGCGATGGGCGCGGCCACGGCCCCTACCGCCCCTACCAGGGCGAACAGCGCGATCTGGCTCTGCGACAGGCCATGCGCCCCCGCCAACGCGAGGGGTACAGCCGTCCAGTACAAGCTGAACGCAGCGAACATCAACGCCTGGTACAGCGACCGTTGACGCAGCACCGGGTAACGGCGCAGCAGCGCGACCAGCGACAGCATCAGCCCGGCATAGCTGGCTTTGTGCTCGGGCACCCGGCGTGGCAAGGTCAACGCCAACAACAGGATGATTGCCAGCATCACGCCCGCCGCACCGATGAACACGGTGCGCCAGCCGAAGTGATCGGCCACCAGGCTCGACACCGGCCGCGCCAGCAGAATGCCCAACAGCAGCCCCCCCATGATGTTGCCGACCACCCGGCCACGCTGTTGCTCAGGGGCCAGGTGCGCGGCCAGGGGGATCAGCATCTGCACCGCGACCGAACTGAACCCGATCAACAGCGCATAGCCCAGAAACAGCTGCCCTTGGCCGCCGCTGCTGGTGCCAGCCAACAGCAGGCTGACGCAGGCCAGCACTGCGGTAGCGATCATCAGGCGGCGGTTTTCCAGCAGGTCGGCCAGCGGTACCAGTAACAGCAGGCCCAGGGCATAGCCCAGCTGGGTCAGGGAAACGATCAGGCTGGCCCGTTCAGTGGACAGGCCCAGATCGGGAGCGATCAGCCCAACGATGGGCTGGGCATAGTAGATATTGGCAACGATGGCGCCGCAGCAGAACGCCAGCAGGGTCACCAAGGCCCGGCTCAGGCCAGTGGCCGACGGCTGCTCTGCGGCTAGGGAGGGGTTCATGCGATGTTCCTCGAGAAGGGACGGAATATGCCACACACCTTACCCAGACGTGCCGCAGGCGAGAATCCGGCGGGCGCGCAACAGGGCTTTGCACCCTGCGCAACGCTGGCGGCTCAGTGCGTCAACAGACCTTCGCAAAAGGTGATGAAGGCGTTCACGCGGCGCGACCCGCGATGGTTGGGCAAGTACAGCGCGTTGATCCTGTCGTTGGCAGTACCGGGGCTGACCTGCCAGTCGCCGAACACGCGCTGCAGCGTGCCATCGGCCACGTCCTCACGCACCAGCCAGTCGGCCAGCAGGGCAATGCCGCTACCGGCCAACGCGGTTTCGCGTAACAGGTCGGCATTGGCACTGCGCAACGGCCCGCTCACGTCAAGTTCCAGCACCTCCTGGCCCCGCGTCATGCACCAGGGGCGCGCCTTCTGCCCATAGCGAAAACGCAGGCAGGCGTGCTCCAGCAATTGCTGCGGGTGCGCCAGTGCTGCGCGCCCGGCCAGGTAACCCGGGCTGGCCACCAGCCAACGCTCGAACCGGCCCAGTGGGCGGCACACCAGTTCGTCATTGGGCGCAGGGTCGCCCAGCCGGATAGACAGGTCGTAACGGCCATCGAGCAAGTCGTCCAGGCGGTCGCTCAGGTCGATGTCCAGCTCAAGTGCCGGGTGTTTGGCCAGAAAGGGCCCCAGGTGCGGCGCAATCACCCGCCGGCCGAACTCCACCGGCAGGCACAGCCGCAGTACACCGACCGGTTCTTCGCCCCTGTCAGCGACACTGGCATCGGCTTCATCCAGCGCTTCGAAAATGCCCCGGGCCCGCGCGTAGTAACGGGCGCCCGCCTCGGTCAGGCTGACCTGACGCGTCGAGCGGTTCAGCAAGGTGGCCCCCAACTCGGCCTCCAGTGCATCGACCAGGCGGGTCACCGACGAGGTCGCCACGCCAAGCTTGCGCGCGGCCGCGGAAAACCCCTGGGCATCGACCGTCGCCGCGAACATCTTCATGGCCAGCAGCTTGTCCATGTGTCTTCCGTCTTTTAAAGCTCGGAACAGTCCTACAAACCGCAGGGATGGTCAAGAAGCGCGCGTCCTCGCAATCACGTCCATAGTGGAAGCACCTCCCTTTGAACGAGATTTCAGATGGCCCCCTTCAACATGCTGAACACCCTGCCGCCCTGCGACCCGACCGCTGCCGAGCGCGTCGACGAACTGCTCAGCCGCCCCGGTGTGCGCATCGAGCGCATTGTTTCCAGCGGCCAATCCAGCCCGCCAGGGTACTGGTACGACCAGGCCGAAGGTGAGTGGATTGTGCTGCTGAGCGGTGCCGCGGGCCTACGCTTCGAGCATGAAAACCATACCCGGCTGCTGCAGCCCGGCGACTGCCTCGATATACCGGCGCATTATCGCCACCGCGTGGAATGGACCGCGCCGGGCATCGCGACAGTATGGCTGGCCGTGTTCTACAGCAGCGCCAGCCCTTGGCCGGAATAGGTGTTGAACGGTCCAATCGGGGCCTGCTGGCGCAGCGTGGCCCCTGCTGACGTTGCTTTTCGACGACTCGACCAAAGTATGAGTACTGATTCCATATCTGCCATGAACGCTTTGTTTACTGCATTTTTCGCTGCCTGATCTAGACTTTTGGCCACACCTTGGCAAGTTCAACCCTGCGACAATCAGCCTCACAAAATTTTGTACTAACTTGTTAATTAGCTTGCTAAGGGCTTAAACTGCGCCCATTCCACCTGCTGAGATCCCTGGCATGAAAGAAACACCGCGCGCCTCTGGCGCCACAACCCTCATTCTGGTCGGCCTGGGCGTTATCGTCGCCCTGCTCGGCCTGCTCCTGGCCGCCGGCGGTATCAAGCTGGCCGGCCTCGGCGGCTCCTGGTACTTCCTGATCGGCGGCCTGGCCATGGCCATCGCCGGTATCCTCATCGCCCGCCGCAAGGTCGCCGGTGCCTGGCTGTATGCCCTGTTCCTGATCGGTACCGCAATCTGGGCCGTGATCGACACCGGCCTGGTGTTCTGGCCGCTGTTCTCGCGCGTGTTCATGTTCGGTGCAATCGGCATGGTCGTGGCGCTGGTCTACCCCCTGCTGGTACGTGCCAACGGCGGCACCGCTGGCCGTGGCGCGTACGGCATCGCAGGTGTGATGGCGGTGGCACTGGTCATTGCCGCAGGCAACATGTTCGTTGCTCACCCAAGCGTCGCCCCGACCGGCAAAGGCCCTGGCATGACCCCGGTCGAAGCCGGCAAGGAGCAGAAAGACTGGGCCCACTACGGCAATACCGAAGGTGGCAGCCGCTTCGCCGCGCTGGACCAGATCAACCGCGACAACGTCAACAAGCTCAAGGTGGCCTGGACCTACCACACCGGTGACGTCGCCATCAGCGACGGCAACGGTGCCGAGGACCAACTCACCCCACTGCAGGTTGGCAACAAGGTGTTCATCTGCACCCCGCACAACAACCTGATCGCCCTCGATGCCGACACCGGCAAAGAGCTGTGGAAAAACGAGATCAACGCCCAGTCCAAGGTCTGGCAGCGTTGCCGCGGCATGGCCTACTTCGACGCCACCGCGACGTTGGCCCAACCAACCCAGCCGAACAGCTCGCCCATCGCCATGGCCACTGTCCCGGCCGGTGCCAACTGCCAGCGCCGCCTGCTGACCAACACCATCGACGGCCGCCTGATCGCCGTCGATGCAGACACCGGTGAATTCTGCCAAGGCTTCGGCAACAACGGCCAGGTCAACCTCATGGCTGGCCTGGGCGATGTGCCGGATTCCTTCTACCAACTGTCGTCCGCGCCGCTGATGGCCGGTACCACCGTGGTGGTTGGCGGTCGCGTTGCCGATAACGTTCAGACCGACATGCCAGGCGGTGTCATCCGTGGCTTCGACGTCATCACCGGCGCCATGCGCTGGGCCTTCGACCCAGGCAACCCGGAAGACCGCAACGCCCCGGCCGACGGCAGCACCTACGTGCGCAGCACCCCGAACAGCTGGGCCCCGATGTCGTACGACCCGGCAATGAACACCGTGTTCCTGCCGATGGGTTCGTCGTCCACCGACATCTATGGCGTAGAGCGCAACAAGCTGGACCACACCTACGGTGCTTCAGTCCTGGCGCTGGACGCCACCACCGGCAACCAGAAGTGGGTGTACCAGACCGTTCACAACGACCTCTGGGACTTCGACCTGCCAATGCAGCCGAGCCTGATCGACTTCACCAAGGATGACGGCAAGACCGTGCCTGCGGTGGTGATCGGCACCAAGGCCGGGCAGATTTACGTGCTTGACCGTGCAACCGGCAAACCGCTGACCCAGGTCGACGAAGTTCCGGTCAAACCGAGCAACATCCCGAACGAGCCGTACTCCCCGACCCAACCAAAATCGGTGGGCATGCCACAGATCGGCGCGCAGACCCTGACCGAGTCGGACATGTGGGGCGCCACCCCTTATGACCAGCTGCTGTGCCGCATCGACTTCAAGAAAATGCGCTACGACGGCCTGTACACCGCGCCGGGCACCGACCTGTCGCTGAGCTTCCCTGGCTCGCTGGGCGGCATGAACTGGGGCAGCATTTCCACCGACCCGGTGCATGGCTTCATCTTCGTCAACGACATGCGTCTGGGCCTGTGGATCCAGATGATCCCTTCGCAGAACAAAGGCAACGCGGCCTCTGGTGGCGAAGCGTTGAATACTGGCATGGGCGCTGTACCGCTCAAGGGAACGCCGTATGCTGTGAACAAGAACCGCTTCCTGTCGGTCGCCGGTATCCCTTGCCAGGCTCCGCCGTTCGGCACCCTGACCGCGGTTGACATGAAGACCCGCCAAATCGCCTGGCAGGTCCCGGTCGGCACCGTCGAGGACACCGGCCCGCTGGGTATCCGCATGCACCTGCCGATCAAGGTCGGCTTGCCAACCCTGGGCGGCACACTGTCCACCCAAGGCGGCCTGGTGTTCATCGCCGGCACCCAGGACTTCTACCTGCGCGCCTACGACAGCAGCAACGGTAATGAAATCTGGAAGGCCCGTCTGCCGGTTGGCAGCCAGGGCGGCCCGATGACCTACGTTTCGCCGAAAACCGGCAAGCAGTATGTGGTTATCACCGCCGGTGGCGCGCGTCAGTCGACTGACCGTGGCGACTATGTGATTTCTTACGCCCTGCCGTAAGACTGCGTCGCCTGCTTCGCGGGTGAACCCGCTTCCACAGGATGATCACTGCACTTGCAAAGGGTGCAGGCCCTGTAGGAGCGGGTTCACCCGCGAAGAGGCCCTAGAACACTACCCGAGACCCCGCAATGCCATCCGCAATTCGCATCACTTCTCCCCTCCTGCTCGCCCTGGCCAGCACCACCGCCCTCGCCGACGGCGACCTGATGACCCGCAACACCATGACCGGTGACTGGGGTGGCCTGCGCCATCAGCTGGAGGAAGACGGCGTCAAGTTCACCGGCGACTACAGCGGTGAAACCGCCTACAACGCCCACGGAGGCCTGCACCGTTCGGCCCGCTACTCGCAGAACCTCAAGCTGGGCGTGCAGTTCGACCTGTCGAAACTGTACGGTCTGGAAAACGGCGGCAAGGTGCAGTTGACCATCAACGACCGTCGCGGCAACAGCGCCTCGGAAGACCTGGTGGGCAACCGCTTGCCGATCCAGGAAAACTACGGTGGCCTGTACACCCGCCTGACTGAACTGAGCTACGAGCGCACCCTGTTCACCCCGGCCTTGAACGTCAAGCTCGGCTACATGGCCATGGGCAACGACCTCGGCGGCTTGGACAGTGGCATCCTGTGCAACTTCATGAACGCCGGCTTCTGTGGCCACCCACTGAACATGTCGGGTGGCAGCGGCTGGACCAACTACCCCAACGCCCACCTGGGCGTGCGGGTGAAATACGACCTGTCGCCGTCCTGGCAGCTGCGTGTCGCGGCCTTCAACGTCGACCCCGAGAGCAACGGCAATTCCAGCCGTGCCTGGCACCTGGGGCCCAAGCACACCACAGGTACCGTGGTACCGGTTGAGCTGGTGTACAAACTGCAAGGCGAACTGCCAGGTGAGTACAAGCTGGGCTACTACTACGACAGCTCCGATGTGAAACGCATCGGCAGCGACAAGGAAGTGTCCGGCCGCGGCGGCCATTACCTGCTGATCGACCAGGCCGTGTGGAGTGATCCAAGCTCGCCAGGCCGCAGCCTGCACGCCTTTGGCCAGTACTCGGCATCGAGCGAGGCCGCCTCGCCGTTCACCAAGTGGTATGGCACCGGCGTTGTGCTGTACAAGCCGTTCGAAGGCCGCCCGCGCGATACCCTGTCGCTGGGCTATGGCCGTGCCGTGCCGAACCCGCGCAGCCGCGATGTGCTGGAAGACGCTGCGTTCAACGCAGGGCAACAGTTCCCGAACATCGACAGCGCCGAGCAGTTGATTGAACTGAGCTACGGCTACCAGGCCACGCCATGGCTGAACCTACGCCCGGATGTGCAGTACATCATCGAGCCAGGTGCGTTCTCGGGCAAAGCTATCGACAATGCGCTGGTAGTGGGTTTGCAGGTCAAGGCCACGTTCTGATTCATAACGGCATTGCCCGCATCCTGTAGGGGCAGCCTTGTGCTGCGAAGAGGACCGTGACAGCAGAGAAAATTCACTGTGCTGTCACGGGCCTCTTCGCAGCACAAGGCTGCTCCTACCAGGAATGCTAAAAACCAGCAAAAATGACTCAACCTTCGCGCAAGTAATCCACCAGCCGCAGCAGCATCTCATCGCACCCCTGCAACTGCTCGACACTGACAAACTCGTCCGGTTTGTGCCCCTGTTCCATGCTCCCCGGCCCGCAGACCACCGTCGGGATCCCGGCCTGGTCGAACAAGCCGCCTTCAGTCCCAAACGCGACCGTGCCGAACGCCGCTGAACCACTGAGCAAGGCGACCAAACGTGCCGCTTCGCTGTCAGCCGGCGTGGCCAGCCCCGGGTAAGCACTCAGCGCCTGAAGGCGAATATCGGCGCCCTGGTTGACGGCGCGCATGCGCGGCAGCAACTCAGCCTCGGCGTAGCCCTGCAACTGGTCAGCCACCCCCTGAGCATCGAACCCTGGCAATGCGCGCACCTCGAAGTCGAATTCGCATTCCTCGGGCACGATGTTCAACGCCCTACCACCTTTGATCACGCCGGTCTGTACCGTGGAAAACGGCGGATCGAAACGCGTGTCATGGTGCTCAGGCTGCGCCAAACCATCACCGATCTCACCCAGCTTGCCGATCAATTGCGCGGCGTACTCGATGGCGTTCACCCCATAAGGCGCATACGCCGAGTGACAGGCAGCGCCGTGCACCTGGCAACGCATTGCCAACTTACCCTTGTGCCCCAGCACTGGCTTGAGCTCGGTCGGCTCGCCAATCAGGCACAACCGCGGCTTGTGTGGGCGCTGCGCAAGCGCCGCAAGCATCGAGCGTACGCCCAGGCAACCCACTTCTTCGTCATAGGAGAACGCGAGGTGCACCGGAATACGCAAAGGCTGCGCGAGAAACGCGGGGACCGCTGCCAGGACAGAGGCGATGAAGCTCTTCATGTCCGCAGTACCCCGCCCATACAGGCGCCCCTCCTGCTCGCTCAAGGCAAACGGCTCGACCGTCCAGGCCTGGCCGTCAACCGGGACCACATCGGTGTGCCCCGAAAGCACTACACCGCCAACGTCCTGCGGGCCGAGGGTGGCAAACAGGTTGGCCTTGGTGCCCTCGGCGTTGTGGAACAACTCGCATTCCACGCCGAGGTCCGCCAGGTAGTCACGGATGAAACCGATCAGCGCGAGGTTGGAATCGCGGCTGACCGTGGCAAAACCGATCAGCCGGGCAAGCAACGCGCGGCTGGTGCGCTCATTCATTACCCGGCACTCCGTAGCTTGGCGCCGCGGTCGGGTCGAGGGCGCGGGTCACGTAGTCCTGCATCTGCGGGCGATAGGCTTGCCACAGGCCATCGAGCTGGCCGATCGGGTCTTCATCGGCCCAATCGACGCGCAGGTCCACCAGCGGCCAGGTCAGCTCGCCGGCGATCTTCAGCGCTGCTGAATGCACCGGCCCTGCCTCGCCCCCGGCCGCCATCGCCGCCTGCATGGCCGCCAACAGGCGATCGGCCAGGTGCCCGCCGGCCTGTTCAAAAGCGTGCACCATGGCCTCGATCACCTGCTTGGACGCCAGCAAGTTACCCGCAGCAGCGCACTGCTCGCCGGCCACGGCATTGTGCACCCCAAGCGCCTGCTTGCCAGTAAACAACGCGACCTGGCCCTGGCTGTCGATCACGGTGACCTGGCGGTATTCGCTCCAGCCATTGGCGTTCAGCACTCTGTCTAGTGCAGCTGCCGGCGGCAACTGGCCCTGCTCCAGCGCATCGAGCAACTGCGGCCCCAATGCCGGCAAGGTGATGTTCTGCGTTGCGACCGCCCCCACACCTGCGCGCACCCAGGGGCAACGCGCCCCGACCGCGATGCTCGACGAGCTGATGGCGATACCGACTTGGCCGGTTTCCTGGCAACGACCGATGATGGAGAAAGTCATGTCATGGTTCCTGTTGTTCTGTCCGATGCAGGGCATTCTGGGTGGAACCCTCCAGCGCGCGAAACCACCTTTTTCCGAGGGCTTGAAGAGGAAAAAACTAAGGCCGCCCGCACCACCCCGAACGGCATCAAAAATCCCCCTCAAGCACCGCGGCAAGCCCTATGAATCAAGGCCTTCGCCGTTTTATCGGCAAGCCCTAGCTAAATACTATTTTCGCCATTTGCGCAGCGTCCCTAGTCTGGCCCCAGGCAACGGCGGTCCTCCAAACCGACCTGACAAAAACCGCCTGATAAAGGGCTCGGACATGACTTTGAACAACCTCGAAATCGACACCCTCGTCGTCGGCGCCGGCCAAGCCGGCGTGGCCATGAGCGAACACCTGAACAAGCTCGGCGTGCCGCACCTGGTGCTGGAGCGCAAGCGTATCGCCGAAGCCTGGCGTACGGGCCGCTGGGACTCGCTGGTCGCCAACGGCCCGGTCTGGCACGACCGCTTCCCTGGCCTGGAATTCAACCTCGACGCCGATGCCTTCGCCGGCAAGGACCAGGTTGCCGACTACTTCGAGCAGTACGTGCGCAAGTACAACCTGCCGGTGCGCACCGGCATCGAGGTGAAGAAGGTGGTGCGCAACAGCGATCGCCCAGGCTTCACCATCGAAACCAACGAGGGCGTGATCCGCGCCAACCGCGTGGTTGCCGCCACTGGCCCGTTCCAGCGCCCGGTGATCCCTGCCATCGCGCCAAAGGACGAGCGCCTGCACCAGATCCACTCCGCCGCCTACTACAACCCCGAGCAGCTGCCCGCCGGCGCCGTGCTGGTGGTGGGCGCCGGTTCTTCGGGCGTGCAGATTGCCGAAGAACTGATGCGCGCGGGGCGCCAGGTGTACCTGTCGGTCGGTGCCCATGACCGCCCGCCGCGTGCCTACCGCAACCGCGACTTCTGCTGGTGGCTGGGTGTGCTGGGCGAGTGGGACGCAGAAATCGCCAAGCCTGGCCGCGAGCACGTGACCATTGCTGTCAGCGGCGCACGCGGCGGCCACACCGTGGACTTCCGCGCCCTCGCCCACCAAGGCATGACCCTGGTCGGCCTGACCCAATCGTTCGCCGATGGCATTGCCACCTTCCAGGACAACCTGGCAGACAACATCCGCCGCGGCGACGAAAACTACCTGGCCCTGCTCGATGCCGCCGACGCCTACATCGAACGCAATGGCCTGGACCTGCCTGAAGAGCCGGAGGCGCGCAAGCAACTGCCCGACCCTGAGTGCCTGAGCAACCCGCTGCACACACTCGACCTGGCCCAGGCCGGCGTCAGCACCATCATCTGGGCCACCGGCTACGGCGTGGACTTCAGCTGGTTGCAGGTCGACACCTTCGACGCCAACGGCAAGCCACAACACCAACGCGGTGTTGCCCGCGAACCCGGTGTGTACTTCCTCGGCCTGCCCTGGCTGTCACGCCGCGGCTCGTCGTTCATCTGGGGCGTGTGGCACGACGCCAAGCACGTCGCCGGGCACATCGCCACGCAACGGACCTACCTGGCCTACCGCGACAGCGAGCAACGTACCGCGGATGAGCAGCAACAACCCACAATCAGCAACGTCAGCACCCTTGGAGCCCACTGATGCCAACCCATACCCGTATCCGCATGTTCAACACCAAGGTCACCTACCCTAACCAGACCCTGGACAACGACCTGTGCCAGGCGGTGCGCGCCGGCAACACCATCTACGTACGCGGCCAGGTGGGCACTGACTTCGAAGGGCGCCTGGTAGGCCTGGGTGACCCTCGGGCACAAGCCGAACAAGCGATGAAAAACGTCAAGCAACTGCTTGAAGAGGCCGGCTCGGACCTGTCGCACATCGTCAAGACCACCACCTACATCACCGACCCGCGCTTCCGCGAGCCGGTGTACAAGGAAGTCGGCAAATGGCTCAAAGGCGTGTTCCCGATCTCCACCGGGCTGGTGGTGGCGGGCCTGGCCCAGGCCGAGTGGTTGATGGAAATCGATGTAATCGCCGTGGTGCCGGATCAGGCCTGACCTGCCGGCACCCCGCTCAGCCAGGCCTGCGTGACTCGCGCAGCTGCCCTTAGCCGCTCTGCCCCGTGCAAATGGGCAGACGGCACCTCGACGCTGAGGCTGACGTCGCGGGGCAAGGCTGCGAGCAACTGTGCCAACGGCAGTTGCCCGTGGCCAGGCAACTGCCTGCCCTCACGCGCTTCGTGGATGATGCCGCTGTCGGGTGGAGCCTGCAGTGGGGCATCGCACAACTGCACGGCGCGCAAGTAACGCGGGTCGATTCCGGCAAGGTCCGCTACGGCTGCGCCAGCGCGAAACAGGTGCAGGGCATCGACCAGCACGCTGCTGTTGTCCTGCCCCGCCCCTGCCACCACGGTAGAGGCCTGGTGCACGTTCGCCACCGGCCGCCAGCGCATGAATTCAAGGTCCACGCGCACGCCATAACCCCCTGCCAGCTCGCACAAGGCCGCGAAATGCCCGGTCAGCCGCGCGACATCGGCATCATCGCCCGACACCGTCAGGCTTACCGCCCCCAGCTCCGCACCTGCCGCCAGCAAAGGCTCGTAATCGGCGACCACCACCTCGGGCGTCAATGACACGAACTCGATATCAGCGACCCGTACGCCCTCACCCGCCATCGCCGCCTTGAGCTCACGTAGCGCCAGGCTGCCCGCCGTTACCGGGTAGGCCAGCGCACCCGGCATCACCGGATGCAGGCGCAGCCCCACCGCGCTGAAGCCGGCACGGCTCGCCTCGCGCACCAGCACGGCTGGCGCCAGGTCCAGTGCCGTCAGGTGAGCGACGCCCAGGCTCCTCAATAGGTCGCCCTCCCGCCACTGAGGTCGAACACGAAGCCGGTGGTGAAACTGCACTCTGGCCCGGCGATCCAGCTCACCATGTTGGCGATTTCCTCGACCTTCAGGAAGCGCCCCATGGGGATCTTGGCCTTGCTCGCTGCGATGTGCTCCGGGGTCATTTCGGCCATCAGCGGCGTTTCTACCATCGCCGGCGCCACGCAGTTGAGCAGCACGCCATCCTGCGCCAGCTCCTTGGCTGCGGCCTTGGTGAAGGCGATCACGCCTGCTTTGGCCGCCGAGTACGCCGAGATGTACTGCACGCCATCCTTGCCCGCCATCGAGGCGACGTTGACGATGCGTCCGTAGCCGCGCTCGCGCATGTGCGGGATGGCGGTGCGGCAGCAATAGAACACCCCGTTCAGGTCAATGGTGATGACCTTGTCCCAGGCCGCTGGCGGGTATTCCCAGGCGGGTACCACCGGGCCATTGATACCGGCGTTGTTGACCAGGATCTCGACCTGCCCGACGTGTGCAAGCACGTCGGCAAATGCCGCTTCCACCGACGCCAGCGATGAAACATCGACAGACTGGCGAAGCACCGGCTCGAAGCCGTTTTCGGCTGTGTTCCAGCCATCGACCGCCAGGTCCCAGATCACCACGTGGGCACCTGCGGCGTGCAGCCGCTGTGCAATCCCCAGGCCGATGCCGCGCATGCCGCCGGTGACGATTGCAGTCTGCCCTTGCAGGTATTGGCTCATTGCTTTGCTCCATTTTCGAGGTTAGGGATGTCTGGCAGACGACGCAGGTCGCTCACCATGAACAGGTAACACAGGGCACCGAGGACGGTGATCGACGACACGAAGGCCAAGGCCCAGACGAACGACCCGGTCATCGAAACGATGATGCCGATGGTCAACGGGGTGACGATGCCCGCCGCGTTGGCGAACAGGTTGAACAGGCCACCGCTCAAGCCCAGCAGGCCCTTTGGCGCGATGTCGGAAACGATCATCCAGGCCAGCGCCGACATGCCTTGGGCGAAGTAGGCGATGCAGAGAATGGCGATTACCAGCGCGTCGGACTCGACATAGTTGGCCAGCACGATCACCGACGCGGTGAGCAGGCCGGCAATCACCGGCAGCTTGCGCGCCACGTTCAGGGAGTAGCCGCGGCGCAGCAAGGCATCGGACAACCAGCCACCGACCAGGGTGCCCAGCGAGGCGGCGATGAACGGCAGCACCGCGACCCAGCCAACCTTCAGCCACGGCATGTGCCGCTCGGTGACCAGGTAGGTCGGGAACCAGGTCAGGAAGAACACGTTGGTCGAGTTACAGGCAAACTGCCCCAGGCAGATGCCCAGCATGTTGCGGTGCTTGAGCAGAGCCGGGATCTGCGACCAGCGGAATACCGTGGCTTTCTGGCCACCGTCGACCACGCCACCACCAGCTGCGATGTAGTCGAGTTCGGCCTTGTTCGCCGTGGTGGACTGGTGCGGTTCATGGTACTTGCGCCACCAGACCAGGCCATAAAGGATGCCCATCAGCCCGACCGCCATCAGCAGAAAACGCCAGCCATAGGCGTGCAGTACCCAGAACAGCAGCGGCGTAAGAAACGCCAGCCCCGTGTATTCGGCAAAGGTGTAGATGCCAGTCGCCCTGGCCCGCTCACTCTGTGGGAACCAGGTCGCCACCACGCGGCTGTTGGTGGGGAAGCAAGGCGCTTCGGTCACCCCCACCAGAAAACGCATGCCCAACAGCGACAGAAAGCCCTGGGCCAACCCCTGCAGGCCGGTGAACAGCGACCACAGCGTCAAGGCCAGCCAGTACGTGAACTTGGTGCCCAGCCGGTCGATGAGGATCCCGCCGGGGATCTGGGCCGCCGCGTAGGTCCAGGAAAACGCCGAGAAGATCACCCCCATCATCGCGGCGTTAAGGCCCAGGTCGGCACTGATGCTAGGCGCCGCAATGCCCATCACGCTGCGGTCAAGGTAGTTGATCATCGTGCCGCCGGAGATCAGCGCCAGGATCATGAAGCGGGTGCGGGTGCGTTGTTGCAGGCGTGCAGGCGTGTCGAACGCCCCCACGCCGAGGTTCTGTTCAGTGTTCATGACGGTTGCTCTCTTGTTATTGGAATGGCAAAGGGCGGTGCGCTAGGCAAACCCGAACAGACGTCGCGGCGTGTCCCACATGACGGTGCGGCGCAGTTGCGCATCTGGCATCAGTTGCTCGGCCAGTTTCAGCAGCGGCCCGTAGTCCACCCGCGAGCGCTGGCGAATGAACGGCCAATCGGAGCCCCACACGCAGGCCTGTGGGCCAAACGCTTCGAGCAGGGCATGAACGTAGGCACTGCTCTGCGCCTGCAGCGCATCGGCCGAGGCGAACTTCTGCATGCCGGACAGCTTGACGCTGGCCCGGCCGCTTGCGGCCAACCGCAGCAAGGCCTGGAAACCCGGTTGGTGAATACCGGCGCTCACCTCCGGGCGGCCGCAATGGTCGATTAACACGCGCGCCGACGTGCGCTCAAGCAGCCCGCGCAGCGCCAGCAACTGGTCTTCGCACACCTGAATCTGCGCAAACAGGTCGAGCTCGGCGAGCTTGCCGAACAACCCGTCGGCTGCATCCAGGCTCGCCACACCGTACAACGCCGGGTTGAAGGCCACCCCGACCACCCCTTGCGCCTGCAACGTAGCCAGCGCATCCAGGGTGATGTCAGGGCTAACCACCGCCACCCCCTTGAAGCGCCCCTGCCCACTGGCGAGCGCGCTCAGCAGGCAGCTATTGTCGGTGTGGTAGCCACTGTTCGGCCCCACCAGCAAGGCATGCTGCACGCCATAGGCGTCCATCACCCGGTTGAATTGCTCGAGGGTGGCGACCTCCTGCCCGGACGGGGCGTAAGGCGCGTCGGGGTGGTAGGGAAAGCGCGCGGGGTCAAACAAATGGTTATGGCAATCGATCTTGGGTTCATCGAAGATGTTCACGCAACACTCCCGTCAAGCGCCGCTGCGCTTGCCTGCAGATCTTGTTATTGTGCGCCGCGAAGGCGACTCGGCTGGCTTCAAGATACTGCGTGCCCGGCGTCTGCGCTCATACCCAGATGGCGAAGACCATAACCAAAGGTAATGCTTATGCCCCTCGACCATGACGGCCCGGAAGCCCGCAACCTGGTGTTCAAACTGCGGCACATGGAAGTGTTTCGTGCGGTGATGTTGACGGGCTCGATCAGCGCGGCGGCGAAGATGCTCTACGTGTCGCAGCCGGCCGTGAGCAAATTGATCCAGTACATCGAGGGGCGGCTGGCGTACCGCTTGTTCGAGCGCATCAACAACCGCCTGGTGCCGACCCACGAAGCGCAGATTCTGTACCGCGAAGTCGAGCGGGTGTATCAGGCTGCGCTGGAGGTCAATGAATGTGCGTTGTCACTGGGCAATGGCGGCCACCGTAACCTGCGCATCTCGTGCAGCGCCTCGCTGTCGACCGTGGTCATCCCGATTGCGCTGGCCCAACTCAAGCGTGAGTCACCCTCGCTGAACATCGAGTGGCAGACCTCGTTGATGGGTGAAATGCCGAACCAGATCCTGTCGAAGAAGGTCGACCTGTCGATTGCCGCCTTGCCGGTGATCCACGATCACCTGCATTCACGCGCGTTCATGCGCGGGCGCATGGTGGTGGTGATGCCGCCGGAGCATGCCTTGGCGCGGCATCCGTCACTGGCGCTGGAGCAACTGCAAGGCCATGCCCTGCTGCTGTTCAGGCCCGACATGCCGTTCGGCAAATTGCTGGCCGAACACATCCACCAGCGCGGGCTGCAGTTGGAGTCGCTGTTGTCGTTCACCAATGCCAACGAAGCGGTGGCCTTGGTCAAGCAAGGCATGGGCATTACCCTGATCGACGAGTTCGTGGCGCAGGACAGCGGCTTGACGGTGGTCCCCCTGGCCGACGAAATCCACTTCGACATCAGTTTCGTCTATTCACGCTTCGAACCACCTTCGCACTCGGCGCTGCACCTGATGCAGGTGCTGCATGCGCAGGCCCTGAAGCTGGGGCGGGGGATCGAGGGGTTCGCATTGCCAACCCCTTGATGAACCGGGGCCGCCCTGCGGCCCCTTGAGTACAATCAGGCGATCGCCGCGTCCACCAACACCTGCGCTTCCTGCACCAGGCGCTGCAGGTGCGCCTCGTCGATAAAGCTTTCGGCGTAGATCTTGTAGATGTCCTCGGTGCCCGACGGCCGTGCGGCAAACCAGCCGTTGGCGGTCATCACTTTCAACCCGCCAATCGCCTGGCCATTACCCGGTGCATGGCTGAGGATCTGCACGATTGGCTCACCAGCAAGCTCAGTCGATTTGACCTGCTCAGGTGCCAGCTTGCTCAACAACGCCTTCTGCCGGGCATCCGCCTTGGCCTCGACGCGGGTGGCGTACGGCTTGCCCAGTGCTGCGGTCAGGTCGGCATAAGCCTGGCTCGGGTTACGACCGGTGCGTGCGGTGATCTCGGCGGCCAGCAAGGCCGGGATCAAGCCGTCCTTGTCAGTGGCCCAGACCGACCCATCGCGCCGCAGGAACGAAGCCCCCGCGCTCTCCTCGCCACCAAAGCCCAACGAACCGTCGAAGAGGCCTTGGGCGAAGAACTTGAAGCCCACCGGCACTTCGAACAATTTACGGCCCAGGCGCTCGGTAACGCGGTCGATCAGGCCGCTGGACACCACGGTCTTGCCCACGGCTGCGTCGCTGCGCCATTGGGGGCGGTGGCGGAACAGGTAGTCGATGGCCACGGCCAGGTAGTTGTTCGGCTGCAGCAGGCCATCCGGTGTGACGATGCCGTGACGGTCGTGGTCCGGGTCGCAGGCAAAGGCCACGTCAAAGCGCTCGCGCAGGCCGATAAGGCCCTGCATCGCGTAGGGCGAGGATGGGTCCATGCGGATCTGGCCGTCCCAGTCGACGGTCATGAAGCGGAAGGTCGGGTCGACCTCGCTGTTGACCACTTCCAGGTTCAGCTTGTAATGCTCGGCAATCGCCGACCAGTAGTTAACCCCGGCGCCGCCCAGCGGGTCGACGCCCAGGCGCAGGTTGGCGCTGCGAATCACGTCGAAGTCGATGACATTGCCAAGGTCTGCCACGTAGTGGCTGACGTAGTCGTGGCGGTGCGTGGTGGCAGCCTGCAGTGCCTGGGCATGGTCCATGCGTTTGACGCCAGCCAGGTTCGCAGCCAGCAGCTCGTTGGCCTTGGCCTCGACCCACTTGGTCACGTCGCTGTCGGCTGGGCCGCCATTGGGCGGGTTGTACTTGAAGCCACCGCTTTGCGGCGGGTTGTGCGACGGCGTGATGACGATGCCATCGGCCAGGCCCTGCTCGCGGCCACGGTTGTAGCACAGGATGGCGTGGGATACCGCTGGGGTCGGCGTGTACTCGTCGTCTTTGGACAGCATCACCTGCACGCCATTGGCCGCCAGCACTTCCAGGGCGCTGGCCGTGGCCGGTGCCGACAGCGCATGGGTGTCGGCGCCAATGAACAGCGGGCCATCGATGCCTTTCTCCTGCCGGTACAGGCAGATGGCCTGGGTAATGGCCAGTACGTGGTACTCGTTGAAACTCAGCTCCAGCGAGGTGCCGCGGTGCCCTGAGGTGCCGAAAGCCACCCGTTGGGCCACCACGCCAGCATCGGGGCGGCCGGTGTAGTAAGCGGTGAGCAGTCGGGGGATATCGACCAGCACGCTGGCCGGAGCCGGCTTGCCTGCCAAAGGACTGAGCGTCATGCAGAAACCTCGAGTTCAACGAATGTTGGTGTTGGAACGTGCAGTGTACTGAGAGTTGCAACGCCGCGCGACGGGCGACGCGATGAAAGCCGCCAGCAGCGGGCAATGGTCTAGAGTATTAGCCACCACTCCCCGGCAACGAGGCCCCATGGCTTTTCACCGCCTGACACGTACCCACCCTCGCCTCACGTTCGCCACCCTGGTCGGCATTATCGGCGCCTGGCTGATCCCTGCCGGTGACGCGGTCCAGCACATTCTGGTCGGCTGGAACCTCGGCGTCTGGCTCTACCTGCTGCTGGTCCTGTGGCTTACCTGGAGCGCCAACCCGGAAAAGGTCCGCAAAGTTGCCCAGGTCGAGGATGAGAACGCCGGCCTGGTCCTGCTCACCGTCTGCATCGCTGCCATCGCCAGCCTGGCCGCGATCACCTTGCAACTGGTCTCCAGCCGCGGCCTGCAAGGCAGCGCCCTGGCCCTGCACTACCTGTACACCGGGTTGACTGTGGCCGGCTCCTGGCTGTTGATCGGCTGCATCTTCAGCCTGCACTATGCCCGGCTGTTCTATACCGGCCAGAACCATGAGCCCCCGCTGCGCTTCGCCGATGGCGAGCGCAACCCGGATTACTGGGACTTTCACTACTTCTCGTTCACTATCAGTGTGGCGGTGCAAACGTCCGATGTCGGCGTCGCTGGCAGGGGGTTGCGCCGGGTGGTGCTGGCACATTCAGTGGTAGGGTTTGTGTTCAACACCGCCATTCTGGGGTTCACCATCAACATTGCGGCCGGCCTGCTGGGGTAGTACGCACCGCTCGTCCGAAAACCCTGTGCGGTAAATGTGGCCGTTACCTGCAGCACCCCGCAAGGAAAACGTTTGCCAGGCGAGCTGCCGGTGGATGGCGGCCATAATAGCAATGTGACCTGGGTCAAACCTCAACGATTCCGGCGTATTCCCACCCTGGGCAATGGCGTGGCAGGTGCTATGGTTACATTCCCGGCGGCCGTGCACGCGGCCTCCCGCTCACCGCGTCCAGGTACGGACAAGGAGGCTGGCATGAACAAAATGACGTTCCCGAACGCCTGCCAGGTGATGCGCTGGCATTTCCACCCGCTCGGCTTCGAAGCCAGCATGGATGCACCGCGCAGCATGATCGCGCGCCTGTTCGATCGCGCCACCGGAGAAACCTTGCTGGCTATTGCCGGCATCCCCTGCGCTGCGATCATGGCCGCTGCGGATGTCGAGCGCATCATTGAAGCGGTCGAGGCTGAGATGGACGCCTTCGTACCCGTCTTCGCCCTGCGCGACGCAGGCTAGACTGCCACCTCAGGCGTCTCCCGCATGGCCTGCAATTTGCCCATGAATTGCTCGGCCGGCACCGGTTGCCCGAGCAGATAACCCTGCAGCGAATCGCACCCCAGGCGGGTGAGGAAGTCTTGCTGCTTGTCCGTCTCTACCCCTTCGGCAACGATGCGCAAGCCCAGCGCCTGGCCCAGTGCGACAATCGCCGAGACGATCGCGGCGTCATCGCTGTCCTGCTCCAGGTCACGCACAAACCCCCGGTCGATCTTCAGTTCGTTGGCCGGCAGTCGCTTCAGGTACATAAGGCTGGAATAGCCCGTGCCGAAGTCATCGATGGACAGGTCCACGCCCATGTCGGACAGGCGCTGCAACACCGTCAGGCTGGCATCGGCATCATGCATGGCGGTGGTCTCGGTAATCTCCAGGGTCAGGCAGTTGGCCGGCAGGCCGTTTTCGCGCAGGGCCCGGGCCACGCTGTCGACCAGCCCCGCATGGCAAAACTGGATGGCCGACAGGTTGACGGCCATACGCCACCCCTGGTGGCCCTGGTCCAGCCACTGGCGCATCTGCCGGCAGGCTTCGTCGAGCACCCACTCGCCAATCGGGATGATCAGGCCGGTTTTTTCCGCCAGGCCGATGAAACGGTCAGGCAGCAGCAGGCCCTGCTGTGGGTGCTCCCAGCGCAGCAGCGCTTCGGCACCGATCGGCTGGCAGGCCTGGGCATCGAACTTGGGCTGGTAGTGCAGGCGGAACTGGCGCTGCTCCAGGGCCTGGCGCAAGTCCTGCAGTAACTGCAATTGCTGCCGGGCATTGCTGTTCATCGACACGTCGAAGAAGCTGTAGCCGTTTTTACCGGCGCTTTTCGCGTGGTACATCGCCGCATCGGCATTGCGCAGCAACTCGTGCTGATCCTGGCCATTACCGGGGTACAGGACGATCCCTAGGCTGGCCGTTAGCTGCAAGTCATGCTCGGCGACGCGGAACGGCCGCGACACCAGGTTGACCTGCTTGACCGCCACGTCCATGGCATCGTTGGGCTCCTGCAATTCCACCAGCAGCACGAACTCGTCGCCACCAATGCGCGCCAGCGTGTCCTGGCTGTGCAAATGGCCGCGCAGGCGCGCCGCGACGGCCTTGAGCAGCAAGTCGCCGACGTGGTGACCAAAGGCATCGTTGACCGGTTTGAAGCCATCCAGGTCGATGAACATCAGCGCAAAACAACCGCCCTGCTCCGCCACCTTGGCGATGGCTTGCTCGATGCGGTCGGCCAACAAGGTGCGGTTGGGCAGGTCGGTGAGCGTGTCGTGCAGGGCCAGCTGGGTCAGTTCCTGGTTGGCCAGGGTCAGCGAACGGGCCAGTTCCGCCGTGCGCGCTTCGAGGCGCGCGTCCAGTACCGAGGTCAACAAAGCTACCGCCAGCACTGCGAGGGTGGTGATCAACACCAGGTAGACCAGCCCGTCGCCTTGCAGCCCACCGGCCAGCGCACCACAGAAACTGCCCTCGGGGAAATTGGCCGCTGCCATGCCGGTGTAGTGCATGCCGACGATGGCCATCCCCATGATCACTGCTGCCAGGCCACGAACCTGCCGGACGTAAGGGGTGTGCTTGCGCAAGCGGAACGCGATCCACAACGCCGCTGCCGAGGCGCCCACGGCGATCATCAGCGAGGCGCCGAACAGCGCAGGGTCATAGTCGATGCCCGGCAGCATGCGCAGCGCGGCCATACCGGTGTAGTGCATGCAACTGATGCCCGCGCCCATGATCAACGCGCCAAAGCCCAGCTGCAGCCAGGGCAGGCTCGGCTGGCTTACCAGCCACAAGGCAAAGCCTGACGACAGCACCGCAATCAACAGCGAGAACGCAGTCAGGCCAAGGTCGTAGCCCAGGTCGATAGGCAGGCTGAACGCGAGCATGCCGATGAAGTGCATCGACCACACGCCGATCCCCATGGCCAACCCACCGCCCCCCATCCACAGGTGCACAGCCCTGCCCTTGGCCGTCGCAATACGGCCGGTCAGGTCAAGGGCGGTGTAGGACGCCAGGATCGCCACGCACAGCGAAATCAACACCAGCGAAGAGGAGTAGCTACCGGTCAGCATTGGGAGTTCCAGCGACGGGCCAGGGGGCCCGGAAAAAGCTGACGATTGTACTCAAGCTTTGGCGAAACGCACGGGGTTTTTGCGAATGGGAATGGATCCAAGCGCTGGTATGCCACGTCTGGGCATACGTACCTGTAGGCGCAGCCTTGTGCTGCGAAGAGGCCCGCATGCCTGGTAGCGATGTATTAGCCGTTAGGGCCTCTTCGCAGCACAAGGCTGCTCCTACAGCGATCGAGGGCAAGTCCACGAAGTGGCGCTTTTAGCCAAGCATGAATGGCCGGCCATCACTCCTGTTCGGCAAACGCCTGCTCGGCATCCCAGCCGCCGCCCAGCGCGGCAATCAGTTGCACACTGGCCACCAACCGTCCCTGCAGCAGGTTCAGCACACTGCGCTCGTTGCTCAGCGCGGTGGTCTGCACGTTCACCACATCCAGGTAGCCGATCAGCCCTGCACGGTACTGGTTTTCAGTCAGGCGCAGCGACTCACGCGCCGCGTCCAGTGCCTCCTGGCGCACCACCGCTTCATCGCCGTACACCTTCAGCTGCACCAGGAAGTTCTCCACTTCCTTGAAGCCATCCAGCACGGTCTGGCGGTACTGCGCCACGGTCTGGTCGTACACCGCCACGGTGCGGTCCACCTCGGCGCTGCGCTTGCCCGCATCGAACAAGGTCATGGCCAGCGAAGGCCCCACCGACCAGTAACGGTTCGGCAGTTCGATCCAGTTGCTGAAGCTGCTGCTCGAATACCCGCCACTCATGCTCAGGCTCAGGTCGGGGAAGTAAGCGGCCCGCGATACGCCGATATTGGCATTGGCTGCAATCACATTGCGCTCGGCCGAGGCAATGTCCGGGCGGCGTTCGAGCAACTGCGAGGGCAACGTCACTGGAATTTGCGGCAGCGCCGGGATGGTCTTGCTGTCTGCCAGGGCAAAATTCGCCGGGGCCTTGCCCAGCAACACGGCAATGGCATTTTCGAACTGCGCACGCTGCCAGATCAGGTCGATCAGGTCCGCCTGGGTGCTTTTCAGCTGCGTGCGCGCCTGCGCCACCGCATCCGGGCCAGACACACCGGCACGGTATTGGTTTTCAGTCATGCGCAGCGAGCGTTCGTAGGTGGCCACGGTCGCTTCCAACAGGCGCTTCTGCTCGTCGATCACACGCAGCTGCAGGTAGTTCTGCACCAGCTCCGACTGCTGGCTCAGGCGGATCGAGGCAAGGTCGGCGAAGCTGGCTTCGGCACTGGCTTCGTTAGCGTTCAACGTCTCACGCAGCTTGCCCCACAGGTCGATTTCCCAACTCACGCCGAGTTGGGTGTTGTAGGTGTTACGGATGCCGCTGCTGTTGTTCGACAGGCTGGAACTCGAGCTGCCAGTACCCTGAGCAGAACGGTTCTTGCTGGCGCTCAGGTCCAGGCTGGGGAACAGCGCGGCGCGGCTGCTGCGCACCAGGGCCTGGGCCTGACGGTACTGGGCCTCCGACTGCGCAACCGTCTGGTTGCTGCGGTTAAGCTCTTCGACCAGCGCATTGAGCCCGGCATCGCCGTAGACTTCCCACCAGGCGCCACGGGCGATCGCGTCCGAGGGCTTGGCCTGGGTCCAGCCCTCGGCCTGCTTGTACTGCGCCGGGGTGCTCAGCTCGGGGCGGTGGTAGTCCGGGCTCAGGGTACAGGCACTGAGCAGCGCCACGCACAGACTGGCGCCGAGCAGACGCGAGCCACGCCCCAGGGTCAATGACTGCAGGGCACGGTGAAGCGGTGTCTGGGCAAAATTCATAGCGGGGTTTCCAGAGCGGCGTCGGTGCGCACGCCGCGCCAATGGTTGAAACGGTGACGCAGGCGGTCGAGGTACAGGTAGACCACCGGCGTCGTATAAAGGGTGAGGATCTGGCTGAAGACCAGGCCGCCGATGATGGTCAAGCCCAAAGGCTGGCGCATTTCCGCCCCCTCGGCACGGCTCACCAGCAACGGCAAGGCGCCGAGGATGGCCGCCAGGGTGGTCATCAGGATCGGCCGCAGGCGCAGCAGGCAGGCGCGACGGATCGATTCCTCCGGCGACAGGCCTTGTTGGCGCTCCAGCTGCAGGGCCAGGTCGATCATCAGGATCGCGTTCTTTTTCACCACGCCAATCAGCAGGAACAGGCCCAGCAGCGAGATCAGGCTGAACTCGCCTCCGGTGACGTAGAGCGCCAGCAAGGCACCGACGCCGGCCGAGGGCAGGGTCGACAGAATGGTCAGCGGGTGAATGTAGCTTTCATACAGAATGCCCAGCACCAGGTACACCAGCACCAGCGCGCCAAGAATCATGAAGGGCTGGCCCTCCTGGGTCTTGGCAAAGGCGTCGGCGGTGCCACCGAGTTTGGCGATGACTTCCTCGGGCAGGCCAAGCTTGGCCACCGCCCGCTCCACTGCAGCCATGGCCTGGTCGGGGCTGTAGCCTTCGGCGACGTCAAAGGCGATGTCTTCGGAAGCGAACTGGCCTTCGTGGCTGACTCGGTCATTGGCCAAGCTGTTTTCGTAGTGGGCGATGGTCGACAACGGCACGCGGGCACCGTCGCTGGTAATCACCTGCACCTGTTCCAGCGTGCTCGGGTCCCAGGCGTATTTCGGGTTGATCTCCAGCACCACCTGGTACTGGTTGAGGCTGTCGTAGATGGTCGAGATCTGCCGCTGGCTGTAGGCGTTGTTGAGCACCGTGGTCACCATGTCCATGTCGATGCCCAGACGCTTGGCCTGATCACGGTCGACCACCAGGGTAACCTGCGGGGTACCCGCGCCATCACGGGCGTCGATGGCGGTCAGTTCGGGCAATGCGCGCACCGCCGCGACCACTTTCGGGAACCACTCGCGAAGGGCCGCCAGGTCGCCACTCTGCAAGGTATAAAGGTACTGCGACGACGTCTGGTCACGCCCACCGCCACCTAACTGCAGGTCCTGGTCGGCCATCAGGAACAGCCGCCCGCCGGGCACCTTGGGCATCTCTTTGCGCAGGCGCTCGATCACCTTCTGGGCATCCATCTTGCGCTCGCTGATCGGTTTCAGGCGCACAATCACCATCGCATTGTTGGTGCCACTGTTACCGCCGATGAAGCCAGCAACGCTCTGTACCGCAGGGTCGGCCAGCAAGGCGCGGCGGTAGGTTTCCATCTTCGGCTGCATCACGCTGAACGACAGGCCATCGTCACCACGGATAAAGCCAATCAATTGGCCGGTGTCCTGCTGCGGCATCAGCGTCTTGGGCACCACCACATACAACGCGATGTTGATACCGATGGTGGCCAGCAGGCTCAGCAAGGTCAGGCGCTTGTGCCGTAGCACCCAGCCGAGGCTGCGGTCATAGCCGTTGACCATGCGCTGATGAACCTTGTCGCTCCAGCGCTGCAGGCGGCTCTGTTCGGCCTGGTGCGGTTTCAGCCAACGGGCGCAGAGCATCGGCGTGAGGGTCAGCGAGACCACCAGCGAGACAATGATTGCAGCCGCCAGGGTGATGGAAAACTCCTGGAACAGGCTACGTACGATACCCCCCATGAACAGAATGGAGACGAACACCGCCACCAACGAAACGTTCATCGACAGCAGCGTGAAGCCCACTTCCTTGGCACCGAGGAACGCCGCACGCATCGGCGGCTGGCCGTCCTCGATGTGCCGGGAGATGTTCTCCAGCACCACAATGGCGTCGTCCACCACCAGGCCCGTGGCCAGGATCAGCGCCATCAGCGACAGGTTGTTGAGGGAGAAACCGCACAAGTACATGACCGCGAACGTGCCCACCAGCGATACCGGCACTGCCAGGCTCGGGATCAACGAGGCACGCAGGCTGCCGAGGAACAGGTAGACCACCAGAATCACCAGCCCTACCGCGATCAGCAGCGTGTGCTCGGCCTCCTTGAGGGTGGCCTTGATCACCAGCGAGCGGTCCATAGCCACATTCAGCTGCACGCTGGCTGGCAACAACGACTGCAACGCCGGCAACTGCGACTTGATCTGGTCGACTGTCTCGATGATGTTGGCGCCGGTCTGCCGGTTGACCACCAGCAACACCGCGCTCTGGTCGTTGAAGAAGCCGCTGTTGTAGCGGTTTTCAACGCTGTCTGTGAGGGTGGCTACGTCGGACAGGCGCAGGATGGTGCCGTTCTGCTGGCGTATCACTACCGGCTCGTAGTCCTTCGCCGTTTCCAACTGGTCATTCGCTCGCACCTCCCAACTGCGCTCGGCATCCTCGACGAAACCCATGGGCCGGCGCTGGTTGGCGTTGGACACGGCGGTACGCACCTCGTCCAGCGACAGGCCGTACTGGTTGAGCAACTGCGGCTCCACCGAGATGCGCACGGCGGGCAGCGAACTGCCGCCGATCTGCACCTCCCCTACCCCGGATACCTGGGCCAGGCTCTGGGACAGGATGGTGTCAGCCAAATCGTACAACTGGCCCTTCTTCAGCACGTCAGAGGTCAACGACAGCACCATGATCGGTGCCTGCGAAGGGTTGATCTTCTTGTACGTCGGCATGCTGCGCATGCCACTGGGCAGCAGGTTGCGAGTGGCGTTGATCGCCGCCTGCACCTCACGCGCCGCACCGTCGATGTCACGGCCCATTTCGAAGCCGATGACCACCCGCGTCGAGCCCTGGTTAGAGCTACTGGTCAGCGTAGTGACGCCCGCGATACTGCCCAGCTTGCGTTCCAAAGGCGTGGCCACCGTGGCGGCCATCACCTCAGGGCTGGCGCCGGACAGGTTGGCCTGCACCACGATCACCGGGAAGTCCATCTGCGGCAGCGGCGCAACCGGCAACAGGCCGAAGCTGACGCCGCCCAGCAACATGATCGCCAGGCTCAGCAGCATCGTCGCCACCGGGCGACGAATAAACGGTCCGGACAGGTTCATGCCTCAGCCTGCTTGGCATCAGTGGCCGGGCGCCAGCGGCGGGCCAGGCGGTCGAAGTACAGGTAGATGACCGGCGTGGTGAACAGTGTCAGCACCTGGCTGACCAGCAGCCCGCCCACCATCACCAGGCCCAGCGGCTGGCGCAGCTCGGCACCGGACCCGGTCGCCAGCATCAGCGGCACGGCGCCGAACAGCGCGGCCAACGTCGTCATCAGAATCGGCCGGAAACGCAGCAATGCGGCCTGGTAGATGGCGTCCTGCGGGCTCATGCCCTGGTTGCGCTCGGCTTCAAGGGCAAAGTCGATCATCATGATCGCGTTTTTCTTGACGATGCCGATCAGCAGGATGATGCCGATGATGGCGATCATCCCCAGGTCATTGCCACTGATGAGCAGCGCCAGCAAGGCCCCCACCGCCGCCGAGGGCAAGGTCGAGAGAATGGTCACCGGGTGGATGTAGCTCTCGTAGAGCACACCCAGCACGATGTACATGGTCACCACCGCGGCGAGAATCAGCAGCAAGGTGCTCGACAGCGAGGCCTGGAAGGCTTCTGCAGCGCCTTGGAAGCGGGTCTGCACGCCGATCGGCATGCCGATGTCCTGCTGCACCTGTTCGATCACCTTGACCGCCTCGCCCAGCGACGCGCCATGGGCGAGGTTGAACGACATCATCACCGCCGGGAACTGGCCGATGTGCGAGATCGCCAACTGCGCCTGGCGCTGCTCGATACGGGCCAGCGCCGACAGCCGCACCTGGCCGCCATCGGTGGCCTTGACGTGGATCGACTCCAGGGCCTGCGGGCCGATGCTGGCGGCGGCTTGCGACTGCAGCACCACGCGGTACTGGCTGGCCTGGGTGTAGATGGTCGAGATCTGCCGCTGGCCAAAGGCGTCGTACAAGGCGTTGGTGATCTGCGAAACCGAGATGCCCAGGCGGCTGGCCATGTCGCGGTCGATCACCAGGTACACCTGCAGGCCCTTGTCCTGCAGGTCGCTGGCCACATCGGCAAGCTCTGAGCGCTGTTGCAGCGCCTGCACCAGCTTGCCGCTCCACTGCGCCAGCAGGTCGGCGTCAGGTGACGACAGGCTGAACTGGTACTGGGTGCGGCTGACCCGGTCCTCGATACTCAAGTCCTGCACCGGTTGCATGAACAGGCGGATACCCACCAGCTTGTCGAGCTGCGGCTGCAGGCGGCTGATGACCTCGCCAGCGGTTACATCCCGCTCGCCGTGCGGCTTGAGGTTGATCAGCAGGCGCCCGCTGTTGAGCGTGGCGTTGTCGCCATCCACGCCGATGTAGGACGACAGGCTCTGCACCGCCGGGTCCTGCAGGATCACCTTGCTCAGCGACTGCTGGCGTTCGCTCATGGCGGCGAACGAAGTCGACTGTGGCGCCTCGGAAATACCCTGGATGACGCCGGTGTCTTGCACCGGGAAGAAGCCCTTGGGCACGGCGATGTACAGGACCACGGTGAGCCCCAGGCTGGCCACGGCCACCAGCAGGGTCAGCGGCTGGTGTTTGAGCACCCACTGCAGGCCACGGCCGTAGTGTTCGATGAGCCAGTCAATCCAGGCGCCGCTGGCGCGGTAGAAACGGCCCTGCTCTTCTTCCTTGGGCTCACGCTTGAGCAGCCGCGCGCACATCATGGGCGTGAGGGTCAACGACACGACCAGGGAAATCAGAATCGCCACCGCCAGGGTGATGGCGAACTCGCGGAACAGGCGGCCGACCACGTCGGCCATGAACAGCAGCGGAATCAGAACCGCGATCAGCGAGAAGGTCAGCGATATGAGGGTGAAGCCAATCTGCCGGGCGCCCTTGAGCGCGGCCTGCATCGGCGTTTCGCCTTCTTCGATGTGGCGGGAGATGTTCTCCAGCATGACGATGGCGTCATCCACCACGAAGCCGGTGGCGATGGTCAGGGCCATCAGGGTCAGGTTATTGACCGAGAACCCGGCCAGGTACATCACGCCAAAGGTGCCGATCAACGACAGCGGTACGGCGATCGAGGGGATGATGGTGGCACTGAAGCGGCGCAGGAACACAAAGGTGACCATGACCACCAGGACGATGGCGATCAGCAGCTCGTGCTGCACGTCCTTGACCGCGGCGCGGATGGTCTGGGTGCGGTCGGTCAGTACCGACACGTCCAGGCCGGCAGGCAGGTTATCGGTGATCGAGGGGAGCAGTTCCTTGATCCGGTCGACCACCTCGATCACGTTGGCGCCCGGCTGGCGCTGGATATTCAGCAATACCGCCTGGTTTTCGTTGGCCCAGGCCGCGAGGCGCTCGTTTTCCGCACCATCGACGATCTCGGCGACGTCCTTCAGGCGCAGCGGCGCACCGTTGTTATAGGACAGGATCAGGTTGGCGTATTCCGCAGGAGAGCGCAGTTGATCGTTGGCATCGAGCATCGACACCCGGGTCGGGCCATCGAAGTTGCCCTTGGGCTGGTTGACGTTGGACGCCCCGATCAGCGTCCGCACGTCCTCGAGGTTGAGGCCGTTGGCGGCCAATGCATCGACGTTGACCTTGATACGTACCGCCTGGCGCTGGCCGCCAGCGATGCTGACCATGCCCACGCCACTGATCTGGGCAAGCTTCTGGGCCACACGGGTGTCGACCAAGTCGTTGAGCTTGGGCAGCGGCATGGTCTTGGAGGAGATGGCCAGGGTCAGCACTGGGGTGTCGGCCGGGTTGACCTTGTTGTAGACCGGTGGCGCCGGCAAGTCGCTGGGCAGCAAGTTGCTGGCAGCGTTGATCGCGGCCTGCACCTGTTGCTCGGCAACATCCATGTTCATGTCGAGGCTGAAACGCAACGTCAGCACCGACGCCCCGCCGGAGCTGGTCGAGGCCATCTGGGTCAGCCCCGGCATCTGCCCGAACTGGCGTTCCAGCGGCGCGGTGACCGCACTGGTCATGACTTGCGGGCTGGCCCCTGGGTACAGGGTCATGACCCGGATGGTCGGGTAGTCGACCTGCGGCAGCGCCGATACCGGCAGCAGCTTGTAGGCAATCAGGCCGGCCAGGACGATGGCCAGCATACTCAGCGTGGTGGCGACCGGGCGCAGGATGAACAGGCGCGAGAGGTTCATGCGCCCGCCTTGCCTGCTTCACCGGCTTGGGCCGAGCCCTTGGCGTCCTGGCCCTGCAGGTGCTGGCCCGGGGTGGTTGGCACCAGCGAGCTGTCTTCGACCACCTCTACCTTGGTGCCTTCACGCAGGCGGTCGGTGCCTTCCAGCACCAGGCGATCGCCGGCAGCCAGGCCTTCAACGATCACGCTGTTCTCGCCATCGCTGGCGCCGACCTTGAGTTTGCGGATATTGACGGTGTTCTGGGCGTTGACCACATAGGCAAAGGTGCCATCGTTGCCAAACTGGATAGCCGCGGCCGGGGCCAGCACCACCTGTTTGAGGGTGTCGGCCAACAGGCGCACATTGACGAACTGGTTGGGGAACAGCGCCAGGTCCTTGTTCTCGAAGCGGCCCTTGAACTTGAGGGTGCCGGTGGTGGTGTCGATCTGGTTGTCGATACTGCCCAGTACCCCGGTGGACTGCAGCTTGCTGTCGCTGCGGTCCCACGCCTCGACCGGCAGGCTGGCGCCGCTGCGGTAGCGTTCCAGCACGGTGCTCAGTTCGGTTTCTGGCAGGGTGAACGCGACGTTGATCGGCTCGGTTTGGGTGATGACCACCAGCGCGGTAGCGTCGTTGGCAGCCACCAGGTTGCCCAGGTCGAGCTGGCGCAGGCCTACCCGGCCATTGATCGGCGAGCGGATCTGGGTGAAATCGAGGTTCAGGCGCGCATCGCTGACCTGTGCCTGGTTGGTTTTGACCAGGCCTTGGAATTGCGCGACCTGGGCTTCTGCGGTGTCGAGGGTCTGCTTAGCGATGCTGTCCTCGGCATACAGGCCTTTATAGCGCGCCAGGTCGACCTGGGCGTTTTTCAGCTGTGCCTGGTTCTGCGCCAGGGTGCCTTCGGCCTGCTGCAAGGCGATGCGGTAGCTGCGTGGGTCGATCTCGGCCAGCAGTTCACCAGCCTTGACCTGTTGGCCTTCCTTGAAGTGGATTTTGACCAGCTCACCGGCCACACGGCTGCGCACGTTCACGGTATTGGTCGCGGTGACCGTGCCCAGCGCCTTGTAGTACAGCGGGAAATCGCCCACCCGAACCGGCTCGACACGCACCGGCACCGGGTCGCTGGAGGCCCCGAAACCTGGGCGCCCGCCTTTGCCCATGCGCCCGCTGCTGGCTTCTTTATGTGCAGGCGATGCGGGCCACAGCCACCAGGCCAGCAAGGCCACCAGCAGCAGGATCAGCAGGCCGACGAGCCAGCGACGGGGGGAACGGGAATTGGACGCTTGCATGGGTTGAACGAACCTTGTTCGGAGTGACGACTTGGGAGGGTTGAACGATAAGCACTGGCATCGTTTTAGCAAAGGCCCTTTACCAGAGGTTTACCTTTGCCTGACGTTGCCAAAACACTGAACTTTAAACGAAAACGGCCCGGAAATCGTTCCGGGCCGTTACAGGGTGTTGCTTGGAGCGGTGGGCAGGGCTGGAGTTCCGTTGCCTCTGCCGGCCTCTTCGCGGGTAAACCCGCTCCCACAGGATGACCACGGTTTCTAAGACCAGTGATCATCCTGTGGGAGCGGGTTTACCCGCGAAAGGGCCGGAACAGATAAACCCACCGGCCCGACCTGCCTTTATTTCAGAACAGCCAGCGCAGCCTCGTAGTTCGGCTCGTCAGCGATTTCACCGACTAGCTCGCTGTGCAGCACTTTATCGTTTTCGTCCAGCACGACCACTGCACGTGCAGCCAGGCCAGCCAGCGGGCCGTCGGCGATGGCCACACCGTAGTTTTCGAGGAACTCGGCGCCACGCAGGGTCGACAGGTTCTTCACGTTCTCCAGGCCTTCGGCACCGCAGAAGCGCGCCTGGGCGAATGGCAGGTCGGCGGAGATGCACAGCACCACGGTGTTGGCTACATCGTTGGCCTGGGCATTGAACTTGCGCACCGACGTGGCACAGGTTGGGGTGTCGACGCTCGGGAAGATGTTCAGCACCTTGCGCTTGCCGGCGTAGTCCTGCAGCGACTTGTCAGCCAGGCCTTCACCCACCAGCGAGAAGGCTGGCGCCTGAGCACCGGCTTGCGGCAGGTTGCCCTTGACCTGAACCGGGTTGCCTTTGAGAGTCACTTGAGCCATGGACGAAATCCTTATGCGGGGTTTGAAAAGGACACCGAGTTAAGCATGAAGGCGGCCGGGTGCCTATGGGTGAAGCAAAAATTGTTTTATTGCCAGACAATTCTTGTGGACAAAAAAATGCCCAGGTCGCAACAGGCGACCTGGGCATTGATTGTCACGGGCGGTGGATCAGCTCAGCAAGCCGTAAACCACCGACGTCAGCGCAACCACGCCAACCGCGACCACGAACACGTTGGACATCGCCCCACTGTACTTGCGCATCGATGGCACGCGGCGAATGGCGTACATCGGCATCAGGAACAGCAGCACCGCGATGATCGGGCCGCCCAGCGATTCGATCATGCCCAGAATGCTTGGGTTGAGCGTGGCGACGATCCAGCACACCACCAGCATCAGCGCCGCGACCACGCGGTCCAGGGCTTTGGCGCCCGGGCGCGCGCCGGTCTTGGCAATAATGCCTTTCAGGCCTTCACTGGCACCGATGTAGTGGCCCAGGAACGACTTGGCGATAGCAATGAAGGCAATCAGCGGTGCGGCAAACTCGATGGTCGGGTTGCTGAAGTGGTTGGCCAGGTACGACAGGATCGACAGGTTCTGTGCCTTGGCTTCAGCCAGCTGGGCGCTGCTGAGGGTCAGCACGCAGCTGAAGACGAAGAACAGCACCATGGCCACCATCAGCAGGTGGGCGCGGGCGAGGATCTGGCCGCTGCGCTCATCGGCATGCTCGCCGTAACGGCGCTTCTGGTCGACCGCGAACGCCGAGATGATCGGCGAGTGGTTGAACGAGAACACCATCACCGGAATCGCCAGCCACACGGTGTGCAGGAAGGCCGAGCCCGACGGCAACTGGGTGGCGCTGTCGAGAATACCACCGGTCCAGTGCGGTACCAGGTACAGGCCCAGCAGCGCCAGGGCCACGATGAACGGGTAGACCAGCAGGCTCATGACCTTGACCGTGGCCTGCTCACCGCAGCGCACAATGGCCAGCAGGCCCAGGATCAGCACGAACGACAGAATCGCCCGCGGCGGCGGCGTCATGTGCAGCTGGTGCTCCATGAAGCTGGTGACGGTGTTGGTCAGCGCCACGCTATAGATAAGCAGGATCGGGAAGATGGCGAAGAAGTACAGCACGGTGATCAATGCACCGGCGGTAATGCCGAAATGCTCCTCGACCACTTCGGTGATGTCCCCGCCCTTGCGCCCGGAGAGGACGAAACGGGTCAGGCCACGGTGGGCGAAGTAAGTCATCGGGAAGGCCAGCACGGCCAGGATGATCAGCGGCCAGAAGCCACCGAGGCCAGCATTGATGGGCAGGAATAAAGTACCTGCGCCGATGGCGGTGCCGAACAGGCCCAGCATCCAGGTGGTGTCTTGACGTGCCCAGCTGCCCAAGGCTGCCGGGGTCGATTCTTCATAGCGCCGTTCGACGCTTGGGGCCTGCTCATTCATTCCGGGTGTAGCTCCACTCGCAAGACTGCAACAGGGCTGGGAATGGCGAACCAGACGCTTCGCGCTCCCCAACCAAAAAAGAGGGGCGCGATTGTGCACTGAAAGTGGGCGGTTGCGAAGCCCCGTCCGAGGGACGGTTGCACTTGTCATGACAACTGGGTGAAACCGGGGGCCGCTTCGCGCCCCATTCGCGGCGCAAGGCCGCTCCTACAGGTGTTGTGCGAAGCGGCCCCTATCACATCACTTCTGAACGGCGGCGAACGCCTCGGCAACCCGTTGCAGGTTGGCCGGACGCAGGCCGGACATGCATACCCGGCCGCTGTCGATCAGGTAAACGCCGAACTCGTCACGCAGGCGACGCACCTGCTCGACGCTGAAACCGGTGTAGCTGAACATGCCGCGTTGACGCAGGAAGAACTGGAAGTCCTGGCCTGGCAGCAGCGTGGCCAGCGCATCGACCAACGCCTGACGCATGTCCAGGATGCGTTTACGCATCACTTCGACTTCTGCCGCCCATTGGGCATTGAGCGCGGCATCGCCCAGTACGCCGGCGACCAGTTGGGCACCGAAGTTGGGTGGGCTGGAGTAGTTGCGGCGCACGGTAGCCTTGAGCTGGCCGAGCACGCTCTGCGCGGTGGCGTCATCGTCGCAGACCACCGACAGGCCCCCAACCCGCTCGCCGTACAGCGAGAAGATCTTCGAGAACGAGTTGCTGACCAGGCACGGTACGCCGGCACGGGCCATTTCACGGATGGCGTAGGCGTCTTCCACCAGGCCTTCGCCGAAGCCTTGGTAGGCGATGTCGAGGAACGGGATCAACTGACGCGCCTTGACCACTTCCACCACCTGCTGCCACTGGTTCTGGTCCAGGTCGGCGCCGGTCGGGTTGTGGCAGCACGGGTGCAGCAGCACGACGCTGTTGGCCGGCAGGGTCTGCAGGGTTGCCAACATGCCGTCGAAGTCGACGCCACGGCTGACCTGGTCGAAGTACGGGTAGGTATTCACCTTGAACCCGGCACCTTCGAAGATGGCGCGGTGGTTGTCCCAAGTCGGGTTGCTGACCCAGACTTCGGACTGCGGGAAGTAGCGCTTGAGGAAGTCGGCCCCCACTTTCAGTGCGCCAGAACCACCCACGGTCTGCACGGTGGCCACGCGGCCGCCGGTCACGGCCGGGTGATCGGCACCGAACAGCAGTGCCTGGATGGCTTGGCGGTAGCTGGCCAGGCCTTCCATCGGCAGGTACAGCGACGCTTCGTGAGCAACGCCTGCGATGCGTTTTTCGACGGCATCCACCGCCGCCAGTTGTGGCACCACGCCGGCTTCATCGTAGTACAGGCCGATACTCAGGTTGACCTTGTCGGCGCGGGGATCGGCCTTGAAGGTTTCCATCAGCGAGAGGATCGGGTCGCCGGCATAGGCATCGACATGTTTGAACACAGCGTGCAGCTCCTTGGATCAGGACAGTTCGGAATGGCTGCCCTGAGGATACCCGGAGTCGCGGTGGAGGAACATCACCGATTGTGCAGGTTGTCTATGCAAGATTGCACAGCCCTAGATTCGTGCTGCCTGTAACGGCCCTTTCGCGGGCAAACCCGCTCACACAACGCAGAACCTGTGGGAGCGGGTTTACCCGCGAAGAGGCCGGTTCAGGCAACTAATGCCTTGAGGCACTGCAGTTCCTGCTCGGTCAATGCCACGCCCTCTTCCTCGGCCACCTCGCGCTCGCGGTAACGCCGCTCCCCGGGCATCCGCGTCAGGCCCACGGCCTGCATCTGCTCCACCAGCTCGCGGCTGCGCTGGGCAAAACGCTCGCCTTCGGCCTTGCTCGGGTCGATGACGATGATCAACTGCCCGGTCCAGGGCGTCTTGGCTCCAGGGTGCGAGGACCAGTCGAACTCCCAGGAGAAATGGCCGCCCGTCAGCGCCGCCGCCAGCAGCTCGACCATCATCGACAACGCCGACCCCTTGTGCCCGCCAAACGGCAGCAAGGCGCCGCCTTCGAGAATGGCCTTGGGGTCGGTGGTCGGCTGGCCGTTGGCATCTACGCCCATGCCCTCAGGTAACTGCTGGCCGGCCCGTGCAGCGATCTGCACATCGCCATGGGCCATGGCGCTGGTGGCCATGTCGAAGACGATCGGGTCATGTTCGGCACACGGCGCGGCAAAGGCGATGGGGTTGGTGCCAAACAGCGGTTTGCGTGCGCCATGCGGCACCACGCAGGTCATGCTGTTGACCACACTCAGGGCCACCAGGCCCTCTTCGGCGAACGGCTCTACATCCGGCCACAGGGCCGCGAAGTGGTGCGAGTTGTGAATCGCCAGCACTGCGATGCCGGCGTTGCGTGCCTTGGCCACCAACAGCTCACGGGCCGCCGCCAGCGCCGGCTGAGCAAATCCGCCCGCTGCATCGACACTCACATAGCCAGCCGCCACATCGCTGACCTTCGGCCTGGCCTGGCCATCGACCCAGCCACTGGCCAAAGTCGAGACATAGCCCGGAATACGGAACACGCCATGGCTGTGAGCGCCATCGCGCTGGGCGCTGGCGCAGTTGTGGGCCAGCACCTGGGCCACGGTTTCGCTGCAGCCATGACGCTGGAGGATCGCCTGCAACAGGTTCTGCAGCTCGGTAAAAGGCACACGCACGGCAGTGCCAGTGGAAGGTGCGGACATCTGAAGCTCCTTGTTGGAATTAGAGTGGCTACAGCGTTGCAACGACAAAAACTTTCCTGCATGTGACAGCTATCTGTCAAATATTGACTTGATGACAGAAAACATTCATTTTCTATCGCAAGCCTCACCCCCGGAGAAACAGCATGAGCCAACCGATCAAGCAACGCCTGGAAAACAGCCTGCAAGGGGCTGCCGCCTCAGGCCGCACGATCGCCAGCTACATGCTTGCCAACCTGCACGAACTGCCCTTTCAGACCTCGGCCAGCATCGCTGCCAAGCTGGGTGTCAGCGAATCCAGTGTTGGCCGTTTCTGCCGCTCGTTAGGTTATGCCCACCTCAAGGCGCTCAAGCAAGACCTGCAGAACGACCTGGGCGATGGCCCGTGGCTGGTCGGTGACCGCTTGCAAGACTACCGCCAGAACCATGATGCCAGCGACAACGCCGGCAGCCTGGAGCTGGAAATAGCCGCCCTGGTGCGTGTGCACGAGTACCGCCAGAGCGAGCCCTGGCACCGCGTGGCACAGCGCCTGGCGAGCAAACCACGGGTGTTCATCGCCGGCTTTCAGACCGAGCGCGGCGTCGCCATGTGCATGAGCCACCTGCTGCAGTACCTGCGCGATGGCGTACAACTGGTCGACCTCAGCGCCGGGCACTTCGGTGAGGTGCTGTTGGGCCGCGCCGAAGACAGCGCCCTGGTGGTGTTCGAGGCGCGTCGTTATTCCCGCCACGCCCTCCAGCTGTGCCAGAAAGCGCGCGAGGCCGGCATTGCGGTCACCCTGGTGACCGACACCTTCTGTGACTGGGCCGATGCCAACGCCGACGAGGTGTTCCGCATCCCCACCGAATTCAACCTGTTCTGGGAATCCACCGCGACAATGCTGTCGTGGGTGCACCTGATGGTCAACGAGGTCTGCAAGAAGCTCGGGCCGGATGTTGAAAAACGCTTGGAAGCGACTGCCGCTCTACATAACGAATTCGTCGGCTACACCTCGTGGCCGGCGGGAAAACAACAATAGCAAGAGTGCAAGAGGTGCGAGATGAACAAGACCATGGCTATGGTAGGTGCGTGTGCCCTGCTGCTGGCGGGCGCCGCCAGCGCTGAAACCCTGCGTTTCGCCACCGAAGGTGCCTACCCGCCCTTCAACTATGTCGACGCCGATAACCAGCTGCACGGCTTCGACATCGACATCACCCACGCCCTGTGCGAACAGATGAAAGTCGAATGCACCCTGGTCGCCCAGGACTGGGAAGGCATCATCCCGGCCCTGATGGCGCGCAAGTACGACGCCGTGGTCGCGTCGATGATCGATACCGAAGAGCGCCGCAAGAAAATCGCCTTCACCGATCATTACTACCGTACCCCGTTGACCGTGGCCGTGGCCAAGGACAGCAAGATCACCGACGCTCAGAACAACTTCGTCGGCTACACCGTGGGCGCCCAATCCTCGTCGACCCAAGCCATCTATGCCGAAGACGTCTACGGCAAGGCCGGTGCCGACGTGAAACTCTACCCGACCATGGATGAAGCCAACGCCGACCTGGCCGCAGGCCGCCTGGATGGCGTGATCGCCGACAAGTTCCCCCTGCACGAGTGGATGACCAAGAACGGCCAGGACTGCTGCAAGATTCTCGGCGACGTGGCCGACACCAAGGCCGACGCGGCCATTGCCGTGCGCAAGGATGACGAGGCGCTGCGCCAACGCCTGAATACCGCGCTGCAACAGATCGTTGCCAACGGTACCTACCAGAAGATCGCCAGCAAGTATTTCGCCTTCGATATCTACAACTGATCTTCAGGAAACGACGCAATCCTGTAGGAGCAGCCTTGTGCTGCGAAAGGGCTGCAAAGCGGCCCCCTGCAATCTGTGCCGCGGCATACACCCAGGGGCTGCTCCGCAGCCCTTTCGCGACACAAGGCCGCTCCTACCAAGAGAACGCGTTGCCTACCTTAGGGGTTTGTCATGCTCGATCAATTGTCCTTGCTGTCCTTCGCCAGCGGAGGCTGGGGCCAGGCGTTGCTGGCCGGCGCCCTGGTCACTGTTTCGCTGGCCCTCGCCTGCCTGCCCATCGGCCTGCCGCTGGGCCTGGCCGTAGCGTTTGCCGCACGCTCGCGCAAACGCCTGCCACGGGCCTGGGCCACGACCTTTTCTACCGTGTTCCGCGGCCTGCCCGAACTGCTGACGCTGCTGATCATCTATTACGGCTGCCAGATCGCCGCGCAAAAAGTGTTGGCCGCCCTCGGCTATCAAGGCGAATTCCTGATCAACACGTTCCTGGCCGCCATGATCGCCTTCAGCCTTGTGTTTGCCGCATTCTCCAGCGAAATCTGGCTGGCAGCCTTCAAGACCCTGCCCAAAGGGCAACTTGAAGCGTGCTCGGCACTGGGCCTGAGCAAGCGCACAGGCTTCTTCAAGGTGGTGCTGCCACAGCTGACGCGCATCGCCCTACCCGGCCTGTCCAACAACTGGTTGTCGCTGCTCAAGGACACTTCGCTGGTGTCGACCATCTCGCTGGTCGACCTGATGCGCCAGACCAACCTGGCCGTCAGCGTGACCAAAGAGCCGATGTTCTTCTATGGCGTTGCCTGCTTGGGTTACCTGCTGTTCTCGGCGGTCTCGGGACGGGTCTTTGCCTTCATCGAACGGCGCAGCAGCCGTCACCTGCAAGGAGCCCGGGCATGAATATCGAACAATGGCTGGCAGCCGTCCTCGACCCGGACCTGCTGGAACGCTACGGCCCGCGCTTCGTCGATGGGCTGCTGGTGACAGCCAAGCTAGTGGCGATTTCATTCACCCTGGGCGCCGTACTCGGCCTGCTGCTGGCACTGGCACGCTTGTCGCGCAGCCAGGTGCTGCAGCGCCTGTCGGCCGGTTATGTGTACTTCTTCCGCGGCTCACCGCTGCTGGCGCAGTTGTTCCTGCTTTATTACGGCCTCGGCTCGTTGAAAGGTTTCTGGCAGGACGTCGGCCTCTGGTGGTTCTTCCGCGAAGCGTGGTTCTGCACGTTGCTGGCATTCACCCTGAACACCGCCGCCTACCAGGCCGAGATCTTCCGCGGCAGCCTGATGGCCGTCGCGCCTGGGCAGCATGAGGCGGCGCGGGCACTGAACCTGAGCCGCTCGACCACCTTCTTCAAGGTGATCCTGCCGCAGTCGCTGCTGGTGGCCATCGGCCCTCTGGGCAATGAACTGATCCTGATGATCAAGGCCAGCGCGATTGCTTCGCTGGTGACCATCTACGACCTGATGGGCGTGACCAAACTGGCGTTCTCGCGCAGTTTCGACTTCCAGATCTACCTGTGGGCCGCCGTGCTCTACCTGGTGATCGTCGAGCTGGTGCGGCGCCTCCTGAAACACCTGGAAGCCCGCCTGGGCCGCCACCTGAACTGACCGAAGGATACGTTCCATGCATTGCCAGACTCTCGTCCTCGGCGCCGGCATTGTCGGCGTCAGCACCGCGCTGCACCTGCAGGCGCGCGGGCGCCAGGTGATTCTGATCGACCGCGACGAACCCGGCAGCGGCACCAGCCATGGCAACGCCGGGCTGATCGAGCGCTCCAGCGTGATTCCGTATGCCTTCCCCCGGCAAGCGGGCGCGCTGCTGCGTTACGGCCTGAACCGCCAGCCCGACGTACGCTACAGCTTGCTGCACTTGCCCAAGGCCGCACCGTGGCTGTGGCGCTACTGGCGCCAGTCGGCGCCGGGGCGCCTGGCGGGTGCCGCCGCCGACATGCTGCCGCTGGTACAGCGGTGCATCGAAGAGCATGACGCGCTGATCGAAGCCGCCGGCCTGGAAGGGCTGGTACAGGCCAAAGGCTGGATCGAGGTGTTCCGCGACCCGGCCCTGTTCAAGCGGGCCAAGGAGGACCTCAAAGGCTTGAGCCGTTACGGCCTGCAGTACGAGATTCTCGAATGCGGGCAGCTTCAGGCACGCGAACACCAACTGGACAGCACCGTGGTGGGTGGCATTCATTGGCTCGACCCGAAGACCGTGAACAACCCCGGCGCCCTCACCCGCGGCTATGCGGCGCTGTTCGTCCAACGTGGCGGGCAGTTCCTGCATGGCGATGCGCGCAGCCTGCGCCAGGTCGAAGGGCAATGGCAGGTCGACAGCCGTCGCGGCCCGGTCACCGCCGACGAAGTGGTGGCCTGCCTCGGCCCACAGTCGGCCGACCTCTATGAAGGCCTTGGCTACCAGATCCCGTTGGCGATCAAGCGCGGCTACCACATGCACTACGCCACCCGTGACGGTGCGCAACTCGAGCATTCGATCTGCGATACCCAAGGCGGCTATGTGTTGGCGCCCATGGCCCGGGGCGTGCGCCTGACCACCGGTATCGAATTTGCTGCCAGCGACGCGCCAGGCAACGAAATCCAGCTGCGCCGCTGTGAAGCCTTGGCCCGGCGGTTGTTCCCGGCGCTCGGCGAACGCCTCGATGACGCGCCGTGGCTGGGCCGGCGCCCGTGCCTGCCAGACATGCGCCCAGTGATTGGCCCAGCGCCGCGGCACAAAGGCCTGTGGTTCAACTTCGGGCATGCACACCATGGCCTCACCCTGGGCCCGGTCAGTGGCCGGCTGCTGGCAGAACTGCTGACCGGCGAGCGCCCATTTACCGACCCTGCGCCCTACAGCGCGACACGTTTCGACTGAACCCTGCGGAGAACAACAATATGACCGCCCCTTTGAGCCTTGCCAGCCTTGCTCCAGCACCCGACCCGCGCCCGGTACTGATCCGTATCGAGGGTTTGAACAAGCACTATGGCGCGTTTCATGTCTTGCGCGACATCGACCTGCAGGTCCGCGAAGGCGAACGCATCGTCCTGTGCGGCCCGTCCGGTTCGGGCAAGTCGACGCTGATCCGCTGCATCAATCGCCTGGAAGTGGCCGAAAAAGGCAGCGTCCAGGTGGATGGCACCGACCTGGCCGCCACCACGCGCCAGGCGGCGCAGATCCGCAGCGAGATCGGCATGGTGTTCCAGCACTTCAACCTGTTCCCGCACATGAGCGTGCTCGACAACTGCCTGCTGGCCCCCACCAGCGTGCGCGGGCTGTCGCGCAAGGACGCCGAGGAACGCGCGCGCATGTACCTGGCCAAGGTCGGTATCGAAAGCCAGGCGCACAAATACCCCAGCCAGCTGTCCGGTGGCCAGCAACAACGCGTGGCCATCGCCCGCGCCTTGTGCATGAAACCCCGCATCATGCTGTTTGACGAGCCGACCTCGGCGCTGGACCCAGAGATGGTCGCCGAGGTGCTGGATGTGCTGGTAAAGCTGGCCGACACGGGCATGACGATGCTCTGCGTCACCCATGAAATGGGCTTTGCCCGGCAGGTGGCCGAGCGGGTGCTGTTCCTTGAAGGTGGGCAGATCATCGAGGACAGCCCGCCGCAGGTGTTCTTCAACCAACCGAAGACCGAGCGGGCCAAAGGGTTCCTGGCGCAGATACTGCACTGATCCGTGTAGGAGCAGCCTTGCGCTGCGAAGAGGCCAGTGACAGCACCGTAAATCTTCGTGGCTGCCACTGGCCTCTTCGCAGCACAAGTCCATCGATTACAGGTGGCGTGCCAATGCATACGCCGCCTTCATTGCACCGCTGCAATGAACCAACTGCGTCGTTAAATATAATTGACCTCACCCCCTGCCAAACCCTTGCCGCCACAGGCCTGCAACGGTTTAACCCCCCTGAAATCGGCGTATACCCCCTCTAAAGCCTCTACCAGTCGTTTGACATATCGAACGGCTCTGGCAAGCTAGCAACAAGTCCCGACCGGAATCGTCGCCTCTGACGAGCCGGCAGTGCTCGGGGCTTCAGGTCGCACTCAAGGCCCCGGCCGTGCGCCTGCACAACAACGACAGGTCGAACCTGTCCCAAGGTGACATATGTCCAACAGCAACATTGGCAACAAGCAACCTTCCCTGCGCAAACCCGTCGTCCTGATGACCATGGGCAGCCAAGAGCGCAAAGGCCATGACTATCAGGTCATGACCCACAAATACATTACTCCGCTGGTCGACTTCGCCGGTTGCGTCCCGGTCTTGGTGCCCACCTGCTGTGGCACTGAAGACCTCGAGACCTACCTGGACATGGCCGACGGCGTCTACCTGACCGGTGCCGGCAGCAACATCGACCCGGCCCTGTACGGCCAGGAAAACGAAACCCCCGGCAAAGGCCAGGACAAGGCACGCGACCTGTTCGACATCCCGCTGGTCAAGGCAGCCCTCAAGCGTGGCCTACCGATCTTCGGCATCTGCCGTGGCATGCAGGAAATCAACGTGGCGCTGGGTGGCGACATCTACCAGAAGGTGTACGCCGAGCCAGGCTTCAACGACCACCGCGAAAACCCCGAAGACCCGGTCGACGTGCAGTACGCTCAAGTGCATGCCGTGAAGGTCAAGCCAGGCAGCTGGCTGCGCGACACCCTGGGCTGCGACGAGATCCGCGTGAACTCGCTGCATGGCCAAGGCCTGCGCAACTTGGGTAAAGGCATTGAGCCGATCGCCCTCGCCGAAGACGGCCTGGTCGAGGCTATTCATGCCCCGAGCATTTCGCCCTTCCTGTTCGCAGTGCAGTGGCACCCCGAGTGGCAAGCCGCGAAAAACCCTGATTCGATTAAGATCTTCCAGGCCTTCGGCGACGCTTGCCGCGCCCAGGTTCGCAAGTCCCAGGTCAAGCACCATCAGGCTGCCTGACACAAAGCTTCGTTAGCTTTGATCGCGGGGCGGCGCAAGGCCGCCCCCGCTTCCCCGGTCACCCTCTGCTGGTCCCAGAACACTTCCCGTGGATGCGGGCGGCGGGCTTGTGCCTGTCTCCGCGATCGTTTTTTCCTTCCCCCCTCAAGAGATACGATGACTGTTTACCATGAACCTGGGTGCCAGGCTTCATGCATGATCGGTTGTCGCCTACTACGCCCCATTCGCGGGCAAGCCCACTCCCACGGGGTTTTCTAGGTCCTGAATGTTTGCTCATATCCCTGTGGGAGCGGGTTTACCCGCGAAAGAGCCGCCTGCAGAAACACGCCTTCCTCAGCCCACCAGGGAAAAAAAATGCATCAAGGGACTAGTCATCGTACAAGTTGTACGATAACTTACCTCCATCGCTTCTACACACCCTCACCCAAGCGCCACAGGATGCCTATAACAATGAATCCACAAGAACTGAAATCCATCCTCTCCCACGGCCTGCTGTCTTTCCCGGTCACCGACTTCAATGCCCAGGGCGACTTCAACCAGGCGGGTTACATCAAACGCCTGGAATGGCTGGCCCCTTATGGCGCCAGCGCCCTGTTCGCAGCCGGCGGTACCGGTGAGTTCTTCTCCCTGGCGGCCAGCGAATACAGCCAGGTGATCAAGACTGCCGTCGACACCTGCGCCACTTCGGTACCGATCCTCGCCGGCGTTGGTGGCTCGACCCGCCAGGCCATCGAATACGCGCAAGAAGCCGAGCGCCTGGGTGCCAAGGGCCTGCTGCTGCTGCCGCACTACCTGACTGAAGCCAGCCAGGACGGCGTCGCCGCCCACGTCGAAGCCGTGTGCAAATCGGTGAAGATCGGTGTAGTGGTCTACAACCGTAACGTCTGCCGCTTGAACGCCGACCTGCTGGAAAAACTCGCCGAGCGTTGCCCGAACCTGATCGGCTACAAAGATGGCCTGGGTGATATCGAGCTGATGGTGTCGATCCGCCGCCGCCTGGGCGATCGTTTCAGCTACCTGGGTGGCCTGCCGACCGCCGAAGTGTATGCTGCTGCCTACAAGGCCTTGGGTGTACCGGTGTACTCGTCGGCCGTGTTCAACTTCGTGCCAAAGACCGCGATGGACTTCTACCACGCCATCGCCCGCGAAGACCACGCCACCGTTGGCAAGCTGATCGACGACTTCTTCCTGCCATACCTGGACATCCGTAACCGCAAGGCCGGCTACGCAGTCAGCATCGTCAAGGCGGGCGCCAAGATCGCCGGTTACGACGCAGGCCCGGTGCGCACGCCGCTGACCGACCTGACCGCTGAAGAATACGAAATGCTCGCAGCCCTGATGGACAAGATGGGTCCGCAATAAGCGAACCCCCGCGGCCTGTCTCAGCCGCACCCGGAGTGGGAAGCCCCCACTCCGGTTACACCTCGTGAGCCCGCACAAAAATAACTAGTGGGAGTACTACCAGCATGCAAGCGACTAAGAAGACGCATGTGCGCTACCTGATCCTGTTCATGCTGTTTCTGGTGACCACGATCAACTATGCCGACCGCGCTACCATTGCAATCGCAGGCTCCAGCCTGCAGAAAGACCTCGGCATTGACGCCGTCACCCTCGGTTATATCTTCTCTGCCTTTGGATGGGCTTACGTGGCTGGCCAGATCCCTGGTGGCTGGCTGCTCGACCGTTTCGGCTCCAAGAACGTCTACGCCTTCAGCATCTTCACTTGGTCGCTGTTCACCCTGTTGCAAGGGTTTGTCGGTGGCCTGCCGGTGGCATGGGCAATCGTAACGCTGTTCACCCTGCGTTTTCTGGTCGGTTTTGCCGAAGCCCCGTCGTTCCCGGGCAACGCCCGCATCGTCGCGGCCTGGTTCCCCACCGCAGAACGCGGCACGGCCTCGGCCATCTTCAACTCGGCCCAGTACTTCGCCACCGCACTGTTTGCCCCAATCATGGGCTGGATCGTCTTCAGCTTCGGTTGGGAACACGTGTTCGTGGTCATGGGCGGCCTCGGCATCCTGTTCTCGTTCGTGTGGATGAAGACCATCTACAACCCCAAGCAACACCCGCGCATCAGCCAAAGCGAGCTCGAGCACATCGAGCAGAACGGCGGCCTGGTGGACATGGACCAGAAACGCGGCAACGACGGCCCAAAATGGGGTTACATCAAGCAGTTGCTGACCAGCCGCATGCTGCTGGGCGTGTACCTGGGCCAGTATTGCATCAACGCCATCACCTACTTCTTCCTGACGTGGTTCCCGGTGTACCTGGTGCAAGAGCGTGGGATGACCATCCTCAAGGCGGGCATCATTGCCTCGCTGCCGGCCATTTGCGGTTTCATCGGTGGCGTGTTGGGCGGGGTGCTGTCGGACTGGCTGCTGCGCCGCGGCAATTCGCTGACCTTCTCGCGCAAGCTGCCGATCGTCTGCGGTCTGTTGCTGTCGACCACCATGGTCTTCTGCAACTATGTCGACGCTGAATGGATGGTGGTCGGTTTCATGACCTTGGCCTTCTTCGGCAAAGGCATTGGTGCACTGGGCTGGGCTGTGGTCGCCGACACCTCGCCCAAGCAGATCGCCGGCCTTTCCGGCGGCCTGTTCAACACCTTCGGCAACATCGCCTCGATCACCACGCCCATCGTCATCGGCTACATCATCAGCGCCACCGGTTCGTTCAAGTGGGCTCTGGTGTATGTAGGCGCCAACGCCCTGGTCGCGGTGTTCAGCTACCTGGTGATCGTCGGCCCGATCAAGCGCATCGAGCTGCATGAACCCCCAAAGGCTGAAGCCGACGTCACCGCCAATGGTGACTTGGCAAACGCCCGACACTGAGTGAACACGCCCGCGCCCGGCACCTGCCGGCCGCGGGCGGATGTATAAAGCCTGAGCAATCACAAGAAGGGCCCGAACATGCAGTTGATCGAACATTCCGACTCGCCCCGCTACGTCCGCCTGCACGATGACGACAATGTCGTGGTAGTGGTCAACGACGGCGGCCTGGGCGAAGGCGCCCGCTTTCCCGACGGCCTGACCCTGGTCGAAGGCGTGCCGCAGAGCCACAAGGTCGCCACCGTACTGATCGCCAAAGGCGAGCCGGTGCGCCGTTATGGGCAGATCATCGGTTACGCCCTTGAAGACTTGCCCCAAGGCAGCTGGGTTCAGGAAAGCCAGCTGGCCATGCCAGAAGCCCCAGCGCTGGACAGCCTGCCGCGCTGCGACGCCGTCCCCGACGCCTTGCCGCCGCTCGAGGGGTTTACCTTCGAGGGCTACCGCAATGCCGACGGCACCGTCGGCACCCGCAACATTCTCGGCATCACCACCACCGTGCAATGCGTGACCGGCGTGCTGGAGCATGCGGTCAAGCGTATTCGCCAAGAGTTGCTGCCGCTGTACCCCAACGTCGATGACGTGGTCGCCATCACCCACAGCTACGGCTGCGGCGTGGCGATCAACGCCCGCGATGCCTACATCCCGATCCGCACCGTGCGCAACCTGGCGCGCAACCCTAACCTTGGCGGCGAAGCGCTGGTCATCAGCCTGGGCTGTGAAAAGCTGCAGGCCGGCCAGGTCATGCACGACAACGACCCCTCGGTAGACCTCAGCGACCCGTGGCTGTATCGCCTGCAGGACGCCAGCCTGGGCTTCGGCGAAATGATCGAACAGATCATGGCGCTGGCTGAAACCCGCCTGAAGAAGCTCGACCAGCGCCGTCGCGAAACGGTGCCCGCCAGCGAGCTGATCCTGGGCATGCAGTGCGGCGGCAGCGATGCCTTCTCTGGCATCACTGCCAACCCCGCGCTGGGTTATGCCTCGGACCTGCTGGTACGTGCCGGCGCGACCGTGCTGTTCTCGGAAGTGACCGAAGTGCGTGACGCCATCTACATGCTGACCTCCCGCGCCGAGAACCAGGACGTGGCCGATGCGCTGGTGCGCGAGATGGACTGGTACGACCGCTACCTGCAGCAAGGTGCGGCCGACCGCAGCGCCAACACCACGCCGGGCAACAAGAAAGGCGGCCTGTCGAATATCGTCGAAAAGTCCTTGGGCTCGATCGTGAAGTCCGGCAGCGGCGCTATTCAGGGCGTGCTCGGCCCTGGCGAGCGAGTCGCCCGCAAAGGCCTGATCTTCTGCGCGACCCCGGCCAGCGACTTTGTCTGCGGCACCTTGCAGCTCGCAGCTGGCATGAACCTGCATGTCTTCACCACCGGCCGCGGCACGCCGTACGGCCTGGCCATGGCACCCGTGGTCAAGGTGTGCACCCGCACCGAGCTGGCCGAGCGCTGGCCTGACCTGATCGACATCGACGCCGGGCGCATCGCCACAGGCCGCTCGAGCATCGAGGAACTGGGTTGGGAGCTGTTCCACTACTACCTGGACGTGGCCAGCGGCCGCAAGCAGACCTGGGCCGAACAACACCGGCTGCACAACGACATCACCCTGTTCAACCCGGCGCCGATTACCTGATGTAGCGGTTTGGCATGGCCCCTGTGGGAGCGGGCTCGCCCGCGAAGCAGCCAACGCAATGCAGGGCACCGGCTTTGCCGGTGTTCGCGGGCAAGCCCGCTCCCACAAGTACCGTGCCGTCCTTCAGCCTTTTATTTCATCAAAGGAGCACCCCATGCCTGAGATCCTCGGCCACAACTTCATCGCCGGCCAGCGCAGCGCCGCTGGCGCGCAACGCCTGCAGAGCCTGGACGCCACCACTGGCGAGGCCCTGCCCTACAGCTTTGCCCAGGCCACCGAGGCTGAAGTGGACCAAGCCGCCCAAGCCGCCGCTGCCGCCTTCGCCGAATTCCGTCAACTGGCCCCGGCGCGCCGCGCCGAATTCCTCGATGCCATCGCCGCCGAACTGGATGAGCTGGACGACGCCTTCGTCGCCATCGTCTGCCGCGAAACCGCCCTGCCTGCAGGGCGTATCCAGGGCGAGCGCGGGCGCACCAGTGGCCAGATGCGCCTGTTCGCGCAAGTCCTGCGCCGCGGTGATTACCTGGGGGCACGCATCGACCTGGCCCTGCCGGATCGCCAGCCGCTGCCTCGTGTCGACCTGCGCCAGATGCGCATTGGCGTAGGCCCGGTTGCCGTGTTCGGTGCCAGCAACTTCCCGCTGGCCTTCTCGACTGCCGGTGGCGATACCGCCGCTGCCCTCGCCGCGGGCTGCCCGGTAGTGTTCAAGGCGCACAGCGGCCACATGGCCACGGCCGACCTGGTCGGTTGTGCCATCCAGCGCGCCGCTGAGCGCACCGGCATGCCCAAGGGCGTGTTCAACATGGTCTTCGGCGGCGGAGTCGGCGAATGGCTGGTCAAGCACCCGGCGATCCAGGCCGTCGGCTTTACCGGCTCGCTCAAGGGCGGCGATGCGCTGTGCCGCATGGCCGCCGAACGCCCACAGCCGATCCCGGTGTTTGCCGAGATGTCGAGCATCAACCCGGTGATCATCTTGCCCGGTGCCCTGGCCAAACGCGGCGAAGCCATCGCCCGCGAACTGGCAGGCTCGGTGTGCCTGGGTGCCGGCCAGTTCTGCACCAACCCTGGCCTGGTGATCGGCCTGCAATCGCCGCAATTCAGCCAGTTGCTGGCCGACCTCGGCCAGCACCTCGACCAACAGGCTGGCCAAACCCTGCTCAACGCCGGCGGCCTGCGCAGCTACGTTGGCGGCCTGGAGCACCTGCACGCCCACGCTGGCATCGAGCACCTGGCCGGCCAGGCACAGCAAGGCAACCAGGCCCGCGCCCAGCTGTTCAAGGCTGACGCCCGCCTGTTGGTCGACGCCGACCCATTGCTGCAAGAAGAAGTGTTTGGCCCGACCACTGTGGCCGTCGAAGCCCAGGACAACGAACAACTGCGCGCCGCACTGCTCGGCCTGCGCGGCCAACTGACCGCGACCCTGATCGGCGAGCCGGAGGATTTCGAAGCGTTCGCCTGGCTGGTGCCGCTGCTGGAAGAAAAGGTCGGCCGAATCCTGGTCAATGGCTACCCGACGGGTGTCGAAGTGTGCGACGCCATGGTGCATGGCGGGCCATACCCGGCAACCTCGGATGCACGCGGCACGTCGGTCGGCACCTTGGCCATCGACCGCTTCCTGCGCCCGGTGTGCTACCAGAACTACCCGCAGGCGCTGCTGCCTGAGGCGCTGCGCGATGGCAACCCGCTGGGGCTGCGTCGCCTGGTGAATGGGCAGTGGAGCGAAGAGGCGATCTGATCGTCTTTAGAATGGAAAAAGCCCCGCACATGTCGGGGCTTTTTCCTTTGTCTGTACCGGCCCCTTCGCGGGTGAACCCGCTCCCACAGGGGTGGCACAGATTTCAGGCCTGCAGTGATCCTGTGGGAGCGGGTTTACCCGCGAAGAGGCCGGCCTGGGCGACAGAGGGCTCAGACCCCCTGCGCCTCCGCCTCTTCATGCGCCTGACGCAACCGCTCGCGGCTGTTGCTCAAGTGCATGCGCATGGCCATCTTCGCCCCTTCGCTGTCTTGCCGGGCAATCGCTTCGTAGATCGCTTCGTGCTCATGCATCAACCGGCTCATGTAGTGCGCCTGGTCATCATGGGCCAGGCGCGCCGAATTGAGCCGGGTACGTGGAATGATGCTGGTACCCAGGTGGTTGATGATGTCGGCAAAGTAGTGGTTGCCGCTGGCCTGGGCGATGCGCAAGTGGAACTGGAAGTCCGCGGACACGGCATCAGTCGCATGGGCCGCGCCTTCGTTGAGCTCGTCCAGCGCTGCGCGCATGCCAATCAGCTGTTCATCGCTGCGCCGCTGCGCCGCCAACCCTGCCGACTCGATCTCCAGGGCAATGCGCAACTCCAGCACTGCCAGCACTTCGCGCAGGGTCACCACGGTCGCCGGGTCGATGCGGAAACCGCCCGTGGCCGGTGCGTCCAGCACAAAGGTGCCGATGCCATGGCGGGTCTCCACCTGGCCTGCGGCCTGCAGCCGCGAGATGGCCTCGCGCACCACCGTGCGGCTAACGCCCTCTTCCGCCATGATCTGCGATTCGGTCGGCAGCTTGTCGCCGCGCTTGAGCTGGCCGCTGCGAATTCGCTCGGTCAGCACCGTGACCAGTTCCTGGGCCAGACTGCGCGGCTTGCGCCGGGTCCTTGCCTGTACCTGCTGCTCTGTCATGCCCTGTATTTCACCTTGAAAGACAGCGCCCATGATAGCGCAAGCAGTTGTACGATCACATACACCCAATGCGGTATTTCACACTGCGTCTGCGACACGCGGAATGCGAAAAATCAGCGCCACACGCTGGCCCACATCCAGCGAAAGGCTGTACCGTGCGGCTTCGCGCTTACTTATCCATGGAAGGAAACGACAGCATGAAACCCCTCCACCGAATTCTGCTCTCCACTGGCCTGCTGATCCCCCTGTGGCTATTGGCCGGCGTCTGGCTGACCGCCCAGGCCTACCCGGGCTATGACCACCTGCAACAGGCCATGAGCCAACTCGGCGCCGTGGGTGCAGCCACCCAGCACTGGTCTTCGTTGGTCAACAACTTCCCACTGGCCGTGTTGTTCGCACTCTTTGCCTGGGGCCTGGCCCGTCGCTGGCAGGGGTCGACCCTGGCGCGGGTCAGCGCGGCCCTGGTGCTGCTGCATGGCCTGGGCAGCCTGGGCACCGGCTGGTTCCCCTGCGACCAAGGGTGTGCACCGGCACAGCCTTCGCTGTCGCAGCAGTTGCACAACCTCTCGGGCTTGCTGATGTTCCTTTCGTTGACCCTGGCCAGTGCGCTGTGGGCCTGGCTAGGCAACCGGGTGGCCGGCTCACGGGCCTTGAGCCTGTTCTCCCTGGCAGCCGTAGTGCTGGCGATCGTGACCGTCGCGCTGATGGGGCAGGCTGTTGAAAGCGGCCATCTGTTCGGCCTGTACCAACGCTTGAACTACGGCGTATCGGTCATCTGGGTGGCAGGCCTTGCCTGTGCCAGCCTGCGTGCCCCCGCCTCAGGGCGGTTGCGAATGGCCACTGCCTGACGGCAAATTGCTGGCCCCCAGGTGTTTGAAGGGAAGGCAAACTCCCTTCTCCTTCAGATGCTTAGGACAGCAACATGCGAGTACTTCTAGCAACGATGGCCGGCTGCCTGCTGGCCACGGCCGCCTTCGGCGTGCAGGCCAGGACGCTGAGCCAGAACGATCGCCAGACCTGTGGCTGGGGCGCGCAGATCGCCGCAGAAGCCCAGCAGGCCAAGCTATCAGGGGTAACCCTGTATGCCACGCGCAAGAAGTTACAGGCACGCAAGTTCGCCAAGCCGTGGATGCGCATGACCGCGTTCGGCATTACGGAGCAGACTTACAACAGCCGTTCGCGATTGAAACCTGCCGCGATCAAGCAGACCTATTACGAGCAATGCGTGCAGCATGCCGTAGCAAGGCGATAAATTAATATTTTTCAGTAGGTTAGCCTTATTATTTTCAGCAAAACCTTAACAGCAGGTAAAGAAAGAAAAATTAGTTTTATCGTTTATTTTCAATTACTTAAACAATAATATTAAGGCTAAATCTAAAGATGATCGCCCTGGTGCCGCCAGGGCGCTCCCGCACTGAACTGCTCAGTCACCCACGCTTTGAAAACCCCGAGTGCAGCGGTGTTCAGCCGTGCCGTAGGCCGCACAAGGTAGATCCCTGCCGCCACGTCGAGCTGCCAGTGCGGCAGCACCCTCACCAAGCGCCCACTGGCCAAGTCCTCGCCCATCAGCCAGTCGCCGCCAGCCAATATGCCCACACCCCGCCGAGCAGCTTCGAGCAGGGCTTCATTGTCATTACTGCGCAACGAACCGCTGACCTTTACACTGACTTGCTGCGCTTGACGGGTGAGGCGCCATTCGGGAAACGAACGCAAGCCGCTGAAGCCGAGGCAGTTATGCCCGGCTAGCTGCTCAGGCTGCTGCGGCGTGCCGTGGCGGGCGAGGTAGCCCGGCGAGGCGCAGAGGATGCGGCGGTGATCGCACAGCTTTTGCGCCACCAGGCGGTTATCGGCCAACTCGCCGATACGGATGGCAGCGTCAAAGCCCTCGCCGATCAGGTCAACGAAGCGATCGGCGTATTCGGCCTCCACTGTGACCTGCGGATAGGCCAGCACAAAATCCGCCAACATCCCGCTCAACCAGCGCCGCCCCATGGCCGCCGGCAAGGCGAGGCGCAAACGCCCCCGCACCGTTACCGCCCCTTGCGTGGCTTCCTGTTCGGCTTCGGCGATCAGCCGGCTGGCCTCGCGCACCCGCGCCACCAACCGCTCACCTTCGTCGGTGAAGCGCAGTTGCCGCGTGCTGCGCTCAACCAGGCGGATGCCAAGGCGTGCTTCGAGTGCGCTCAGGCGCTTGGACAGCACCGTGGGGTGGCGCGCCAGTTGCTGTCCAGCAGCCGCGAACGACCCCTGCTCGTGCAAGGCCAGCAAGGTGGCAAGTTCATCGGCGCGGCGGCTGTCGAAGGCATCCATGGCAAGGCTCGGCAGAAGATAGGAAAGTCAGGCAGTGAGAATCAGCGCCCCTTCCGACAGCCCTTGCTCCAGGTCCGCGTGGGCCCTGGCCGCTTCGGCCAGCGGGTAGCGACGCCAGACCCGAGGCTGGATGATACCTGCGTCGACCGCCGCCAGCACATCGGCGGCGCGCTGCTGGTACTCCTCGACGGTACGCGTATGGGCTGCCAGTGAAGGGCGCGTCAGGTAGAGGGAGCCTTTGGCATTGAGCGTGGCCACTTCAATGGCCGCCGGCGCGCCGGAGGTGCCGCCAAACGACACCAGCAACCCGCGCGGGCGCAGGCTGTCCAGCGAGGCCTCCAGCGACACCTTGCCGACACTGTCATACACGACGTCCACGCCCTCGCCCTGAGTCAACTCGCGCACCTGCCTGGCCAACGTGGCCGCCTCGAACACCAGCACGTGATGGCAGCCCGCCGCCCGCGCACGCTCGACGCTCTGTGGTCGCGACACGACGCCAATCACGGTCGCCCCCAGGTGCCTGGCCCAAGACGCCATGAGCTGCCCCAATGCCCCGCCCGCGCCATACAGCAGCACCTGGGTACCCGGCCCCACAGCGTAGGTGCTCTTGAGCAAGTACTGCGCGGTGATGCCCTTGAACAAGACGGCTGCGGCGGCTTCGTCATCCAGTGAGTCCGGCAGCTTGACCAAGCGCTCGGCAGGGAACAGCCGCCCGCTGGCATAAGCGCCTACCGGCCCCATCGCATACGCCACTCGGTCGCCCACGCGCACATTGCCCACCCCTTCACCCACCGCGCTCACCCGCCCGGCGCCCTCCAGCCCCAGGCCAGTCGGCAATGCCAGGGGCGCCCCGCCCTTGCGCTGCAGTACGTCCAGCGGGTTGACGCCCATGGCGGTCTGCTCCAGCCAAACCTCGCCAGGCCCTGGCACTTGCGGTTGGACGTGCTGCACCTGCATGACATCGGCAGTGCCGGTGGCGTTGAGTGTTATACGGCTGGCCATGATCGATTCCTGTGAGGATGACGGTTTCGATATAGGCTAATTAGGCATAGCAAGTTGAACAATACGAAGCAGTGCAGATGATTTCTGCAACCTGTGCAGCAATAGCTGACCGCCATTCGCACCGCCGCGCACCCAAACCAGGACATCTGTTAGGCTGATCAAAGCCCGCCCAACCAGCCTCGACTATTCGCCCCATGGATGAACTGCGCAAGATCGACCTCAACCTGCTGCTGGCCTTGCATGCACTGCTGACAGAGAAGCACGTGACCCGCGCCGCCCTGCGCCTGCACCGCAGCCAGCCGGCGGTGAGCCACGCGCTGGCACAATTGCGCAGGCACTTCGATGACCCCTTGCTGATACGCCAGAACGGCCGCATGGCCCTGACCGCACGTGCGCAGGCACTGGCCAAGCCGCTGCAAGATGCCTTGGGCAACCTCAACGCGCTGCTGGCCGCTCCACTGTTCGACCCTGCCAAGGCGCAGCGTCGGTTCCGTTTGTCGTTGTCCGACTATGCTTCGCGCATCATCCTTCCGCCCCTGGTGCGCCACGTGCGCCAGGTAGCACCCGGTGTGGACCTGGCAATCAGCCAGGCCAGCCGTGAAACCATGCTGGCCCAGCTGCTCGACGGGGAGCTCGACCTCGCCTTGGGCCTATTCCCCGAGCTGCCGCAGAGCATCACCGCCCAGCCCCTGTTCGAGGAACACTTCATCAGTGTTGCCGACCGCCAGGTGCTGCCTGCCAGTGGGGGCCTAGCGTTGGCCGACTGGCTAGCTCGCCCCCATGTGTTGATGGCCATGCACCCCGATGCTCATGATGAAATAGAACGCGCATTGGCCGCCCACGGCCTGCAGCGGCGCATCGCCCTGGCACTGCCGCACTGGAGCGCGGCGGTCGAGGTGCTTGCGGGCACCGACCTGATTCTCACGGTGGCCAGCCGCGCGGTAGGTTCATTGCGCCAGCACCAGGCGTTGCGCCCGTTTGAGCCGCCACTGGCCATCCCTTCTTTTGCCTATCAGCAGGCCTGGCACAGCCGCAAAGACAGCGACGCCGGGCATCGCTGGCTGCGCGAAGCGGTGTGGGCCTGCAGCCAGCCAGGCACTTGATCAGCGCTGTGACTGCTCGAGCACCACAGGCTTGGCCGCAGCGCTGCTCCCCCAGGCCCCCTGGACCAGGAAGACCCCACACAGGATCAGGATCACGCCTGCCAACCGGGCCAGGCTAACCGGTTTGCCCCCCAGCCCCATTACCCCGAAATGGTCAGCGATGACCGCCGTCAAGATCTGCCCTGCCACCACCAGCACCAGAAAGCCCGCGGCCCCCAGTTTCGGCGTCAGTGCTGCCGCGCCGGCCACGTAGAGCGCGCCCAGCACGCCGCCAATCCACAGCCACCAGGGCCCCTGGAGCGCCTTGCCCAGGTCTGGCGTTGGCACCCGCAGTATCAGCAGCGCCGCAATTACCACCACTGAACTGACCGTCAGCGAGGTGAACGCCCCCCATAACCAGTGGCCCAAGGCCCGACCAACAGCAGCATTGCCAGCCGCCTGAAACGGCAGCACGGCACCCGCCAGCAACGCCATCGCCACGGGGATACCCAACAGAACCATCGACTTGCTCAACATGACCGCCCTCACCTTGTTGTGTGATGGAGGCCATGATCGATGGATGTGCACCGGTCATGGAAATCAAACCTATGCACCCCGACTATTCGCCGCGTGAATAGCCGGGCACCTCACACGCCGAACTTAGCGTGAGGTCTCTACGCGCAGCACTTCGGTGTAGATGGCATCGACCGTCTGGCCGACCTTGAGGTTCTTCATGCGCGCCTGCAAGTCAGGATTCTCGACCTTCACCACCTGCAGCTTGCCTTCCGGCGGCAGCAGGCTCACCTCATGCTTCTTGAGGTCGATTTTCTTGATCTGCGACGTGACCTTGACCTGGCGGAACGCCTCACCGCCGGGGTTGGGGTTGGCCTCGGTGGCGCGAATGCTGCCGGACTCATCACTCACTTTAGGCGCGCCGCCCACGTCGGTATTGAGTACATAAGCCACAGCGCGGGTCACGTAGATGTCGACCGTGTCGCCGACCTTGAGGTTGGGCAGCGCCTTGGCCTTCTCGGTCAATTGGAAGGTCACAGGCTTGCCGTTGGCGCCCTCCACCGTGACCTGGCGGCTGGCCAGGTCGATAGCCTGCACCTTGGTGGTGGCATGGCTTTCCAGCGCTTCGCTACCAATCGGCACATCAGCGGCCTGTGCCGTGAAGCTGCCGGCGAAGACCAGCGAGGCGAGTGCAACAGCGCGAGCGAGTGAGCTAATGGGTTTCATAGGCCTGCTTCCCTGTATTCGTTTCCGGGTTGGCGCGTGAAAGGTTCACGCGCCAACAAGCATAGTCATTACTGGCTGCGCGTCACCCGCCAGACCGTATTGGCCAGGTCGTCGGCAATGATCAAGGCACCGCGCGGGTCGACCGTGACCCCCACCGGCCGCCCACGCGTCTTGCCGTCCTCGCCCCGGAAGCCCGTGGCGAAGTCGATCGGTTCGCCCGCCGGCTTGCCATTACTGAACGGCACGAAGATCACCTTGTAACCCACGGGGTTTGGCCGGTTCCAGCTACCGTGCTCACCCACGAACACCCCATCGGCGAAGCGCTCGCCCATGGCCGGTACCGAGAAGTCGACCCCCAATGCAGCCACATGCGAGCCAAGGCTGTAGTCCGGCTTGATTGCCGCCGCCACCTTGTCCGGGTTCTGTGGCCTGACCCGGTCATCGACGTTCTGGCCCCAATAACTGTAGGGCCACCCATAAAACCCGCCTTCACGCACCGACGTCAGGTAGTCCGGGACCAGATCAGGGCCGAGCTCATCACGCTCGTTGACCACCGCCCACACCTGCCCGCTCTGCGGCTGAACAGCCAAGGCCGTCGGGTTGCGCAAGCCGGTCGCATAGGGCCGGTGAGCACCGGTCTGAGCATCGACCTGCCAGACCATGGCCCGATCAATCTCCACTTCCAGGCCGCGCTCGGTGATGTTGCTGTTCGAGCCGATACCCACATAAAGGAAGCGCCCATCAGCGCTGACGGCCAACGATTTAGTCCAGTGGTGGTTGATTTCGGCAGGCAGGTCGGTGACCTTGACCGGCGCGCCGCTGGCCTTGGTCTGGCCCTCTTGGTAGTCGAAACGCACCAATGCATCCTGGTTGGCCACGTACAGCTTGCCGTTGGCAAACGCCAGGCCATAAGGGGCGTTGAGGTTTTCAGCAAACACCGTCTTCACCTCGTAGGTGCCATCGCCATCGGCATCGCGCAGCAAGGTCAGGCGATTGCCGCCTTTGACCTGGGTATTGCCCTTGGCCTTGATCTGGCTGGCGATCACATCCTTGGGTTTGAGTTTTGCGGCGCTGCCGCCGCGGCCCTCGGCCACGAGAATATCGCCATTAGGCAGCACCAGGCTCTGGCGCGGGATGTTCAGGCCGGTGGCGATTGCCGTGACGCTGAAGCCCTCAGGCACAGTCGGCTTCTGCTCACCCCAGGCAACTGGCTCAGCGATCTTCATGCTCGGCAGCAAACCACGCTGTGGCTCAGGCAGCTTGGGGTCCGGGCCATGGGCTTGAGTAGGCGTGCCTTCCCCACCACAGGCACTTATCAGTAACGCCATGCTCAGCAGGCTCAAGGTATGCAAAGGCTTCATGCCACACCTCCCGAACGCAGGTTGCTAAGGCCAGTCCACGCCGCTGCGGTTGCGAGCGCGGTCACAATGACCGACAGCACCAACCCCGACGGCATCACTGCCCAGGCGTCCTTGGCATGCTCGAAGGCATTGACCAACCCTAACACCCAGGTCGCCAGCAACAGCACGAAATACAGGGTCGCCCGCCCGCCTTTGCGCTCGGCGCGGATCAGGTTGACCAACGCGAACAGCAGCGCCAGCCCACAAAACACCAAGCCACCGGCGATCAGCCAGGCAGCGAAGTTGCTCCATTGGATCTGGTAGCTATTGAAGTAGGCGATGTCGCTCAACAGCGCGCCAAGGAACAGCGGAACACTCCCGGCCAACAGCATGGCGTGCAATGGGCCTGGCGTGCAGCGGTAGAGGGTTTGCTCAGATGCGGTCACGGCGCCTCCTTATCGTTCAGTGACCCGGGCCTGATGGCAAAGACATCATCAGGCGTGCGCGGGGTGCGCTAAAGAAAGGAGCGTCTCTACGACGCGATAGTTCACCGTTTCGCTTGAATGGTATCCTGCAAGCACCCGCGCTGTGCTTTTCCACCTTCAGCGCTTCGGCATCATTCGAACAAGGAGAACAGCATGAGCGACTACCGGGAGCGCACGTGGGCGTTCTGGGCACTGAACACGCTGCTCATCCTCGGCCTGGGGCTGAGCGCAGGCTGCTCCAGCAAGAAAAACCAAGCCCGCTATGCGGCCTCCACCGTTGGCTCCAACTGCTTCGCCAAGGCCGTACCGACTACGGGCGAAGGTGGCCTGGCCTGGGGCAATACCCTGAGCATTGCCCGGCAGAAGTCGCTGAACAACTGTGTGCGCTATGCAGGCAGGTCTGGGGGGACGCCGAAGACCTGCCAGGTGGTGATGGCCAAGTGCAAGAACTAGGCAGCAGTCGCTGACGCTCAACGCCGCGTGATCACCACCTCCAGATACTCGCTGGGGACCACCAGCGAGGCCCCGCCCCCCACGTTGTTTTCATTCAACAGCGCAGTCAGGTCGCTTTCCAGCGCATTGGCGGCTTCAGGCGCCAATGCCGCAAACGCCTTGTGCACCGGCCCATACCAAGTGCGGAACACATCGATGAAGTGCGCTGCAGAGCGATAGCGGAAGTTGAAGTGTTGACGGGTGACCTGCATCTGGCCCAGCGCCCTGTCGAACAGTACCCGCAACTGCTCCTCGTCACCCCAGCGTGAAGGGGGCAATGCCCCGGCTGGCGGCGGAACGTGGCGCCCGAGCGTCTTGAACATCTGGCCAACGAAACCCTGGGGCGTCCAGTTCGCCAGGCCAATCCGGCCGCCGGACCGACAGACGCGGCTCAATTCCCGCGCGGCCTGGGCCTGATCGGGGGTGAACATCACACCGAAGGTCGACAGAACGGCATCGAATGCACCCTCGGCGAACGGCAACGCTTCGGCATCGGCCACTTGAAACACCACGTTCAGGTGCTCGGCCTGAGCGCGTGCCTCACCGCGCTTGAGCAACTCGGCCACGTAGTCGGTGGAGGTGACGCGGCAACCGCGCCGCGCGGCGGCCAGGGTGGCATTGCCGTTGCCGGCCGCCACGTCCAGCACCTGCTCGTCCCAGCGCAAATCACAGGCTTCGGCCAGGCGTTCACCCACCAGCTGCAGGGTGGTGCCGATCACGGCGTAGTCACCGCTGGCCCATGCGGCTTGCTGGCGGGATTTCAAGGCATTGGTATCCAAAGGGGTGCTCATGGTCTGCGCCTTCGTGTTGTGCGCGGCCGAGGTCCTTCTGGCGGTCATCGCGCCATGGATAGGTTGAGGGGTCGAGCCCGTGGGGGCAGCAAAAAATTATGCGCCTGATGGAGGAAGCGGCAAGCGGTGAGGGGTGAGAGGCAAGACGGATTTGAGATAGCGGAAAGCATTAACCGCTATATGGGGATGGTTGCGAGGTGTACCGTTTGGGGGGGTTGGCGCTTGTGGGATCGAGCGCCGCACAAGCGGCGCTCGGTCTATCAGGCAAACTTGGCCCGAGCTGCATGCAGCTTCTTGTAGCTCTCGATCAAACGCAAATGACGATCCAGCCCTTCCAGCTTCATGCTGGTCGGCGTCAGGCCATGGAAGCGCACGCTGCCGTCCACCGAGCCCAGCACCGCGTCCATCCGCGGGTTGCCGAACATGCGTCGGAAGTTGGTTTCGTAGTCTTCCATCTCAAGTTCATCATCCAGCACCACTTCCAGCACCACGTTCAACGCCTGGTAGAACAGGCCACGCTCGACGGTGTTGTCGTTGAACTGAAGGAACGCCTCGACCAGCTCCTTGGCATCTTCGAAGCGCTGCACGGCCAGGCAGATCAGTAGCTTCAGCTCAAGAATGGTCAACTGGCCCCACACCGTGTTGTCGTCGAACTCGACGCCGATCAACGTGGTGATGGTGGTGTAATCGTCCACATCGCAGTTGTCCAGGCGCTTGAGCAGCAACTTCAGCGAGCGGTTGTCCAGGCTGTGCAGGTTGAGGATGTCAGCGCGGAACGACAAGGCCCGGTTGGTGTTGTCCCAGATCAGGTCCTCGACCGGGTAGATCTCCGAGTAACCCGGTACCAGGATGCGGCACGCGGTGGCACCGAGGTTGTCGTACACCGCCATGTACACTTCTTTGCCCAGGTCTTCGAGGATGCCGAACAGGGTCGCAGCTTCCTGTACGTTGGAATCTTCGCCATGGCCAGAGAAGTCCCACTCGACGAACTCGAAATCGGCCTTGGCGCTGAAGAAGCGCCACGACACCACGCCGCTGGAGTCGATGAAGTGCTCGACGAAGTTGTTCGGCTCGGTCAGCGCGTGGCTTTCGAAGGTGGGCTGCGGTAGGTCGTTCAGGCCTTCGAAGCTGCGGCCCTGCAACAACTCGGTGAGGCTGCGCTCCAACGCCACTTCCAGGCTCGGGTGCGCGCCGAACGAGGCGAACACGCCACCGGTGCGCGGGTTCATCAAGGTCACGCACATGACCGGGAACTCACCGCCCAGCGATGCGTCCTTGACCAGCACCGGGAAGCCCTGCTCTTCCAGCCCCTGGATACCGGCAACGATGCCCGGGTACTTGGCCAGCACTTCCTGCGGTACATCCGGCAGGCACAGCTCGCCTTCGAGGATCTCGCGCTTCACCGCACGCTCGAAGATTTCCGACAGGCACTGCACTTGCGCCTCAGCGAGGGTGTTGCCAGCGCTCATGCCATTGCTGAGGAACAGGTTCTCGATCAGGTTGGACGGGAAGTACACAACCTCCTGGTCCGACTGGCGCACGAATGGCAGCGAGCAGATGCCCCGCGCAGTGTTGCCCGAGTTGGTGTCGTACAGGTGCGAGCCGCGCAGCTCACCGTCGGGGTTGTAGATTTCCAGGCAGTTCGCGTCGAGGATCTCGCTGGGCAGCGCGTCCTTGGGGCCCGGCTTGAACCACTGCTCGTTCGGGTAATGCACGAACGGCGCGTTAGCGATGTCCTCGCCCCAGAACTGGTCGTTGTAGAAGAAGTTGCAGTTCAGGCGCTCGATGAACTCACCCAGCGCCGAGGCCAGCGCGGCCTCCTTGGTCGAACCCTTGCCATTGGTGAAGCACATCGGCGACTGTGCATCGCGCACATGCAGCGACCACACGTTGGGCACGATATTGCGCCACGAGGCGATCTCGATCTTCATCCCAAGGCCCGCGAGAATCGCCGACATGTTGGCGATGGTCTGCTCCAGCGGCAGGTCCTTGCCCGGGATGTAGGTGCTGGTGTCCGATACCGGCATCAGCAGCCCCTGGGCATCGGCGTCGAGGTTGTCCACCACCTCGATGACGAACTCCGGCCCGGTCTGCACGACCTTCTTTACCGTGCAACGGTCGATGGAACGCAGGATGCCCTGGCGGTCCTTCTCGGAGATGTCTTCAGGCAGCTCGACCTGGATCTTGAAGATCTGGTTGTAGCGGTTTTCCGGGTCGACGATGTTGTTCTGCGACAGCCGAATGTTTTCGGTGGGGATGTCGCGGGTCTGGCAGTACAGCTTCACGAAGTAAGCCGCGCACAGGGCCGAAGACGCCAGGAAATAGTCGAACGGCCCCGGGGCCGAACCGTCGCCTTTGTAACGGATCGGTTGGTCGGCGATCACCGTGAAGTCGTCGAACTTGGCTTCGAGACGGAGATTGTCGAGAAAATTGACCTTGATTTCCATGCGGGATTACCGTGAGTTAAGCGTGCAAAACGAAATTGGCCGGCATTATCCGGGTTTTTCGCCTGGAAGTCCTGTTTGCCTGCCGCCAACGCCTGCCTTGCGCATTCCACCGGATTCCTTGCCTGATCCTCCTGACCTGTCGGCAGCGCCCGCTCGCCGGTCGTAGCGCTGTGCTAGCGTTTCTGGATTGGGGGCAACGTATCCCCACTCAAGACGACAACGCGACAGCAAACCGATGATGAGCAGGTGAACCATGGAACTACGCATCAACCAGAAGACCTATCAGGTCGAGGCCGACGCTGACACGCCCCTGCTGTGGGTGATCCGTGACGACCTGGGGCTGACCGGCACCAAGTATGGCTGCGGCCTGGCGCAATGCGGCGCCTGTTCGGTGCTGGTGGACGGCAGCGTGGTGCGCGCCTGCGTGACCCCGGTGGCAGGCGTGGTCGGGCGCGAAGTGACCACCATCGAGGCGATCGAGGACGACGCCGTTGGCAAGCGCGTGGTCGCGGCCTGGGTCGAGCACCAGGTGGCCCAGTGCGGCTACTGCCAGTCAGGCCAGGTGATGGCCGCCACGGCGCTGCTCAAGCACACGCCCCAGCCCAGCGACGCGCAGATCGATGCCGCGATGGTCAACCTGTGCCGCTGCGGCACCTACAACGCCATCCATGCCGCCGTCCACGACCTTGCGGCCCAGCGGGAGGAGGCGTGATGAACACGCGTATCGATACCCCTGCCGAGCTGTCGGCGCTGCCGCTGGGTGAGCCGGTTAACCTGTCACGCCGTCGCTTCCTGCTAGCCTCGGCGGGCGCCGCCGCAGGCGCGCTGGTACTCGGGTTTGGGTTGCCGCTGGGCTCGGCACGGGTCCAGGCCGCTACCGCCGCGGCTCAGGAGCGCGGCACACAAGTACCGGCCTTCCTGGAAATTCGCCCGGACAGCACCGTGCGCCTGCTCTGCCCGTTCATGGAGGGCGGTCAAGGCACCTACACCGCCATGGCACAGATCGTCGGCGAAGAACTGGACGCCGACCCGGCCACGTTCCTGGTCGACAGCGCGCCGCCTGGCGAGGCTTACGTGGTGATGGAAAACGGCATGCGCATCACCGGCGGCAGCATGTCGGTACGCATGAGCTACCCAACCATGCGTCGCCTCGGCGCCCTGGCCCGGGCCATGTTGCTGCAGGCAGGTGCCGAGCAGTTGGGGGTGCCGGTCGACGAACTCTCCACCGAACCCGGCAAGGTCGTCCACGCGGCATCCGGCCGCTCGGTGCCCTACGGCGAACTGGCCGAGCGCGCCCTCGACCTGCCGGTGCCAGACCCGGCCAGCGTGAAGCTGCGCGACCCCAGCCAGTTCCGCTGGATCGGCAAACCGGTGCGCCGGGTTGATGCCTATGACAAATCCACCGGCAAAGCCGTGTACACCATCGACATCAAGCTCGACGGCATGCTCCACGCCGCCGTCCAGCACGCACCGCGCCTGGGCATGACGGTTGGCAGCCTGCGCAACGAAGCACAGGTCAAGGCCATGAAAGGCGTGCATTCGGTGCATCAATTACCTGGCACGGTGGCGGTGGTCGCCGAACGCTGGTGGCATGCCAAGCGCGCAGTCGAGGCCCTCCAGGTGGACTGGCAGGAGCCCGGCAGCGATTCGCCGGTAAGGTCGATGCCGGCAGACTTCTCCAGCGACGTCTATCGTGACCGCCTGGCCACCGAGCAAGGCCCGGCCCGCGACGAGGAAAACCAAGGCGATGTGGCCGGGGTGCTGGCCAAGGCCAAGACCAAGGTCGAGGCGACCTACCACAACCAGTACCTCAACCACGCCCAGCTCGAGCCGCCCTCGGCGCTCGCCCGCTTCAACCCCGACGGTTCGCTGGAGGTGTGGTTGCCCAACCAGGCGCCGGACATGTTCCGCGACGACATCGCCAAACGCACCGGCCTCGACCCTGCGCGCATCACCCTGCACTCACCCCTGCTGGGCGGCTTTTTTGGCCGGCATTTTCTGTACGACTCGGCCAACCCCTACCCACAGGCCATCGCCCTGGCCAAAGCGGTGGGCCGCCCGGTCAAGCTGATCTGGAGCCGCGAAGAAGAGTTTCTGCGGGATGTGTTACGGCCGCTGGCGGTGGTCAAGTTCCGTGGGGCACTGGATGACGATGGCCTGCCTGTCGCGATAGAAGCCGTGAGTGCCACCGAAGGCCCGACCGAGGCACTGGCCGGCAAACAAGGTGACAAGATCGACCCCACCGCCCTTGAAGGGCTGTCGGGCAAGTCGTACGCCATCGCCAACAAACGCATTGCCCAAATCTACGTCAAAGGCCCGGTCATGCTCGGCTACTGGCGCTCGGTGGGCAACTCGCTGAACGACTTCTTCTACGAAGCCTTCCTCGACGAGCTGGCCGACAAAGGCGGCAAGGACCCTTATGAATTGCGCCTGCATCTGTTGCGCGACAACCCGCGCCTGACCACCCTGCTACAGGCGGTCGGCGAGTTGTCCGGTGGCTGGAAGCGTGGGCCATTCACCGCCGAGGACGGCAGCAAACGGGCACGCGGTGTGGCCATGGCCTCGCCGTTTGGCTCGGAGGCGGCGGTCATCGCCGAAGTATCGATCGAAAACGGTCAGGTCAAAGTGCACGACATCTGGCAGGCCATCGACCCAGGCAGCATCGTCAACCCGGCGATCATCGAAGCGCAGGTCAACGGCGCCGTGGCCCTGGGCCTGTCGCAGACCCTGTTGGAAGAAGCGGTGTACATCGACGGCAAGCCCCGGGCGCGCAACTACGACCTGTACCCGATCCTGCCGCCTTCGCGCATGGCCCGGGTGCATGTGCGCATCGTCGAAAGCGGCGCGAAGATGGGCGGCATCGGCGAACCGCCACTGCCCGCGGTTGCACCGGCGGTGGCCAACGCGGTAGCGCGGCTGACCGGCCAGCGCATCCGCAGCATCCCATTGAGCCGCTACACCTTCACCTGACAGGACAAGGAACGCCCATGACCCACAGCCGATTCGCAAGAACCGCCGGCTGGCTGGCGCTGCCGTGCCTGGTCGCGGCAGGCCTGCTGGCCTGGTATGTCACCCGGGAGCCCGCGTCGCCTTTCGTGGCCGAACACAATGCCAACGTCGACCCGGCGCTGGTCAGCCGCGGCGAGTACGTGGCCCGGCTCAGCGACTGCGTGGCCTGCCACAGCCTGCCCGACAACAAGCCGTTCGCCGGGGGCCTGGAGATGGCCACGCCGTTAGGCGCGATCCATGCCACCAACATCACCCCAGACCGGGACACCGGCATCGGCGGCTACAGCCTCGCCGACTTCGACCGCGCCGTGCGTCATGGCGTCGCCCCCGGTGGCCGGCGGCTGTACCCGGCCATGCCCTACCCCTCCTACGCCAAGCTCAGCGATGACGATGTGCGTGCGTTGTACGCGTTTTTCATGCAGGGCGTGCAACCTGCCAGCCAGCCGAACATCCCCAGCGATATCCCCTGGCCGCTGAACCTGCGCTGGCCCATCGCGCTGTGGAATGGGCTGTTTGCGCCCACTACGCCCTACGTGACCAAGGCTGGCCAGGACCCTCTGTGGAACCGCGGCGCTTATATTGTCCAAGGCCCCGGGCACTGCGGCAGCTGCCATACCCCGCGCGGCCTGGCTTTCAACGAGAAGGCTCTGGATGAAGACGGCAAGCCGTTTCTGGCCGGCGCGCTGCTCGATGGCTGGTACGCGCCGAGCCTGCGCGCCGATCACAACACCGGCCTTGGGCGCTGGAGCGAAGCCGAGATCGTCCAGTTTCTCAAGACTGGGCGTAACCGGCATGCCGTGGTCTATGGCTCGATGACCGAGGCGTTCAACAACTCCACGCAGTTCATGGCCGACGAGGACCTGGCGGCAATCGCCCACTACCTGAAATCGCTGCCAGGCGATCCGCAACGTGACGGCACGCCCTGGCAGTACCAAGCGGCATCGGCGGCGGCGACGCTTGAGCGCCCAGGCGCCCACACCTACGTCACGCGCTGCGCCTCTTGCCATGGGCTAGACGGCAAGGGCCAGGCCGAATGGATGCCGCCGTTAGCGGGCGCAACCTCGGCCTTGGCCAGCGAGAACGCCTCGGCGATCAACATCACCCTCAACGGCTCACAACGCATCGTTGCCGCTGGCCTGCCCGATGCCTACCGCATGCCGGCCTTCCGCGAGCAATTGTCGGACCAGGAAGTTGCCGAAGTACTGAGCTTTGTGCGCAGCAGTTGGGGCAACCATGGCAGCGCGGTGGATGCACAGGCAGTGAGCACGTTGCGCGGGCACACCGACCCGGCCAGCAGCAGCCCAATCATCTTGCATATGCGATGAAGCCGGCACAGGTATTACGCTTTGGAGAATGAGAATGGAAAGCATCGACCTGCTGGTATTGCGCACCGCCCGCGACTGGCTTGCCAGCGGCGAACGCGTCCTGCTGGCCACCGTGGCCCGCACCTGGGGCTCCTCCCCTCGCCCGGTCGGTTCGATGATGGCCCTGCGCAGCGACGGTCGCGTGGTCGGCAGCGTGTCCGGTGGCTGCATCGAGGACGATCTCATCCACCGCTACACCACCGCCTATGGCGGCCCCGGCATGCAGACCGGGCTGCCGGAGGTGGTTCGCTACGGCGTCAGCGCCGAGGACGCCCACCGTTTCGGCTTGCCCTGCGGCGGCACCCTGCAACTGATCCTCGAGTTCGAGCCATCGGCAGCACACCTGGCGCAACTGCTGGCCGGCCTGGACAGCGGTAGCCTAATGCGCCGCGAGCTGGATGTGCGCAGCGGCGCAGCCACGCTTACGGCCAGCGCCACACCGGATCAGTTCAGCTTCGACGGCCAGCGCATGCTCAGCACCCTCGGCCCTGGCTACCGCGTGCTGCTGATCGGCGCCGGCGCGCTGGCCGAATACTTGGCGACCATGGCCCTGTTCAACGGCTTCACGGTGTCGGTGTGCGACCCTCGGCCCGAGTACATGGGCGGCTGGAGCGTCGAAGGCGTGGTGAAGCTGGCCGGGATGCCGGACGACGTGGTTCGCGCCTTCGCCCCCGACCTGCGCAGCGCCGTCGTCGCCCTCAGCCACGACCCCAAGCTCGACGACCTGGCATTGCTCGAAGCCCTGCACAGCCCGGCGTTCTATATCGGCGCCATCGGCTCGCGGCGCAACAGCCAGCTGCGCCGCGAGCGCCTGATCGAGCACTTCGGCGAGACCGAAGCCAGCCTCCAGCGCCTGCACGGCCCTATCGGCATCTACATCGGCAGCAAGACCCCGGCCGAAATCGCCGTCAGCGTCATGGCCGAGATCCTTGCCGCCAAGAACGACGTGAGCCTCCCTGGCGCGGTCAACGTGACCAAGGCAAAGTTTGCGCGGGAGGCCGAGGCGTGCCTGCACACCCCATGACCTGCGCCGCGCTGGTGCTGGCGGCCGGGCGAGCGCAGCGTTTTGGCAGCGACAAACGCCTGGCACGGCTGCCTTCGGGGCAGACGCTGCTGGCAGCGACGCTGGCGCGGGCATTTGAGCAGTTCGCCGTGGTGCTTATCGTGCTGCGCCCGGGCGACAACGCGCAACAACTGGGCATCGACCCGCGTGCCCGGATCGTATGGGCCGACCAGGCCGAGCATGGCATGGGCGCCAGCCTGGCAGCGGGGGTAACCGCCCTGTTGCAGACCCCCGCCCAGGCGGTGGCGGTGCTGTTGGCGGATATGCCGTGGATCGCTCAGCGTACCTTGCACACGTTGTGCGAGCAGGCCAGCGCTACACGTATCGTGCTGCCGCTGTACCAGGGCCAGCGCGGGCACCCGGTGGTCTTCGGACGTGCGTTCTGGCCGGCACTGGCGCAGTTGCACGGCGACCAGGGCGGCAGGCAGGTCATCCTGGACAATCCTCAGGCGTGTGTCAGCGTAGCCGTCGACGATGCTGGGGTGGTGCTGGACGTTGACGTGCCTCAAGCCCTGACGTCGATGTGAGGGTCAGTGAGCGAGCCCTTGCGACTGCTGTTGCTGCCAACGTGCCAGGTTCTGCCGCAGTAATTGCTCCGGCAACGTGCTGGACACGACCTGGGTCATCTCCCGCGTCAGCGCTTCGCGCAACTGCGGCTGATTGCAGGGCGACTGATGTGACACCGCCAGGTACAAGCCTTCGCTGGACACGGGCGGGTCCAGCACCTGCAGCTTATCCTGCATGCCCAGCGTCTGCGCCAACGCCATGCCGGGGTACTGTTCGAAGACCACGTAGTCGCTGCGTTTGAGCAACAGTTTCTCGAAGGCCTGCTTGGCGCTGGGCACCGCTTCGAGCGTGAGGTTGGCCCTGGCATAGTCATCGAACTGCTGGCCATGGCTGTTATTGACCAGTGTCCCGCCTTTACGGCCTTGCAGGTCCGCCCATTGCTGATAGGCAAAGGCCCCTTGCTGGCGCACCCAGACCACGCTGGGCGTGTGCAGGAACGCGGGGCTTATGAAGTCCATCAGCTGGGTGCGCGCCTGGGTCAGAAAATACCCGGCCAGCAGGTCGATACGGCCCGTGCGCACTTCCTCCTGGGCACGCGACCAAGGCCCGCCATAGACCACCTCCACCTCAAGCCCGAGTTGCTTGCCCAAGTGCTTGAGCAAGTCGGCATTGGCACCGATCAACTGCTGAGGGTTGTGTGGGTCACGCCACAGGTACGGGGGGTATTCAGGGTTGCCAGTGGCCGTCAGGTGCTGGCATGCCGCCTGCGCACCCACGCCCATCGGTAGCAGGAACACGCACAGCAACAACAGCAAGGCGTGGCGAACGCAACGCTCGATCATCTACAACCCTCGGCACAAGTGGCACCCGGCGACCCGGCGTGGTCGCCAAAGGCTGCCACATCCCGTGGAGGACTGCAGCATCTGGCTTCGCGTGGTGTAGACAGTCTGGCCCATAATGGCGGGCAGGCAGGTTTTTCGTCAGTGCGCAGATGCCCCGCCGTCGGCGGAATCGAGGGTGCCCTGCGCCCACTGTAGCAACTGTGCGGCCATTCGGTCCCAAGCCTGCTCGACCTCAGCCACCCCGAAGGCGCGCAGGCTGGAATGCACCATCCCCTGGCCTACCCAGGCATCGGCCTGCACCCCATGCGCCGCAAGCGCGTCACAGTAGGCGATGCCGTGATCGCGCAGTGGGTCGACACTGGCCACCAGCACCCAGGCCGGGGCCAGCCCAGCGAAGTCATCCGCCTCCAACGGCATCGCGCAGGGGTCATCACGGTCGGCCTTGACCGGCAGAAACCCTTCTAGGGACTTCATCAGCCCCGCCACCGTCATCATCGGTGCCTCTGCATGCTGCTGCATCGACGGCAACTGCCGCCGGGCAGTCAGTACCGGGTACACCAGCAATTGCCCCACTGGCTGCGGCTGGCCGTCACGGCGCAGTACCCTGCACAAGCCGGCCGCCAGGGTGCCGCCTGCGCTGTCGCCGGCGACCATCAAGCGGGCCTGGCTGAGGCGCGCATCGACCTGGCCACTGCGCAACGCCGACCACACCTTCAGGCAGTCCTCCAGCGGTGCAGGGTAGGCATGCTCTGGCGCCAGCCGATACTCGACCGCGACGATGGCGATCGGTGCCCGGCGCGCCAGGGCGTAAGCGAACCAGTCGTGGGTGTCGAGGTTACCCAGGTCCCAGCCACCGCCGTGCAGGTACAGCAGCGTTGGCCAGCCACCTTCCGGTGCCGGGCCGGCGGGTTGATAGCAGCGCAGGCGCAGGCCCTGCAGGTCGATGTCCTTGATACCCCAGCCTTCAGGCGGTGGCGGTGTGCAATTGCGGCAGGCTTGCAGGAATGCCGAGCGTCGGGCGGCCAGGCTGTTGTCGGTCGCGGTGAAACGCTTGCTGTTGTCGATGTAGGCCTGCATGGCGGGGTCCAAGGGCTGGGGCACTGGTGTCTTCCTGGGGGGTTGTGAATCGGTTCGGGATTGCTGGGGGCGCGTTGCGCCCCTTTCGCGGCACAAGGCCGCTGCTACAGGAGATCGCGATCCCTTGTGGGAGCGGCCTTGCGTCGCGAAAGGGTTGCAAAGCAGCCCCATGCCAAAGGCTCAAAACAGCGGCAAGGTATAGGCAATGATCACGCGGTTCTCGTCGCGCCGCCCGGTCGCATCTCCGCGCAGTTCGACGTTGCGCCAGCGCAACGCCAGGTTCTTCAGCGGCCCGCTCTGGATCACGTAGGTGACATCCAGGTTGCGCTCCCACTCACTGCCATCCTCCCCCGCCACCTTGAAGTTGTCCCCGCGCACATAACGGGCGAACGCCGTCAGCCCCGGTACGCCGAGGGCGGCGAAATCAAGGTCGTAGCGGGCCTGCCACGAGCGCTCCTGGGCACGGTCGAAGCGCAGCACCTGTACGGCGTTGGCAACCCCCGGCAGGTCAGTGTCATGAATGAACGGCAAGGCGCTGTCGCCTGCGTTGTATTGATAGCCGAGGCGGAACGTCTGGGCTTTGAGGTTGGCGCTGAGCATCGCCGAAGTCATGCGGCTATCGAGATTGCCAGCCTTCTCACTGCCCGACTCGCCAGTATCGAGGTAGTTGAAAGTGCCGGAAAGGTTCCAGTCGCCGGCCTTGAACGCCTGGGTGCCGGTATACAAGGTTTGCTGGTAGACGTCGGCAAGGCGACCGGTCCACAGCCCCAGCGACGTCTGCGGGGTCGCGCGCCAGGTACCGCCCAAGTAGTCGAAGCGGTCACTGAACACGCTGTAGTAGTTGCCCACCTGAATGTCGCGAGCGCCGGCAAACTCGCGCTGGTTGACCTTGCGCATCTGGCCCAGGCCAATATCGAGGTTGTCCAGTTCGCGTATATCGAGCATCGCGCCTTCGAAAAACTGCGGCAGCAAGCGCGCATCGCCGGAGCTGACCAGGGGGATTTTGGGGAACAGCCCGCCCACCTTCAACTCGGTTTTCGAATACTTGAATTTGACCGCTGCCGTAGCCTCGGAAAACTCGTCAGCCGAACGCGGGTCAGCATTGCGGGGCCCACCCGCACGGTTGTAGGCGCCCGGCAGCAGCGCCGAGCCACTGCGCGATGGCGATGAATCCAGTTTTAGTCCCAGGCCGGCATAAACGTCCACGCCCACCCCGACCGTGGTGTCGGTGTAACCGGACTCACCTTTGAGGATGAAGCCCTGGGCCCACTCCTCCAGCTTGGACTGCGCAGGCTTGGTGGAGTCGCGCAGGTCGTGGTTATAGTAGAAGTTGCGCAATGTCAGGTTGGCCTTGCCGTCCTCCAGAAAGGCCGCCTGGGCACACAGTGGGCCCAGCCCGAGCAGCAGCGACAAGGGTTTTGCAGCGCGAGCGAAGCCCGCTCCAGTCGAGGAGAGTTTCATTGTTGTTGTTCTCTTTTATTGTGGGTGTCGGGTACAGCGGTCGGCAAAGCTGTCAGCGTCGCTGCCAGGTAAATTCGAGGGTGGCTTCAAGCCGCTGACCAGGGCCCAGCACCTGGGTGCCGGTATCGTCCCAGGCCCGTTCAGGCTGGTTGAAGGCATTGGCCAGGTGCGAAACCGGCTCCAGGCACAGGTAGCGGCTGCCGGGCGGGGCAAAGGCAACGAAATGGCTCAGGGGTGGGCTTGCCTGCAGTTTGAGGCTGCCCGCCGGGTAATCGAGTTCCAGTAGCCCATCCCAGCAGGACTGGTAGTGCGCCAACGCCTGGGCGTCATCGGCGTCGATCGACACAGGCTGCGTGGCCTGCCGAAAGCCGCCGGTAGCCAGGTACTGATCATCGATCTGCCATTCCCGCCCAACCTGGTAACGTACTTTCAGCCCCGCATGACGTTGAAAATACGGGTGCAGCCCCAGGCCCGCAGGCATGGGGGAATCCCCCTGGTTGAGCAGCGCCAGGACGATGCTCAAGCGATTGCCTTCGAGCACGAAACGCTGTTCGGCACGAAATGCCCAGGGCCAGTGCTCGCCTTGGTAATCGCAGGCAAGGGTCAACTGCCCGGCACAGGGTTCCAGCACGTGCCACGCCAGTGTGTGCGCCACCCCATGCAAGGTGTGCGGCCGCGCTGCGGGGTGAGCCGGCAATGTATAGGCCTGCCCTGCAAACTGCAGTTGGGCATTGCGAATACGGTTGGAGTACGGCACCAGCGGGTACGCGCCAGCCCGCGGCCAGTCGAGCGGGTCGAAGTGCTCGGCCGAGATCGGCAGCAGCACGTCGAGCCCCTCGGCACGCAGGTGGGCGATACGTCCACCCCAGGCAGGAAGCAGCCCGACAGACCAGGTCGCGTTGCTCAGAACCAACGGTTGCATAGGACCTCCGATGCCCCTTCACGGGCACACGTCGCCCCTGCCGCCGCGCCGTGGCACAGCGGAGGGGAGCAATTACGGGATACGCGCCAGCGTCAGCGGCGGTAGCGCTCGGCGACTTGCACGTCGATGTCCAGGCCAAGGCCGGGGCCCTGCGGAATCTGCAACAGGTTGCCCTGGCGCAGTTGCTCGACCGGGTACAACCAGGCCGCCGGTTCGACGAACAGGTACTCCACTTGTGGCACGCGCTGTTGCACCGCCGCCAGGTGCAAGGTGGCGATCAGGCCGGGGCCGAAGTACGGGCAGTGCGGCAATACCACGGCGTTGTGCTGGTCGGCGAGCGCGGCGATGCGCAGGCATTCGGAAATACCCCCGACCTTGGTCACGCTGGGCTGGATCGAATCGACCGCACCTGCCACCAGCGCCTGCTCGAACTGCACGGCAGTGCACCAGTTCTCGCCTGCCGACAACGGCACACCCTGGCCGCGCAAGCTGGCCAACGTGGCGAAATCTTCCGGTGGGAATATCGGCTCTTCCAGCCAGGCCAGTTGCAGGTCCGCCAATGCTGGCAGCCAGGCACGGGTGTCCACAGCTGTCCAGGCGCAGTTGACGTCGGTCGCCAGCGGTATGTCGTTGCCAACGGCGTCGCGGCAGGCGGCGATCTCTGGCAACGTCACCTCATGCAACTTGATGTCACCAAAGCCCATGCGCAATGCCTTTTCGCAGATCGCCGGGGCCACCTCATCATCGGCATAACGCACCAGGCTGGCATAGGCTGGCACCTGCTCGCGGTGGGCTTGGCCCAGCAGTCGATGCAAGGGCACGCCCTCGCGGCGGGCGGCGAGGTCCCACAGGGCGATATCGACCCCGGAAATGGCAAACATCGTCACCCCATAGCGCCCGAACAGGTGCAACCGCAACTGCAGTTCGCGGTTAAAGGCGGCGATGTCATCGACCTGGCGGTGCAGCAGCAGCGGCGCAATCAGGCGATCGATCAGGGCCTTGGTGGCATCGGCGACGAAGTAGCCAAAGGCTTCGCCCCAGCCGACGTTACCCTGCTCGTCTTCCAATCGAATCAGCACGTTTTCCAGCGTGTGCCAGGTGGTCGGCGTGATGCCCAGGCCCTTGCCGCCATCCTGGAAAGGAATTTCCACGACCTGGGTATCGATACGGACGATTTTCATGCTTGCTCCAGAACACTGGCCAAAGGCACACCGGCGTAGGCCCCCCCAACGTGATCACGGCCAGAGCCAACCGGCGCCATGGCCTCGTAGGCCAGGAAGTCGTCGGCCAGATGATCGCTGGCATTATCCTGGGGGCAATAGCCCAGCGCACGGGCGCGGCGGTTATGGAAGAACGCATCCGGGCACTCCGACACGCCATAGACGATCTCGTGACGCACCTGCGGGTGCTCCAGGCCGATCAGCACCAACTGCGCCAGGTCGCGGGCGCTGGTCCACAAGCGCAGCCGACGGGCGTCGGCCACCTTGGGGTCGGCATTGCCGATGCGCACGACGAATGTGGCCAGGTCGCTGCGCTGGGAAAACATGGCGCAGGCCGCTTCGCCAAACACTTTGCTCAAGGCGTAGTAACTGTCCGGGGCCACCGGGCTGTCGTCGAAATGAGTGGCCGCCTGGCTGTGGTACTGGCCCAGCACATGGTGGCTGCTGGCAAACACGAAGCGCTTGGCGCCAGCCCGTTGCGCGGCCTCGAGCAAGTACAGGGTGGCATGGTAGTTGGGCTGCACTGTGCTCTGAAAGTGAATGTCGGTGCCGTGGGCGCAGGCCAGATGAAGCACCGCGTCAACGCCTTCGGTGGCTTGGCGGACGAAGGCCGGGTCGGTCAGGTCGCCGACCAGCGCAACTTCGCCTGCGCTCAACTCGGTGACCGGCCTACGGTCCAGCAGGCGCAGGGTGAAACGCTCGCGCAGGTAAGGGCGCAGCGCGGTTCCGACGATACCGGCGGCGCCGGTGATAAGAAGCGTAGGCATGGCGAATTCCCAAAAACGTGTGAAGTGCAAAAGCCCAGCGGGTTGCCCCGCTGGAGGTGCAATCAAGTCAAGCGGTAGCGGCGGCGGCTGCCTGTTTTGCCGGTTTCTGGCCGACGAACAAGGCGACGATCAAGGCCCCTACAACCCCAAGCGCCGCCGCCAGGCCAAAGCCGCTGGCGTAGGTGCCGGTGGACTGGATAATGAACCCGGTCACGGTCGGCGCAACGATGCCCGAAAGGTTGGCCAGCCCGTGCATGAAACCACCTGCCGTACCGACCTGATGATCGGGCACGGCATCCTGGATCAACGACCAGTACGCCGGCGCAGTCAGCATCAAGAAGCCGATCGCCACGGTCATGACCGCGACCGTACTGGTCACGCTTTGCACCTGCCCGGTCAAACCGATGCACACTGCCGCAATCAGCAGGCACGTAACCAGCACCACCTTGCGCGAAAACAGTTGCTTGCCGGTGCGTTTGAACACCCAGTCGATCAGCAGCCCACCGCAGACGAAGCCGACAGTGCCCACCAGCCATGGCAACGCGGTGACAATACTCATGGCCTTCAGGTCGATGCCCTTGGCGTCGATCAGGTAACTGGGGAACCAGGTCATGAAGAAATACAGAATGTAGTTGTAACAGAACAGCGAGACACCGGTGACCAGCACCGAACGCTGCAGGATGATCTGCAAAACCGGCGTGCGCGGCGCCTCCTCCACGGCGGTCACGGGGGCTTCGCGGCCCTCGTTGATCAGCGCCAGTTCTTCGGCCGAAACCTGCGGGTGTTCCTTTGGCGTGGACGCTGCCATGCGCCACCAGGCAATGGCCCAGAGCACGCCAATCACTGCGATGACCACGAAGGCCACTCGCCAGCCCAGCCACAACGCGAGGAAACCGACGATGGGCCCGGCCAAGGCGCCGCCCAACGGGCCGCCCGCCTGGTTGATACCAATGGCGCGGGCACGCTCCTTGATCGGGAACCAGCTGTTCACTGTCTTGTTGGCCGTGGTCGAAACCGGCCCTTCACCTACACCAAACAGGGCGCGAACGATCAGCAGCGACCAGAAGTTGAACGCCAGGGCGGTGGAGCCACACAGCACCGACCAGAAGCTCATGGACCAGGTCAGTACGCGTTTGGGGCCGTAACGGTCGGCCAAGTAGCCACCGACGAAACAGAACAGCGCGTAACCGAAGAAGAAGCTGCTGAAAATCATGCCCTTCTCGGCGGGCGTGAGGTGGTATTCCTGGGTAATGAAAGGCATGGCGATCGACAAGGCAGCGCGATCGACATAGTTGATGATCATGGCCAGAAACAACAGGGTCAGGATCGTCCAGCGGTAGTTCTTTTTCTTGTTCATGTACGACTCCGCCCGGCACCTGTGATGCCGGATCTTTTTTGTTATAGCGCCTGGCCCCGTCAGCGAGCCGGGCGCTGATCAGAGGTCTAGACGCTGTAATCCACCGCTACCCACTCGAAGTACTGTTTAAGCTCGGCGACCAGGGCCTGGTGCGCCGGGTGTGGCAGGTAACGCTGCACGGCCTGGGCATCGTCGAAGCTGGACTCGAGGATGTAGTCCCAGCAGATCGGCCGATCCAGTTCGTTAGCGGCGACTCTCCAGTCGCGAATGAAGTCGATTTCTTCCGTGAGGCCGCGCATCCGAGCCACCAGTCTGCCTTCCAGTTCAGGCTGGGCATCCACCCCGGCCAGCCGGCGGAACAACACGATATGTCGCATCATCGCCCTGCCCTCCTCACCCCAGCACCCAGGCCGGTGCGTCCTGCAAGGCGACCGGGCGCAAGAACCGCTCGATGGCCGCAAAACCCACCGAGGTGGTCTGTGGTGCAGTGGAGGCCGGCCATGGCCCGCCATGCTGCTGGGCATGGCACACGGCAACACCGGTGGGCACGCCGGCGAACAATACCCGCCCGGATACCCGCTGCGCAGCACGCAACAACCGGCGGTTGTCCTCGCTGTCGGCGTCCAGGCCCCACAGCGTGGTGGTCAGGGTACCGCCCACCGCATCCAGCACGTCGGCGACGTGGCTGATCGACTGCGCGGTGACGACCAACGCGGCCGGGCCGAACATCTCTTCACGCAAGTGCGCATTGGCAATGAAAGCGGCCGCGTCGGTGGCAAACAGCCGCGGCGCCGGGCCGGCACCCTCGGGCTGCTGCGCGAACAACGGCCGGGCATGCTCGGCCACGCTGGCGGCAGCGGCCTCAAAGCCTTGCTGCATGCCGGGGGTGAGCATACGGTGCGTGCGGATTGGCGCAATGGCTTCGGCCAATTGAGCGATGAAGCGCTGGCTGAGCGGCGAATCCAGCAGCACGATCACGCCGGGGCTTGTGCAGAACTGGCCGCAGCCAAGGGTGATGGAGGCGGCCAGGGTCTTGGCCAGGCCTTCGCTGTCGTGCTGCAGGGCGGATGGCAGCGCCACCAACGGGTTGATCGCCCCCAGCTCACCGAAGAACGGCACCGGGCGAGCACGGGCATTGGCCGCCTGCCACAAGGCTTTGCCGCCTTGGTAGGACCCGGTGAACGCCACTGCGGCAATCGAGGGGTGCTGCACCAGGTAGGTACCCGCGGCGCGATTGGGGGCTTCGGCCAAGGTCAGCAGGCCTTCCGGTAGGCCCTGGGCACGCACCACGGCCGCCGCCAAGGTGAATACGGCGCGAGACAGTTCAGGGTGGCCGGCGTGCGGCTTGACCACCACCGGGCAGCCGGCAGCCAGCGCCGAGGCGGTGTCCCCCCCGAGCACCGAGAACGCGAACGGGAAGTTGCTGGCTGAAAACATCGCCACCGGGCCCAATGGCCGCTGGATACGTGACAGCCGTGGGCGGCCAGCGGGAGGAGCACCCGCCACTGCGGCATCGTCGACTCGGCGGTAAGGCACGCCGGCTTCCACTTCAGTGGCAAAGCCGCGCAGCTGAAACGCGGTACGGGCGACTTCACCGTTGAGGCGTGCCTCGCCCAGCCCGCTCTCACGGTCGGCGATAGCGACCAGGTCCGGCTGGTGCTGCTCCAGCGCATCGGCCAGGCCGCGCAGCAACGTGGCGCGCTGGCTGGCGCTGGCGTCAGCCCAAACGTGCGCAGCGGCAGCAGATTTGGCCACGATGGCGTCGATGGCGGCCAGGTTGGGGTCTTGATGAGAGGTCATTGCTTTACTCCTGAATCGTTCAGTGCAGCCACCGTGCTCAACGAGCCTTCGGCTCCAGGTGATAGCCACGGCCGACGTAGTCGAAATCGACCAGTTCGTTGATTTCCACGTCCTGCTGCGCTGGCGAGGCGTAATAGGCGCGGATTTCCTTGATCAACCCGGTCTGCTCATCGAACAGGTACCACTCGTCCCCACGCACCGCAGTGCCGAGCTTGCGCTTCCAGTGGGTCCACTCGATCACCGCTTCGTCGCTGTCATGGCTGACCAGGATCTTTTCGATGGTCCACTGCGAGCCCAGTTGCTCAACGCACCACACCCATTTGCGGGCGATGGTGTCTGCGCTGCGCCAAGGGATTTCTGGCAAGCCCGCCGGAAAGTAGTGCACCGCGTCAGGCGTGAAGCAGGACACCAGTTGGTCGTAATCACCTGCGTTGCAGGCAGCGAAATAACGGCGGATCAGTTGCGCATGCTTGTGCTCGGCCATGGTTCAGGCCCCCTGCTGGGTGATGATCGACGGGATCGCCGGGCGGCCAGCGGCAACCCAGGCATGGTAGTCGGAGACCGACGCCGGGCTCGGCGGGTACACGCCCCACAGCGCTTCGCCGGCCGCGATGCGCATGGCCAGGTAGTGCTCGATGTCGTCTTGCACGCTGCACACCTCGGCCAGTTCCTCGGCCAGGTGCGCAGGCACCACGGTCAGGCCATCGGCATCACCGACGATGATGTCGCCGGGGTACACGGCCACGCCGGCACAACCGATCGGGACCTGAAGGTCGGCCACGTGGTGGTAGGAGATACGCGTGGTGGCGGTAATTTCCCGGGCATAGGCCGGTAGGTTCATGGCAGCGATCTCGCTGCCATCGCGCAGTGCGCCATCGGTGACGATGGCCTTGGCCCCCCGGGCCAGCAGGCGGGTTACCAGAATATTGCCGGCCGAGGCGGCAGCCGGGTCGTTGCGGCTGTCGATGACCAGCACGTCACCCGGTTGAATCTGCTCCACACCCACCCATTGCAGGTTGTCGTCATTGGGCTTGGTGGTCATGGTCGAATAGGTGTCGATGTCTTCACGGGCCGGGATGAAGCGCATGGTGAAGGCACGCCCGGCGAACGGTTTTACATCACGGGTCATGGCACGCAAGCCAACCAGCGCCGGCTGGCGGAAGCCACGCTTGAACAGTTGAGTGGTCAGCGAGCCGCTGCTGCACGTGGCGAGCTTGGCAAGCACCTCGTCGCTCACCTCGACCTGTTTGGCTGAGACGCTCTCGTGGGCATCGGCGTAGTTATGGATGACGGACATTGTTGTAGGTTCTCCTCGCGGGTTCATCCGATGATCGGCCCAGGCGGAATCCCACAATGTGGGACACATAATCGCTTCAAGCCCTGCTGAGGCTGATTCTATGGCGGAAAATCCCGCTGAAAAGAGGCAGACTGTGCCCCTTGGCAACCGAGTTCCAAAGGGTGGGAAAACAATGAAAACGGGTGAAGGCACCGCAGCACTGGAAAAAGCCCTGGATGTTTTGCAAGCCATTGGCGCTACCGCTTCGGGCATCAGCCAGGCTGCACTGGCCGAGCAAGTACCGCTGCCGCGCACCACGCTGTACCGCATCATCGCCACCTTGGTGGAGCGCGGCATGATCCGCCGCGACCCGACCCGCAAGGTCTATCGCCTGGGTTTCAACTACCTGGAGATGGTCCGTAACGCCTACCTTGAACCTGACCTGGTGGCGGCGGCCAGCGAAGAACTGCGCGCGCTGCGCGACCTTACCGGGGAGACCTCGTACCTGGCGGTGCTCGATGGCAACCAGGTGTTATCGCTGGAGCGCTGCGAGGGCGCGCATACCCAACGCTCGGCGGCCAGCCTCGGCCAAGGCAAGCCGGTGTATTGCACGGGGCAAGGCAAGGCGATTCTGTCGGCGCTGCCTGCAGCCGCTCGCGATGAAATTCTCAAGGGGCTGGTTTTGGCACCGTTGACCCCTCTGACCATCACTGACCGTCGTCGGCTGCTGGCTGAGCTGCAGATCACCCAGACCCGCGGCTACGCCCTGGACGACGAGGAAATCCGCCTGGGTGTGCGCTGCGTCGCCGCACCGATCGTCGACAAGCAAGGTCAGGTGCGTGGCGCCCTGAGTGTCGCAGGGCCAGCCTACCGGCTGACCTTGGAACGCCTGACACTGCTCGGCCCTGAGCTGGCCGAGGCCGCACGCCGGGTAGGCGAGCAATTGCGCCCCGACAGCGCACCGCAAGCCGCGGGCGAACTCAGCGTGGTACCCGGGCCGTGGGCATTCCATGGCGCGTTTCCGCGCTGGCATGCGGGCCAGAAGCGCTTGTACTGGGCCGACACCCTGGCACCGGCGATCCACTGCTGGGACGGGCACACCAGCCGCCAGCTGACGCGCCTTGACCTGCCGGTACGCGGCATGGAGCTGCACCCCGACGGGCTGCTGGTGGCCCAGGCTGGCGGGTGGTCGTTGGTCGACTGGGAAGGCCATGAGCACCCGCGTCAGGACCTGCTCGGCAGCCGTCTGCTGGCGTTGGCCACGCACCCTTCGGGGGCCTTGTGGGCGTGCGCGAAGACTGCCAGTGGTTGCCTGATCGGCGAACTGAGTGCTGAGGGCGAGTTGCGCCATGGCTGGTCGCTACCGGAGCAAGTCAGTGCCTTCCGTTGGGACGCCAAGGGCACAGCGGTGTATGCACTGGCCCCGGAAGCCGGTGACATCCTGCTGCTGCAGCCGGGCAGCAGCAGCGTGCGCAGGCTCGCATCGCTGCCCCTGGGGGGTGGCCGGCTTGGCGGTTTGGCGCTGGACAGTGAAGGTGGGGTGTGGACCACCCAACTGGACGGTTGGAGCGTGGCACGCTTCGATGCCGACGGTAATCTGGACCGCATGATCGGCCTGCCGGTGCCGTGCCCTACAGACCTGTGCTTTGGCGGGGAAGCAGGCGCTACCTTGTTCATCACCAGTGCGCGGCAGGCCCTGAAACTCGAAGCGTTGGGCAATGCACCGGACTCAGGGTGCTTGCTGCAAATGCATACACGGGTTTGAGGGCCCTGCGGTTAACCTTTACGCGGCCTGACGACGCATCGTCAAAATGGCCGCACCGAAGCCAATGAAGGTCGTCCCCACCACCCGGCTCACCCAGCGCGAAAGGCTGGGCCGGGTCAACACACCCTTGGCCCGCGAGGCCAGCGCGGCGTAAAGGGTCAGCGAAACGAGCGACAAGGCGACAAAGATCCCGGTCAGGATCAGGAACTGCGGCAGCAACGCTGCACCCTGATCGATGAACTGCGGGAACAGCGCCGTGAAGAACATGGTCGCCTTGGGGTTGGTCACCGCCGTCAGGAACGCCGATTTGTACAGCTTCATCGGCGTCGGGCGCTGCTTGGCCACCCCGGCGTCAGCCCCCGCCTCGAGCATCGGGCCTTTCTTCAACAACTGCCGTGCGCCGAGGTAGAACAGGTACGCGGCACCGATGATCTTGACCGCATTGAAAAGAACTTCAGAGCTGGCCAACAAGGCGCCCAACCCGAGCATGGCCGCTGCCGACAGGCAGAACAGCCCCGAACCATTGCCCAGCGAGGACCAGACAGCGCTGCGCTGCCCGTGGGCCAGGCTGTTGTTGATCGCCATCAGCGTTGCAGGGCCAGGGCTGGCGATGGCGATCGCAGCGACCAGGGTAAAGGCAAGAAGCGAGTGAGAATCCATTTTCCAGGCTCGATTTAACGTTCAGAGAGTTGAGTGTTGAGGCAGCAGACAACGGTCAGTCGGCATTCTGCCGTTTCGCGTTCTTCTTGACGATGGCCTTCATCCGCGTGGCCGCGCGCTGCACGGTAGCCATTTTCTCAGGGCGCTTCATGCCGCGCCACTTGCGGATTTCTTCGCGGGAGCGGCCACAGCTTACGCACAGCTCGCTGTTGAGCTGGCAAAGCGAGACGCAGGGGTTGTCGATGTCTTTGGCCATTACACGCTCAAGACCAACATTCAGGCGGGCATTTCAGCGCGCACACGTTCGGCGGCTTCTTCAAAGACTTTGCGAAGCTCTTCGGACTTGGCCTTGGTAATCGACTTGGCGGCCAACAGTTCCTCCACCACGCGAACGCACTGTGCCTCGGCAGTTTTCAGTTGCTCACGGTCAGAGGCGTCGGCGATATCACCCAGATAAGGAGCAACGAGGTACACGTACCGGTCCTGCAGCTTGAGTGTTTCCAGGGCATCGAGGGCAGTCTGGAACCGTTGGGCAGCGGCAGGGCTCATGCTCAATTTATCGAAATGAATCAGGCTCACACGGTCAGTGGCCATTGACGAATCTCCGTTTCCTGATAAGGCCAGGCTCGCAGGCAGCGCCGCTTCTACGGTGCTCGGGAGTGCGGGCCAGGGTAATGCCCATCAGGGTACCAGAACGCGGGACAAATAGGGCCATCGCCCCCGGAACTAAAAGTATTAAACAGGTCGTTCAATGGATGCCCCACGGCGCATTCGGGACAGGAAGCGCTGTGACTGGCACAGGATAATCGGCCCGGCAAGACTCCCCCGCCGAGACCGTCATCGACCCCGGCAGCCCACAACAACAAGCCTGCACGCGCAGGTAAGCCACAAAGGGGCAACACCATTCATGGCAAAGGAACACATTACCGAAACGCTCGACCTTGGCGTGACGGACCCCTCGAAGACTGCAGAAGCGCGCCAGGACCGGCACCTCGAGGGCAAGATCGACTGGATCGTCTTTGGCATCACCAGCATCCTGGCCATCGGCTTCGTCATCTGGGGCTTCATCAGCCAGGCCAGCCTGGCCGCCAGCGCGTCCTCGGCACAATCCTGGGTCATTCTCAACTTTGGCTGGTTTTTCGTACTTACTTCGACCGTGTTCGTCATCTTCGTGCTGTGGCTGGCCGCCAGCCGCTACGGCAGAATTCCGCTGGGGCGTGATGGCGAAGCGCCAGAGTTCCGCACGGTTTCCTGGGTGGCCATGATGTTCAGCGCCGGTATGGGCATCGGCCTGATGTTCTTCGGCGTTGCCGAACCCTTGTCGCATTACGTGTCGCCGCCTCCCGGGTCGACCACCGGGCAATCGAGCGAAGCCATGCAGGTGGCCATGGCCACCACCCTGTTCCACTGGACCCTGCACCCCTGGGCCATGTATGCCATCGTTGGCCTGGTGATCGCTTACGGCACGTTCCGACGCGGTCGCTCGCAGCTGATTTCCACTGCCTTCCGGCCCCTGATCGGTAAACACGCCAACGGCCCGATTGGCCGTGTGATCGACATGATGGCGATTTTCGCCACCTTGTTCGGATCTGCCGCCTCGCTCGGCCTTGGCGCCCTGCAGATCGCCGGTGGCCTGGAATACAACGGCTGGATCGAGAGCCCCGGCAAGCTGTTCTACATCTCGATCATCACCCTGCTGACCATCGCCTTCGTCACCTCTGCGGTCTCTGGCATCGGCAAAGGCATCCAGTGGCTGTCCAACACCAACATGGTGCTGGCGCTGGTGCTGGCGGTGTTTGTGTTCCTGGTTGGCCCGACGCTGTTGATGCTCAACCTGCTGCCCACCTCCATCGGCATCTACATCAAGATGCTGCCAGAGATGATGGCCCGCACCAACGCCAGCGGTGGTGAGCAGATGGACAGCTGGCTGGCCGGCTGGACAGTGTTCTACTGGGCTTGGTGGATCTCCTGGACGCCTTTCGTCGGCATGTTCATTGCCCGCATCAGCCGCGGCCGCACCATCCGCCAATTCGTCACCGGCGTGCTGCTGGTACCGAGCCTGGTCAGCCTGGTGTGGTTCACCATCTTCGGCGGTGCCGCCATCGACGCCCTGCGCGAAGGCAGCTTCGCCCTGGTCAATGGCGCCGTGAACAGCAACCATGCCCTTTATCAGTTGCTGGACAGCTACCCGCTGGCCTCGGTGACCTCGGTGCTGGTGATGATCCTGGTGGGTATCTTCTTCGTCTCCGGTGCCGATGCCGCGTCGCTGGTCATGGGTACCCTGTCGGAGCACGGCACCACTACGCCATCACGGCGCACCGTGATCTTCTGGGGGGCACTGACCGGCACGGTGGCGGCGATCATGCTGGCGATCGGCGACCCACGCGACCCCGGCGAAGCGCTTACCGGGCTGCAGAACCTGACCATCGTGGTGGCGCTGCCCTTTGTCGTGGTGATGGTGCTGCTGTGCCTGGCGCTGTACCGCGACCTGCGCAAGGACCCGATGATGCTGCGCCACCTGCGTGGCACTGAGCTGATCGAAAAGGCCGTGCTGTATGGCGCGGTGAAACACGGCGAGGAGTTCTACATAGTGGTGCAGGAGAAGAAGTCTGCGAGCAAGCAGGCGCAACCCCTGGCCGACGCCGAGCTGAACGGATAACCCCTACGCTGCACCGACCCGGGGCCGCCAAGCGGGCCCGGGCCGCTTCAGTCACTCGGCGAGAAAACTGTCTTCGAACGGGTAATGGGTCAGCACTTCATACCCCGTCTCCGTCACCAGCAGCTGGTTCTCCAGTTTTATCCCGTCACGCCCTCCTACCTCCCCGACATAGGCCTCTACGCACAGCGCCATGCCAGGCTGCAGTTCCCCTTCGTAACCGTAGGCGTCGAAGTCTTCCGGGTAACGAATGCAGGGATACTCGTCGCACAGCCCCACCCCATGGAACATCACCCCATAACGCTGGGCACGGCAGCTTTCTGGCAGGCGATGCCCGTTACGAGTGAGCTCGGAGAAGCGCACGCCAGGCTTGACCATGTCGGCGTTGACCTGGATGTGCTCATGGGCGATTCGATACAGGCGTTTTTGCTCGGCCGTCGGCTCAAGCCCGCCACACATCCAGCTGCGCGACATGTCGACGCAAAAGCCGTACACGCCGATCAGGTCGGTGTCGAACGACAGCAGGTCGCCGTCGCTCAGCACCCGTGGGCCGGACTCCTGATACCACGGGTTGGTACGCGGGCCGGAGCTGAGGATGCGGGTTTCGATCCACTCGCCGCCACGGCGGATATTGCCGCTGTGCAATGCCGCCCAGACGTCGTTCTCGGTTACCCCGGCGCGCATGGCCTGGCGCATTTCGGCGATGGCAGCTTCACAGGAAGCCACCGCGCAGCGCATGGCGAGGATTTCATCGGGGCCCTTGATCAAACGCGCGAACTCGGTCACCGCCTGGCCGTTGTGCACCTGCACGCCCAAGGCGTCCAGGGCTCGCAGGCCGGCAACCTCGATGCGGTCCACGGCCAAGCGGCGGTTGTCGCCGGCATGGGTTCGTAGCAGTTCGTCGACCTGGGCACAAAAACGCCGGGCATGTTCGTCGGTACGCTCGCCCGTTTCGAAGTAGAAGAACGACGCGCCACTGCGCAGCTCACGCACCAAAGGCAGGTGTGCCGAGAGGTGGTCGCAGCCATGAAAATCCCACAGCACCACATGCCCGCTGGCAGCGACGAAACAGGCACGGGCGGGGTTGTGGGTGGTCCACAGCTGCATGTTGGTGCTGTCGGTGGCGTAGCGGATGTTCAACGGATCGAATAGCAGAATGCCGCCGAGGTCACGGGCCACGAGCTGCTCGCAGATGCGTTGCAGGCGGTACTCACGCATCGTCGCCAACTGCGGCACCTGCAGGCCGAGCGCGGCCCACTCGGCGAACGCCAAAGGGGTCGGGCCGATTTCGCTGCGGTCGTTGTCATCGACCGAGCCGTCGGCCCTGAGCGCGGCAGCACGCTGGCGCGACGGGTCGATACGGCGTGACTGGGCGGGGATCGAGAACGGCGAAGTCATCATGGTGCGAGGGCTTCCTTGATCGTAGTGTTGGAAGAATCACCCACCTGCAAGGTGGCGCCGCTAGTTGCTGGCTTGCACCGCCGTCGCTCGCGCGGCCTGCAGCCATTGATCAAACTGCTGACGATGCGCTGCAATCCACGCCTGGGCGTGGCGCTGAATGTCGCTCAGGTTCTTCTCGCCGTTCTGCATCTTGAGGTTTTGCGCGCTCTCGTCCGCCGCGCTGATCTGCACCAGCGACAGAAACTTCAGTGCCGCCGGGTTCTTGTCGGCGAACCCTCGGTTGAGCACCGCTTCGACCTTGTCCACCGCAAAGCCCAGGTTCTTGCCCTCGAACGTGGTATCGACGCTGTTGCCGCCGCCCGGCAAGTCGGTGTTGGGCACTTGCAGCCACACCACGTCGCGCCCCTCCACCATCACCCCGGCCACCCACTGGGGTACCCAGGTGTAATAAAGCACCGGTTTGCCTTCCTTGAAGCGGGTGATGGTGTCGGCCATCAAAGCGAAATACGACCCCTGGTTGACGTGCACGGTCTTGTCCAGGTCATAGGCCTTCATGTGGTGGGCGATGACCAGTTCGCAGCCCCAGCCGGGGTTGCAACCGGTCAGGTCGGCCTTGCCATCGCCGTCGGTGTCGAACAGCTTGGCCAGCTCGGGCTTTTTCAGGTCGGTGATGTACTTGATGTTGTATTGATCGGCGGTTTTCTTGTCGATCAGGTAGCCCTGCAACACGCCAGGCATGATATCGCCGGCCTTGACCATGTTCTGGTCGCCGCCGGCCTTCTCGTAGAAGCTAGCGTGCAGCTTGTCCCACAGGTTGACGCTGAAGTCGGCGTCGCCGTAGCCGACTGCCAGAATCATCGTGGCGTATTCGGTTTCCTTGGGTTTCTGCACGTTGTAGCCCAATTCGCGCAGGCCCTGCATGGCGATTTCGCCGCGGAAGCGTTCTTCATCCACCGAAGGGAACGACGGGGTTATCTTCACCCCCTCCCCTGGCTTGTCGGTGGAGGCGCTGGCGCCCAGGCACGTCACGGAAAGTGCCATGGCACAAGCGCACTGAAGCAAACGACGGGTGAACGGGGACTCGTACATCTTCGCGTACCTTTTCGGGTTGTTGTCGAGGGTTGCGGCAGATAGAACGCGGTGTTTCAGGCGGCCTTGCGCTGCCCTTGTGGTTGCGCCGCGCCACACAGGCGCAGCACCAGGCCCACCGGGCCGGTGTGGTACCAGCGCAGGCTCGGGTCGGCATTGGTGCGCGCGCCCATGGCTTGGGTCAGGCGGTCGAGGAAGATCGCCAACAGCACCAGCCCCATGCCACCGACGGTAGCCAGGCCCATGTCTAGCCGGCCGATGCCGCGCAGCACCATCTGGCCCAGGCCGCCGACCGAGATCATCGAGGCGATCACCACCATCGACAGCGACAGCATCAGGGTCTGGTTGAGCCCGGCCATGATGGTCGAGGTGGCCAGCGGCAGCTGCACGCGGGTCAGCATCTGCCGCGGCGTGCAGCCAAAGGCGCGGGCCGCTTCGATCTTGTCTTCCGGCACTTGGCGGATGCCCAGGTTGGTCAAGCGCACCAGCGGCGGCAGGGCAAACACGATGGTCACCAGCACGCCCGGCACGTTGCCGATGCCGAACAGCATCACCACCGGCACCAGGTAGACGAACGCCGGCAGCGTCTGCATCGCATCGAGCACGGGGCGGATGATGCTTTCCAGGCGGTTGCTGCGGGCGCAGACAATGCCCAGCGGGATGCCGATCACCGCGCAGAAAAACACCGAAGTGAGCACCAGCGCCAGGGTGGTCATCGACTCCGACCACACGCCGATCAGCCCCAGCAGGGTCAGGGTGACGAAG
>NZ_BNTL01000011.1:672-887 GCF_022179005.1 Pseudomonas sp. PAGU 2196 | reverse complement strand
GGTCGATCGGCCAGCGGATGGCGCGAAACACCTCGCGGAAGTTGTGCACGAGGAAGTTGAGGGTAGCGGTGACCCAGTCGCCCAGGGGGATGGTGGCCGCCTGGAACGGGTCGAGCAGGCTGAATTCGGACATGGGGCAAACCTCGCGGGGGTCAGTGGCGGCTCAGGGACTGCAACGGCGTGCTGTTGGCCAGGCTGGAACACTGGCAGCGGCT
>NZ_BNTL01000011.1:0-614 GCF_022179005.1 Pseudomonas sp. PAGU 2196 | reverse complement strand
ATCAGCGGGTCGAGGGCCGAGAAGGCTTCGTCCATCAACAGGATGGTCGGGTCGTTGGCCAGCGCCCGGGCCAGGCCCACGCGCTGCTGCATGCCGCCGGACAGCTGGTGCGGGTAGCTGTGCTCGTGGCCGGCGAGGCCGACCTGGCTCAGCGCCTCGCGGGCACGGCGGTGGCGTTCGGTTTCAGCAACGCCGGCGATTTCCAGGCCGAAGGCGGTGTTCTGCAGCACGCTCATGTGCGGCATCAGGGCGAAGGACTGGAACACCATGCCCATTTCCTTGCGGCGCACATCGAGCAGGGCTTTATCGGACAGGCCGGTGATTTCGCGGCCGTTGAGGTGGATGCTGCCAGAAGTGGGTTCGATCAGGCGGTTGAACAGCCGCACCATGGTCGACTTGCCCGAGCCCGACAGGCCCATGATGACGAAGATCTCGCCACGTTTGACGGAAAAGCTTGCATCGAATACGCCGACGACGTGGCCGGTCTTGCTGAAGATTTCGTTCTTGTCGGCGCCCTTGCGGAGCATCTCCATGGCCATGTTCGGGTTGGGGCCGAACACTTTGAAGATGTTGTTTACCGAAAGAATCTCATCGGCATGGCTCATACGACCCTC
>NZ_BNTL01000010.1:0-116921 GCF_022179005.1 Pseudomonas sp. PAGU 2196 | reverse complement strand
AGGGCGCAGCCCTCACCTGCTAACTTACAGCCAAACACAATCCCAATGTGGGTACTGCCCTGCACGCGTTACCAGCCCCGCACGAATGGGATTAGCGATGATGTATCGCGCAGCCGCTTTGACATCTTCCTCTTTACGCAATGCGCGATCAAAAAAACCCGGTTGCCAGATATGCAGTCGTTCTGCGCCAGCTCGATACAAAGCACAAGCGCTTTTGGACTTGAACGCACACATCAGCCTTCCCAGGCTGTTGGCCCTTAGCTCGATCAGCCAATGCAGGTGATCTGGCATGAGAATCCATGCCAGCGTTCGACTACTGCCCGCCTCATCACTCAAGCGCAACTGTTGGACGACGGCTCTGGCGAACCAGAGGTTCAGGAACAATGGATAGCGTTTACGGGTGACCGTCGTTAAAAGGTAAAGACGGCCGGGTTCGGATACCCGGCCAACGCGCAAACGGTGGTTGCCTTGACAGTCCATGTCGTTCTCCTTTGAACATTGCATTCAAAGGTAGCAACGGTAGGTCAGTACACTGTGAACGGATCATTTCCGAGTGTGACGTCGGTGAGGGCTTCGCCCTCATTTCGCGACGCAAGGCCGCTCCTACAATGACATCGCGATCCCTGTAGGAGCTGGCTTACAGGCGATTACGAAGACAAGTACGAAGAGCGGGTCAGCCCCAGGCGCAAGGCATCGAGGAACTGCGTCCGCTCACGGGCGGTGATCTTCGCGCTGGCGACCTTGTCGCGGTAGTGAGTCATCAACTCCTCCGGCGACAGGTGGACGTAACGCAGCATGTCTTCGATGGTGTCGTGGGTCTCGATACCGGCGTGGTACACCCTGCCATCGGCATTCTGGTAGATGTTCACCGAGTCGGTATCACCGAACAGGTTGTGCATGTCACCCAGAATCTCTTGGTAGGCGCCAACCAGGAACACGCCCAGCAGGTAGTCCTCGCCCTCATTGAGCGCATGCACTGGCATGCTGGTCTCGATGCTCTGCTCGTCGACGTACTGGTTGATCTTGCCGTCAGAGTCACAGGTCAGGTCTTGCAGCACCGCGCGGCGCATCGGCTCTTCATTCAGACGATGCAGCGGGATGATCGGCAGTACCTGGCCAATGGCCCAGGTATCCGGCAAGCTCTGGAACACCGAGAAGTTGCAGATGTACTTGTCGGCCAGCTTGTCATTGAGCTCGTCCAGCACCTGGCGGTGCGAACGCTGGCGCGCCTTCAGCGAGTTGTGCAGGCGACGGCACACGGCGAAATAGCACTGCTCGGCCAGGGCTTTCTCGGCCAGGCTGATCTTGCCATCGGCGTACTGCGCCGCCACGTCACCCATATAGTGGGTAGCGCGCCAGTAGGTCTCGGTGACCATCTCGATGTCGGTCGGGCCCAGCAGGTCGGCCAGCCACTGCACGGTTTCGGGCAGGGCTTCCTTGTTTTCGATGGTCGGCACGTCGTCGTTGTGTTTTTCGACGTCGGTCACCTGGATCACCAGCATGGCATGGTGCGCGGTCAGCGAACGGCCGCTCTCGGAGAAGATGTGCGGGTGCGGCAGGCCCTGCGCGTCGCAGAACTCCTTGAGCATGCCCACCACCACGCCGGCATAGTCATCCATGTCGTAGTTGATCGAGCTGGCATTGCGCGAGTGAGTACCGTCGTAGTCCACACCCAGGCCACCGCCGACGTCGATATGGTCGACCGGCAGGCCCAGTGCACGCAGCTCGCCATAGTAGCGGATGGCTTCCTTGAAGCCGTGCTGGTAGTCCGCCAGGTTGGCGATCTGCGAACCCATGTGGAAGTGCAACAGGCGGATGCCCTGGTCCAGGCCGGCATCGCGGAAACGCTGCACCACCGAAATCAGCTGCGCAGCCGACAAACCGAACTTGGACTTCTCGCCACCGGTGTCGGCCCACTTGCTCGACGCCAGCGACGACAGGCGCACGCGCAAGCCGACCTGCGGCTTGACCTTGAGCTCGGCGGCCTCCTCGATCACCAGGGCGACCTCGGATTCCTTCTCGATGACGATGAACACGTTGTGGCCCAGCTTCTGGCCCATCAGCGCCAGGCGGATGAACTCACGGTCCTTGTAACCGTTGCAGACGATGGTGCCGCCCTTTGGCGCCAGCGCCAGCACTGCCAGCAGCTCGGGCTTGGAGCCGGCCTCAAGGCCAATCGAGACGTTCTGCGTGGCGATGATGTTTTCCACCACCGCTTCCTGCTGGTTGACCTTGATCGGGTACAGCGCGGTGTACTGGCTCTGGTACTCGAGGCGCGCGATGTTGGCGTCGAAGGCACCGGTCAGCTGGCGTACGCGGTCTTGCAGGATGTCGGGGAAGCGCACCAGCAACGGCAACGACAGGCCGCTCTGGCGCAGTTCGTCGACCTGCTCGAACAGGTCGATCGGCGCGCTATTGGGGCCATTAGGGCGTACTTCGACGCGCCCGGCTTCATTGATGGCGAAATAACCAGCGCCCCAATGGCGGATGCCGTAAACACTGCGGCTGTCGGCCACGGTCCATTGGCTACCATCGTCTTTGCGTGTGCGTCGTACGGACATTCAAGTCCCCTATAGATAAGTCGAAAACACTGCCCCAACGAAAAGGGCCGGCGCAGTGTAGAAGCTGAAAATGACGATTCGTCCGGTTCAGGGGTAGACCCTTCCAACAGGAACGAGTTTAGAAAGCACTGGGCAAAAAAACGCGCGACGGCCTCAGCCGCCCGACTTTTTCGCCTTGAAACCCTGTTTGGTCAGCTCGCCGATCAACAGCTCGACATGGTCGCCCTGAATCTCGATAACCCCGTCCTTCAAGGCGCCACCGGTACCGCAGCGGCGCTTGAGCGTGGTGGCCAGCTCCTTGAGCTGATCGAGGGGCAGCGGCACACCGGTGACGGTGGTCACGGTCTTGCCACCGCGGCCTTTGCTTTCCCGGCGTACGCGGGCAATGCCGTCGCCTTCGGGGATGATTTGCTGCTTGCAGGTGCAGGCATCCACCGGCTGGCTACAGTCAGGGCAGTGCCGACCGGCATCGGTGGAGAACACGAGACCGCCAAGGGCGGAAAAGGAAGAAGCTTTCTTGGCCACTTTTGTTCCTCTGTGCTGAGGACAAAAACTGGTCGGCGGGAGCCGACCGCGAAGCCCCACTCTGGCAGGGGCGGCGCTACTGCCGCAAGATCCTGCGACAGCCCGAAAAGGGCGCGCAGTGTAACGATAAATCAGGGGATTGCTAAGTACTGGAATGCGCCATTTTGCGAATGTTTTGCGACCCTTCGCGGGCAAGCCCGCTCCTACAGGTACTGCACCGTTCTTAAAGGCCCCGGTAAACCTGTGGGAGCGGACTTGCCCGCGAATAGGCTGCAACGCCTTGCAACTAGGGCAAGCTGGCTTTGTACCGCTGCAACGCCGCCAACGAGTCCGGGCAATACGGCTTGGTGTGGCTTTCTTCTTCCGCCTGCGCCAGGCTGATGAACCGCGCCTCGCTCACCTCTTCCGGCTGCAAGCGCAACGGTGCATCGGACACCGCCGAATACACCGCACACCACAAGCGGTTATCAGGTTGGTCGAAGTAGAACCGTTCATGAAAGCGCAACGCGACGCCGTCGATACCCAGTTCTTCGGCCAACTCCCGCGCAGCCGACTCGGCGTAGCCCTCGCCCGCCGTCACCATGCCGCCCGCCGCCACATCCCAAAAGCCTGGGTACAGCGCCTTGCTCAAGGTACGCCGGTGCACGCACAACTCCCCGGCGCTATTGAACAGCAAGATGAACGTGCAACGGCCAATCAGCCCGCGCTCGCGCAATTCTGCCCGGGGCAAGGCGCCGAGCACCTGGTCGGCTTCGTCGACCCAGGCAACCAGCTCACGGTCGGAAGCCGCCCGATGGGCGGCTTCCTGGGTGCTGATGGCCACGATCAACCCTGCGACAGCAGCTGACGCAGGTCGATGACCGCAGCGTTGGCCCGGGAGATGTAGTTGGCCATGACCAGCGAGTGGTTGGCCCACATGCCGAAGCCGCTGCCATTGAGCACCATCGGGCTCCACAGCGCTTCCTGCGAGGCTTCCAGCTCACGGATGATCTGGCGCACGCTGACCGTGGCATTCTTTTTCGCCAGCACATCGGCGAAGTCGACCTCGATGGCGCGCAGCAGGTGCGACAGCGCCCAGGCCTGGCCACGGGCTTCGTAGAACACGTTGTCGATCTGCAGCCATGGGGTTTCGACCAGCTCTTCGTCAACCTGCGGTGCCTGGCCAGGTTGTACCGACTCGGTCTTCAGGGTGGTGTTGAGCTTGACCCGGCCAACGCTGGCCGACAGGCGCTGCGACAGCGAACCCAGGCGGGTAGCCACATCGCCCAGCCAGTTGTTCAGGTTGTCGGCACGGGTGTAGAAGATCGCGCCCTTGTCGCCAGCGGCCAGACGGGTCTGGTAGCGGTTCAGCGACTTGATGCCTTCTTCGAACTCAGACTCGCTCGACGGCAAAATCCAGCTCTTGTTGTCGAAGTTGAAGCGCGGCTCGGCCTTGGCCAGGTCGGCGTCTTCAGTGGACTGCGACTGCGAGCGGGCGAAGTCTTTGCGCAACGCGCGGGACAAATCGCGGACCTGGACCAGCACGCCGTATTCCCAGCTCGGCATGTTGTCCATCCACAGCCCCGGCGGGAAGCGGTCGTTGGAAATGTAACCGCCCGGCTTGTTCAGCAAGGTACCGGCGACGGTCTTGAGGGTTTCGATGGTGGTATAGCCGATGACCATCTGCTGGCCATTACGCTCGGCCGCAGCCTGGGCGTTCTGCTGCACCGGGAACAGCTCCGGCTCCTGGCTCCAGTACCAGCCCAAGCCGATACAGACCAGCAGATACAGGCCGATCAGGGTACCCAGGGCACGGCTCCAGAGGCCGCCCAGGTAGCTACGGGCGGCGGCGCCACGGCCATCAACACGCTCGCGGGGTTCGGCTTTGGCCTCGCGGTTTTTCCAGTCCAGCATGGCATTGTCCTTAATCAGTCAAGACGGTTCAGAGGCTTGGACCCCAGGCCTTCGCCAGGGTGCCACGGCAAGCCCGCATCGCTGCACTATAAAGCAGACACTGCCGTACGCATAAGCGACCAGCGGGTCAGTAACTGAATATTCGTTCTAAACGCTTTGTTGATGGAGGGCACTCACCCAACGGAAAAGAGCTGCTAGCATAGAGCCATCATCGCACCTGCACACCACCCACCCAAAAGTAGCCAGGACATGAGCCAAGCAGTCGATCCGAGCCACCAGTGCCCCGCCCAGCCTCTGTCGCGTACCGGCCTGCGCAAGGATGACCCGCTCAACCCGGTGCCCCTGCCGCCCCTGCGCAAGCCTGTGTACATCCTCTTGCAGGACCACGAGCGCGCCCAACGCCTGGCCCAGCAGTTGGAGTTTTTCGGCCTCGGTGTGCAGGCCTTGTTCAGTGCGGATGCGTTTCGGGCTTCGCTCAATGAATGCCCGCCTGCGGCGGTGGTGATGGATGTCGACTTCACCGGCAGCGGCCAGGGCCTGCGCTTGGCTGCCCAAGCTCAGCAAGGTGTGCCGCAAACGATTCCGCTGCTGTTCTTCAGCCACCACGAAACCGATACCCCGACCCGCCTTGCCGCCGTGCGCGCTGGCGGCAAAGAGTTTCTGACCGGCACCCTGGAAGCCTCCAGCCTGCTGGAAAAGGTCGAGCTGCTTACCAGCACTACCCCGCTCGACCCGCTGCGGGTGTTGATCATCGACGATTCGCGCACCCAGGCCCTGCACACCGAACGGGTGTTGAGCAGCGCGGGCATGATCACCCGCAGCCTGACCGACCCGATCCGCACCATGGCGGAACTGGCCGACTTCCAGCCGGACCTGATCATCCTCGACCTGTACATGCCCGCCTGTACCGGCCCGGAGCTGGCCAAGGTAATCCGCCACAACGACCGCTATGTCAGCGTGCCAATCATTTACCTGTCGGCCGAGGACGACCTCGACAAGCAGCTCGACGCCATGAGCGAAGGTGGCGATGACTTCCTGACCAAGCCGTTCCGTTCGCGCCACCTGATAACCACCGTGCGCAACCGCGCCGCCCGCGCCCGCCACCTCAAGGCACGCATGGTGCGCGACAGCCTCACCGGGCTGTACAACCACACCCATATCCTGCAACTACTCGAAGATTGCAGCTTCCGCGCCCGGCGCGAGCAGCAGCCTTTGAGCTTCGCCATGCTCGACATCGACCGTTTCAAGAAGATCAACGACCGCCATGGCCATCCCATGGGCGACCGGGTGATCAAGAGCCTGGCACTGTTCCTCAAGCAACGGCTGCGCAAGACCGACTTCATCGGGCGTTACGGCGGCGAAGAGTTCGCCATCGTCATGCCCAACACCGCCCTGGATGCCGCGCACAAGGTATTGGACGAAATCCGCCGGCGTTTTGCCGAGATCCTCTATCCGGCGCAGCCACGGGACCTGAACTGCACGTTCAGCGCGGGGGTGGTGCAACTGGACGATGAGCTGGATGCGCTGACCATGGCCAGTGCAGCGGACGAGGCGTTGTACCGGGCCAAGCACGCGGGGCGTAACTGCGTGGTTCGGGTGGAGCCCTAACAAGGCAAAGTGCCATCTTTTTTTACATCAGGACATAGACGTCATCACTGCGTAACAAAATCGCAATAACTTCAGGCGCTTACCTCTCCCACTCCCCGCAGGAAGTTCGCGGCTATGCGCCTGAAGTGGCTGACCAATTTCAACACCCTGTTGCTGGTAACCGTCTGTATCGCCCTGGCCGTGACCTTGTGGTGGTCACAGCGTGCCCTGGAGCGCCCCTATCAGATGATGGAGCGCTACCTGAGCCTGTCCCAACAGTTCCAGAACCAGGCAGCGCACAACATCCAGGCCTACCTGGCCAGTGGTGATGCCTTGCGCCATGCCGCTGCCATGGAGGCCAACCAGCAGTTGCAGGCGGCATTGGCCGAATGGCCCGACGCGCTGGCCGACAAACTGCACCCCAGCCTCGACAGCCTGCAGGCCTTTACTGCCGAAGAACTGCTGGCGGCCGGCAAGCTGGCCGGCGACCCGCAAGCGCTGTTACTGCAAGCCGAGCGCGAACTGGGGGCCAACTTCGAACAACTGGCCAATTACGCCCGTGACAGCGGCAGCGCCGAGGCCAACCGCTATCTGCTGCCTTTGCTCGACGCCACCGTGCACCTGGGCCGCCTGTCGCTGGCCCGGGACAAACTGGTCAGCAGCGGCCGCCCTGAACTGGCCGACGAAGTGGAGCGCGAGCTGCAACTGATCCGCGCCCAGGCCCAGGCCATCGACAGCTTGCCGCTGCTAGGTGTTACCCGTGCAGCCGAGTCCAATGCCGATGATTTCGCCGCCCTGATGGGCCTGGAAACCCAAACCAGCGCACAGCAGGAAGACATTGCCGTCGCCCTCAAGCGCGAACTGCAAAGCCTGCTCACGCGCTACCCGGCCGAACTGCAACGCACCCGCGAGCAAATCGAGCGCCGCGCCGCCCTGGCCGCCAGCACAGGCCAACGCCTTGAAGCGGTGCAGCAGGCCATCGCCGGCCTGGAGCCTGAAGTCCGCGGGCTGCACGCCAAGATCGCCGCCGAAGTGCGTATCAGCCAAGGCCTGATGATCGGCCTGATCTTGCTGATCGCGCTGCTCATCGACACCCTGCAGCGGCGCTTGGCGCGTACGTTGACCAGCCTGGCACCGGCCCTGTCGCACTGGGCCGAGGGCGACTTCGCAAAGCCGATCGCCCTGGGCAAGACCAACCGCGAGCTGCACGACATCCAGGAATCGCTCAATCGCCTGCGCCACTACCTGGTGGAACTGGTCGGCACCATCCGCCACAACGCCGAGCAGGTGGCCGGCAGCAGCCATGCCCTGGCCGGTATGAGCGCCGCCCTGCACGACGGTGCCGAGCGCCAGGCGGGCGACACCGGGCAGATTCGCGACGCGCTGGGTGAACTGGAAGCGACCATCCAGCAAGTGGCCGGCGATGCCAGCGCGGCTGCCAACGCCAGCCGCGATGCCGGCCGGGCGGTGGAGCACGGTCAGGCGGTGATTGGCCAGAGCTTGTCGGGGTTACGCGAACTGGTGGACGAAGTGCAGGGTAACGCCCGCATGATCGAACAACTGGCTGAAGAGTCCGCCACCATTGGCGGCGTATTGACGGTGATTCGCTCGATTGCCGAGCAGACCAACCTGTTGGCCCTCAACGCCGCGATCGAAGCTGCCCGCGCGGGCGAAATGGGCCGTGGCTTTGCCGTGGTGGCTGACGAAGTGCGCTCCCTGGCGCAGCGCACCACAGGCGCCACCGGCGAGATCCAGACACTGATCGACCGCTTGCAACAAGCCGCCAGAGGCTCGGTGGCGGGCATGCGGGCACAGTTGGAACATGCCGAAGCCACCGCCGACCAGGCCCAGGCCGCAGATGGCGCGCTGGACGAGATTGTCCGCGCCATCCGTACCATTGCCGATACGGCGGTGCGGATTGCCGATGTCACGGCCCAACAGAGCGGTGCGGTGAGCGAGATTCGTGACCATAGCGAGCGGATTCATGAGCTGGGCGAGGACAATTTGCAGCGCATTGGCGAGGGGCGTGAGCAAGGGGAGCAATTGCTGAGCCTGGGCAGCGAGCTGAGCACGGCGGTGCGGGCGTTCAGGGTGTGAGCGTTTGTCTGTACCGGCCCTTTCGCGGGGCAAGCCCGCTCCCACAGGGTGACCTCTGCACTTGAAGTTGGCGTGAACTTGTGGGAGCGGGCTTGCCCCGCGAAAGGGCCGGTACAGGCGAATCAGCCATCGGCCATGTGTCGTTCCCCCGGTCGACACACGCCAAATCAAGACCAACTCCGCTATCATGCCCAGCACGTTCCACCTCGCGAGTCCGCCATGCGCCGCCTGTTTCTCCTGCTGTTCCTGCTGCTGGCCAGCCCTGCCTTCGCCACGGGCCTGCTCGACAACCGCCCCAGCGCCACCCTCGGCGCCGCTTCGCTGTCCAACGCTGCCGATTTCCTGCCCGTGCACGAAGCGTTCAAGCTCAGCCTGATCCAGGCCGATGCCCAGAGCATCAAGCTGCGTTTCGTCGCTACCGACGGCTACTACCTCTACCGCCACCGCTTCAATTTCCGCACAGAGCCGGCCGACGTGGCCGTGGGCACGCCCAACATCCCCAAAGGCGAAGCCAAGCACGATGAGTTCTTCGGTGACGTCGAGGTGTACCACGGCGTGCTCGACATCGAGCTGCCCCGCACCGACCCTCGCGCGTTCACCCTGCTGGTGGGCTACCAGGGCTGCGCCGACAAGGGCCTGTGCTACCCCCCGGAAACCGCGCGCCTGAGCATCGACGGCGAAGGTGGCACCCCCAGCGCTGCACCGGCCACAGGTGAACAGGCCTGGAGCTGGAAGTCCCTGTTGCTGTTCTTCCTCGCCGGCGTCGGCCTGACCTTCACCCCTTGCGTGCTGCCGATGCTACCCATCCTTTCGGGCGTGGTGCTGCGTGGCCAGGCTAACGGCTTGCGCGGCCTCGCGCTGTCGCTTGCTTACGTGGTATCGATGGCCGCCAGCTTCGCCGTGCTGGGCGCGCTGATGGGCTTGTTCGGCGCGGGCTTGAACCTGCAGGCACGGCTGCAGTCGGCCTGGGTGCTGGTGCCTTTCGCGTTGTTCTTCGTGGTGTTCGCCTTGGCCATGTTCGGCCTGTTCGAATTGAAGCTGCCGCAGGCCTTGAACAATCGCCTGGACTCGCTCGCCCACCGCACCAAAGGTGGCTCGCTAGTCGGCGCGGCAGTGCTGGGCGTGCTTTCCAGTTTGCTGGTGTCGCCCTGCGTGTCGGCGCCACTGGCCGGTGCCCTGCTTTATATCAGCGCCAGCGGCGATGCCCTGGGGGGTGCGCTTAAGCTGTTCGCCCTCGGCCTGGGCATGGGGGCGCCGTTGCTGCTGGTGGCCACCGGTGGCGCAGCCTGGTTGCCAAAGAGCGGCCCTTGGCTGAACACGGTGAAAAACGCCATCGGTGTGCTGTTGCTGGGGCTGGCCATCGGCTTACTCAGCCGCGTGCTGCCTGGCCAGGTGACGTTGCTGCTGGTCGGCTTCCTGGCTGCCGGCGTGGCGCTGTTCCTCGGTGCCCTGGAATTCGTCATCAAAACCCCGCGCCAGCGCCTGGCGCAATTGCTCGGCCTGGCATTGCTGGTCTATGCCCTGGCCTGCTGGTACGGGGCACTGAACGGCCAGGGCGACCCCCTGCGCCCCTTGCCTGCCCCCGCCGTGGCCACGGGCAGCGCCAGCCCGGCCGTCAAGGCCGATGCCTGGCAGACCCTCACCACCCCCGCCGCGCTCGACGCGGCACTGGCCCAGGCCAAGGCCGCGGGCCAGCCGGTGTTGCTGGACTGGTACGCCGACTGGTGCATCAGCTGCAAGGTGATCGAGCACGAAGTGCTCACTGCGCCGCAGGTGCAATCGCAGCTGAGCGCCTTCAAATTGCTGCGTTTCGACATCACCGAGAGCAACGCCGAGCAACGCACGCTGCTCGACCGCTACCAGCTGTTCGGCCCGCCTGCGCTGCTGTTCTTTGCGGCGAACGGCAGCGAAATGACCGCTGATCGAGTCATAGGCGAGATAAACGCCGGCGATTTCGCCGAGGTTCTGACGCGCGTGCGCGGCAAACTCGGTCTATAACTTCCGGCGAGCTACGAAAAATCCTCGAGACAGTGACCAGATTTAATTATCCGGTCACATACTTCGCGCGAATCTCGGACATCGTGCTGGCTATTGCCGGGAACTGGACACTTGCCGTCGCTTTACGGCACACTCGCCGCGCTGTGTCGAATTGCCCTACAAATCCAAGGAATCCGCAGATGGCTACGCTACTGGTGCTTCACGGCCCCAACCTCAACCTGCTCGGGACCCGCGAGCCGGGCCACTACGGCGCCGTGACCCTGGCCCAGATCAACCAGGACCTGGAGCAACGTGCCCGCGCCGCGGGCCACCATCTGCAGTACCTGCAGAGCAATGCCGAATACGAACTGATCGACCGCATTCACGCCGCACGCAACGAGGGTGTGGACTTCATCCTGATCAATCCGGCTGCTTTCACCCACACAAGTGTCGCATTACGTGACGCATTGCTTGCGGTGAGCATCCCATTCATCGAAGTGCACCTGTCCAACGTGCACAAACGCGAACCGTTCCGTCACCACTCCTACTTTTCCGATGTGGCCGTAGGGGTGATTTGCGGCCTGGGCGCCAGCGGTTATCGCCTGGCCCTGGAGTCCGCGCTGGAACAACTGGCTGCCAACGCACAGCCCTGATGACAGAGACCCTGGCCTAAGTGGGCCGGGGTTTGAGAGAAACGTTTTAGACACGTTTTCAATTACGCCCCCTGACCGAACCTTTGGGAGTTGATGATTAATGGATATCCGTAAAGTCAAGAAACTGATCGAACTGCTGGAAGAGTCTGGCATCGACGAACTGGAGATCAAGGAAGGCGAAGAGTCGGTCCGTATCAGCCGTCACAGCAAGACCCCAGCTGCCCAGCAGTTCTACGCACCGGCCCCAATGGCTGCTGCCCCTGTAGCTGCCCCGGCTGCCGCTGCTGCTGCCCCTGTCGCCGAAGCTGCTGCCCCGGCGCTGAAAGGCACCGTGGTTCGCTCGCCAATGGTCGGTACCTTCTACCGCAAGCCATCGCCGACCTCGCCTAACTTCGCTGAAGTTGGCCAGTCGGTGAAAAAAGGCGACACCCTGTGCATCGTCGAAGCGATGAAGATGATGAACCACATCGAAGCCGAGATCGGCGGTGTCATCGACGCCATCCTGGTAGAAGACGGCCAGCCGGTTGAGTTCGACCAGCCGCTGTTCACCATCGTTTGAACCGCGGAGAGCCAACGATGTCTGCGAAGCTCGAAAAAGTCCTGATCGCCAACCGCGGGGAAATTGCCCTGCGGATCCTGCGTGCCTGCAAAGAGCTGGGCATCAAGACCGTCGCCGTGCACTCCACGGCTGACCGCGAACTGATGCACCTGGGCCTGGCAGACGAGTCGGTCTGCATCGGTCCCGCGTCATCCAAGGATTCGTACCTGCACATCCCGGCGATCATCGCTGCCGCCGAAGTGACTGGCGCCACCGCGATCCACCCGGGCTACGGCTTCCTGGCCGAAAACGCCGACTTTGCCGAGCAGGTAGAGAAATCCGGTTTCGCCTTCATCGGCCCGAAAGCCGACACCATTCGCCTGATGGGCGACAAGGTTTCGGCCAAGGACGCGATGATCAAGTCGGGCGTACCGACCGTACCAGGCTCTGACGGCCCACTGCCGGAAGACGAAGAAGTCGCCCTGGCGATCGCCCGTGACGTCGGCTACCCGGTGATCATCAAGGCCGCCGGTGGCGGTGGTGGTCGCGGTATGCGTGTGGTGCACAAGGAAGAGGACCTGATCTCCTCGGCCAAGCTGACCCGTACCGAAGCCGGTGCTGCGTTCGGCAACCCGATGGTCTACCTGGAGAAGTTCCTGACCAACCCACGCCACGTGGAAGTTCAGGTACTGTCCGACGGCCAAGGCAACGCTATCCACCTGGGCGACCGTGACTGCTCGCTGCAGCGCCGTCACCAGAAGGTTCTGGAAGAAGCGCCAGCGCCGGGCATCGACGAGAAGGCCCGTCAGGAAGTCTTCAAGCGTTGCGTCGATGCGTGCATCGAAATCGGCTACCGCGGTGCAGGTACTTTCGAGTTCCTGTACGAGAACGGCAGCTTCTACTTCATCGAGATGAACACCCGCGTACAGGTTGAGCATCCGGTGTCGGAAATGGTCACTGGCATCGACATCGTCAAGGAGATGCTGAGCATCGCCGCTGGCAACAAGCTGTCGTTCCGCCAGGAAGACGTGGTGATTCGTGGTCACTCGCTGGAGTGCCGGATCAACGCTGAAGACCCGAAGAAGTTCATCCCGAGCCCAGGCAAGGTCAAGCACTTCCACGCCCCAGGTGGCAACGGCGTTCGCGTCGATTCGCACCTGTACAGCGGTTATTCGGTTCCGCCGAACTACGACTCGCTGATCGGCAAGCTGATCACCTACGGCAAGGACCGCGAAGAAGCCATGGCGCGCATGCGCAATGCTCTGGACGAGATCGTCGTCGACGGCATCAAGACCAACATCCCACTGCACCGCGACCTGGTGCGTGATGAAGGTTTCTGCAAAGGCGGCGTCAACATTCACTACCTCGAGCACAAACTGGCCAGCCAGGAGTGATCGTGTAGTGTGATGTACCAAAACCCCGGACCTGTTCCGGGGTTTTTTTATGGGCTTTAGGGATAGGTGGTGCTGGCAGGTGCATGCCTTGAGGGGGGTGTTGCCGGTGAGATCGAGCGCCGCGCGGGCGGCGCTCGGCCTCACAGGCGCTGAAAATCCTGAGACGAACCCATCACCCTTTCATTCTAGGCATCTCGATCCGGTGCTCATGCACCCGCCGATACAGCGTCGCCCGCGATATCCCCAACGCCCGCGCCGCATCAGCCGGCTTCCAGCGGTGCCGGATCAGCGCATCCAGCAACAGTTGCCGAGCCGGGCTGCTGGCATCCACCTCAGCAGACGCCACGGCATCGCCGCGCACCTCCTGCGGCAAATCCTCAAGCCGCACCCACCCGCCCTCACTCACCGCACAGGCATAACGCAACACCTGCCGCAGTTGGCGCAGGTTCCCTGGCCAACGGTAAAGCAGCAGCGCCTGCAATGCATCGTCCGCCAACACCACCTCTACCCCACAAACTTCGGCTTCTTCGGCTAACAGCTGATGAATCAAACCCAGCCGATCCTCCCGCTCACGCAACGGCGGCAGCGCGAACCGGGCGTTGGCCAGGCGGAAGTACAGGTCCTCACGAAAACGCCCATCCGCCACCATTGCCGCCAGGTCTCGGTGTGTCGCACAGATCACCTGGATGTCCACCCGCTCACGCCGCGCCGCGCCCAAGGGCGCCACTTCGCCCTCCGCCAGCACGCGCAGCAGCCGGGTTTGCAGGTTCAGTGGCATGTCGCCGATTTCGTCGAGAAACAGGGTGCCGCCATCAGCTTGCTGTAAAAGCCCTTGCATACCTTTGCTGGAGGCGCCGGTGAAGGCCCCGGCTACATAGCCGAACAGCTCGCTCTCGATCAGGCTCTCAGGGATGGCCGCACAGTTCAGCGTGACGAAAGGCCCCTCGCGCCGCTGGCTTTGCCGGTGCAACTGGCGGGCGAAAACCTCTTTGCCCGAGCCCGTTTCGCCTTGCACCAGCACCGCCAGGCTACAGTCCTTGACCCGCGTGGCCAGGCGCAGGTGCTGCTCGATGCGCGCGTCCTGTGCCTGGCGCAAAGGCTGCGGGCGCGGGCGCCGTTGCGGTGCGCTGACGCGGCCATACAGTTCGCCCCAGCCTGGCAAGCGCTGGGCCGAGGCCTCGTTACTGCAGCGCAGCTGGCCCAGGTCGAACAGCTCGCCGATGTGCTCAGGCAAGCGGCCTAGGCGCTCCACCAGGCGCTGCCGGGCCAGGCTGTTGATTGCCTGCAGGCGGCCATCGGCATCCCAGGCCAGCAGGTAGTCGGGCTGGCTTTCGACATAGCCCGGCGTGCCATGCGCGCGCATCACCCAATGGCCCTGGGCACTGTGCATGAAGAAGGCGTTTTCTATCTCGCGCGCGGTCTGCTCGACCAACTGCCGAATCAGGTGCTGGCTGCGGCGGTCGTCTGGGGATCGCAAGGCCGAGACATCCACCACGCCCAGCAGCTCGCCCAGTGGGTCGAATACCGGTGCCGCCGTGCAGGTCAGGCCGATGAAGGCGGCGCGAAAATGATCGCGCTTGTGCACCGTGACCGGCGCCTTGCTGGTCAGCACCGCCGCCACCCCGCAGGTGCCCTCCTCGCCTTCCGACCAGCAGGTGCCCAGGTACAACCCGGCCTTGCGGCAGTCATTGCGGATGGAGGACTCGACCCGGTAATCGATGGTCTGCCCCTGGGCATCGGTGAGCAGCACGCAATAGTCGGCGCCGCGGACCTGCTCATGCAGCCGTGCCACGGCGTCGCCGGCGATGCGCAGAAACAGCTCGGCACGTTCGCGGCATTCGTTGAGCAGGCTTTGCGAAAGGATACGTGGGCCCTGCTGGGAGCCTGGGTCGAGGCGATACAGGTGCATGGAGCGGCGCCAGGAGTCGAGGATCAGCGGCGGCACCGGTGCCTGTGGCAGGCGGTCGGCGTTTTTCAGCACCCGGCTGACGCAGTCGACATGGGCTCGGGAGTTCGCGGCAAGCATTCAGGCCCTCCGGTTCTCATTGCTGTTTTTATCGTTGTGCGGCCATTAAGCGCTTCCAGGCATGCCCCGACAAGCACTGTGTGAATACCGGCTCGCTTGAGACGCAGCGTCTCAGCGTCTCGGCAAACGCCGCCGCAGCCTGGCACCCCGCGTCTCGTCGAGCATGCTGGGCGCACGCCCTTTCCTACGCACAGACCGCTCTGGCACAGCCACTTCAGGCAGATGAAACAAAGCTGGCACCTCCCTTGCTCTGTCCCTGACAAACAAGAATACGAGGTGCGCCATGCCGCAACCCACCCCGACTGTCGGGATCATTGCCAACCCTGCCTCCGGCCGCGACCTGCGCCGCCTGACCGCCAGTGCCGGGCTCTATTCGAGCACCGACAAGGCGTCGGCGATCCAGCGGCTGTTGGCCGCCTTCGGTGCCACCGGCATCGGCCGGGTGCTGCTGCCGACCGACATGACCGGCATCGCCGCCGCCGTGCTCAAGGCCAGCCAAGGCCCCGCTGCCCGCGACCAGCACTGGCCGAATATCGAGGTGCACGACCTGCCATTGACCCAGACCGTTGCCGATACCCGCCTGGCCACCCGACGCATGGTCGGCCAAGGCGTGGCGATGATCGCGGTCCTCGGCGGCGACGGCACCCACAAGGCAGTGGCAGCAGAAGCCGGTGACATCCCACTGCTGACCTTGTCCACCGGCACCAACAATGCCTTCCCGGAATTACGCGAAGCCACCAGCGCCGGCCTGGCGGGCGGCTTGCTCGCCAGCGGCCGCGTGCCCGCCAGCATCGGCCTGCGCCGCAACAAGCGCTTGCGGGTGAAGGTGCCCGAGCAGCAGTTGGACGAGTGGGCACTGGTGGAAGTCGCCGTTTCGCCCCAGCGTTTCATCGGCGCCCGCGCCCTGAGCCGCAGCGAAGACCTCAGCGAGGTGTTCGCCTGCTTCGCCGAACCCCATGCCATTGGCCTGTCCGCCCTGTGCGGCTTGTGGTGCCCGGTGTCACGCCAGGACCCGCACGGCGCCTGGGTGCGCCTGAACCCCGGCGCCGAGCAGGCCCTGCTGGCGCCCCTGGCGCCTGGCCTGCTGCAAGGCTGCGGCATCACCGCCAGCGGCGTGCTGACGCCGGGCGTCGCCCATCGCCTGAGCCTAAGCAGCGGCACCCTGGCCCTGGATGGCGAACGCGAGATCGAATTCGCCGAGCACGACACCCCCACCATCACCCTGGACCACCAAGGCCCGCTCACCGTGGACGTCGAGGCCGTGCTGGCCCACGCCGCCCGCCATCACCTGCTGGCCGTGCCGCGCGGCCACCGGCTACACCCTGCAACCGCGTGTTGAGACAACCCTGGAGAACAACAAGATGTCCAATCAACTCAGTACAGAACAACTACTGCATGCCTATGAAGTGATGCACACCATCCGCGCCTTCGAGGAACGTCTGCACGTGGAATTCGCCACCGGCGAAATCCCCGGTTTCGTCCACCTCTATGCCGGCGAAGAAGCGTCCGCCGCAGGCGTCATGGCCCACCTGCGTGACAGCGACTGCATCGCCTCGACCCACCGCGGCCATGGCCACTGCATCGCCAAGGGCGTAGACGTGTACGGCATGATGGCCGAGATCTACGGCAAGAAAACCGGTGTGTGCGGCGGCAAGGGCGGCTCAATGCACATTGCCGACCTGGAAAAAGGCATGCTCGGTGCCAACGGCATCGTCGGGGCCGGTGCGCCATTGGTTGCAGGCGCCGCGCTGGCCGCCAAGCTCAAGGGCCGCGATGACGTGTCGGTGGCCTTCTTCGGCGACGGTGCCTCCAACGAAGGCGCCGTGTTCGAAGCCATGAACATGGCCTCGATCATGAACCTGCCGTGCATCTTCGTCGCCGAGAACAACGGCTACGCCGAGGCCACGGCGTCGAACTGGTCGGTGGCCTGCGACCACATTGCCGACCGCGCTGCCGGCTTTGGCATGCCGGGCGTGACCATCGATGGCTTTGACTTCTTCGCCGTGTACGAAGCCGCGGGCGCCGCCATTGAGCGTGCGCGCTCCGGGCAAGGCCCCTCGCTGATCGAGGTCAAGCTCAGCCGCTACTACGGCCACTTCGAAGGGGATGCGCAAACCTACCGCGCCCCGGATGAAGTGAAGAACCTGCGCGAGTCCCGTGATTGCCTGATGCAGTTCCGCAACAAGACCACCCGTGCCGGCCTGCTCAGCGCCGAGCAACTCGACGCCATCGACGCGCGTGTCGAAGACCTGATCGATGACGCCGTGCGCCGCGCCAAATCCGATCCCAAGCCACAGCCCGCCGACCTGCTCAGCGACGTCTACGTCAGCTACCCCTGAGCCGCGGATTACAAGAACAAGAGGAGAAACACCATGGCAAGAAAGATCAGCTACCAGCAGGCCATCAACGAAGCCTTGGCCCAGGAAATGCGCCGCGACAGCACCGTGTTCATCATTGGCGAAGACGTGGCTGGGGGTGCCGGTGCGCCCGGCGAAGAGGACGCCTGGGGTGGCGTGCTGGGCGTGACCAAGGGCCTGTATCACCAGTTCCCTGGGCGGGTGCTCGATGCGCCGCTGTCGGAAATCGGTTATGTCGGCGCCGCCGTAGGTGCCGCAACCCAAGGCCTGCGCCCGGTGTGCGAACTGATGTTCGTCGACTTCGCCGGCTGCTGCCTGGACCAGATCCTCAACCAGGCCGCCAAATTCCGCTACATGTTCGGCGGCAAGGCCGTGACCCCGCTGGTGATGCGCACCATGTACGGCGCTGGCCTGCGCGCTGCGGCCCAGCACTCGCAGATGCTCACCTCGCTGTGGACACACATCCCCGGCCTCAAGGTGGTCTGCCCGTCCTCGCCATACGATGCCAAGGGCTTGTTGATCCAGGCGATACGCGACAACGACCCGGTGATCTTCTGCGAGCACAAGCTGCTCTACAGCCTGCAGGGCGAGGTGCCGGAAGAGGTCTACAGCGTGCCGTTCGGCGAAGCCAACTTCCTGCGCGACGGCGACGACGTGACCCTGGTGACCTACGGGCGCATGGTCCATGTGGCGCTGGAAGCCGCCAACAACCTGGCCCGCCAAGGCATCGACTGCGAAGTGCTGGACCTGCGCACCACCAGCCCGCTGGATGAAGACAGCATCCTGGAGAGTGTCGAGAAAACCGGCCGCCTGGTGGTGATCGACGAAGCCAACCCGCGCTGCTCCATGGCCACCGACATCAGCGCACTGGTGGCGCAGAAAGCCTTCGGCGCCCTCAAGGGCCCGATCGAGATGGTCACCGCGCCGCACACGCCAGTGCCGTTCTCCGATGCGCTGGAAGACCTGTACATCCCCGACGCGGCGAAGATCGAGGCCGCCGTGCGCAAAGTGATCGAAGCTGCAAGGAGCGCCGCATGAGCCAGATTCATACGCTGACCATGCCCAAGTGGGGCCTGTCGATGACCGCGGGCCGGGTGGACACCTGGCTCAAGCAGGAAGGTGACGCCATCAACAAAGGCGACGAAGTACTGGACGTCGAGACCGACAAGATCAGCAGCAGCGTCGAAGCCCCCTTCAGCGGTGTATTGCGCCGCCTGGTGGCCCAGCCAGATGAAACCCTGCCGGTCGGCGCGTTGCTGGCGGTGGTGGTGGAAGGCGAAGCCGACGAGGCCGAGATCGATGCCGTGGTGCAGCGCTTCCAGGCGGAATTCGTCGCCGAAGGTGGCGCCGACCAGGCACAAGGGCCAACCCCGCAAAAAGCCAACGTGGGCGGCCGCCTGTTACGCTGGTTCGAACTGGGCGAAGGCGGAACGCCGCTGGTGCTGGTGCATGGCTTTGGCGGTGATTTGAACAACTGGTTGTTCAACCACCCGGCGTTGGCGGCCGAGCGCCGCGTCATCGCCCTCGACCTACCGGGGCACGGGGAGTCGGCCAAGGCGCTGCAACGCGGCGACCTGGATGAACTGAGCGAAACCGTGCTGGCACTGCTCGACCACCTGGACATCCCCCGCGCCCACTTGGCCGGGCACTCGATGGGCGGCGCTGTCAGCCTCAACGTGGCGCGCCTGGTGCCGCAGCGGGTGGCCAGCCTCACCCTGGTGGCCAGTGCAGGGCTTGGGACTGCGATCAACGGGCAGTACCTGCAAGGTTTCGTGGCTGCAGCGAACCGCAATGCACTCAAGCCGCAAATGGTGCAGTTGTTTGCCGACCCGGCGCTGGTCACCCGGCAATTGCTGGAGGACATGCTCAAGTTCAAGCGCCTGGAGGGCGTCGATGCGGCGCTGCGCCAGCTGGTGTCGGCCATCGCCGAGGGCGACCAGCAGCGCCACGACCTGCGCGGTGTGCTGGGGCAGCACCCGGCGCTGGTGATTTGGGGCGGGAAGGACGCGATTATCCCGGCCAGCCATGCCGACGGGCTGGAAGCCGAAGTGCTGGTACTGCCGGACGCTGGCCATATGGTGCAGATGGAGGCGGCTGAAGCGGTCAACCGGAAGATGGTGGATTTTTTGCGGGGGCATTGAGGGAATGAGGGGCATGGCTTGGGGTGGTGTCTGGGTTTAGAAGTGCATGCCTTGAGGGGTTCTGCGCCTGTGAGATCGAGNNACATCTGTTTCGGGCCAGTGACGCCTGTGCCAGCGCACGCGGCCGCCTTGTTTGTCCGACGCGATATTGAGGCGGGCACCAAGAAGGCCGCGCGCCCATGCCTCAGGAATAATTGGCCCGAAACAGATGTGGGAGCAGCCTTGTGCTGCGAAGCGCCGCGCGGGCGGCGCTCGGTCTCACAGGCAACACACCCCACAAGGCATGCACCTATCTGTCTCAGCCCCCCATTCTGCGTCATACTCGGCAGACCTATTGCCCGGTCTCCACCATGCGTCCACTGCTCCCTGTCACCCTGATCCTGTTGCTCGCCGCGTGCGGAGATGGCGAATCGCTACTACCTCCGGACGCGCGCCTGCCCGACGGCGGGCGTTACCGGGGCGAGGTGGTCAATGGCCTGCTGCAAGGCGAGGGCCGCATCGACTACCCCAATGGCAGCTGGTACGCCGGCAGTTTCAACGACGGCCAATGGCATGGTCAGGGCGAGTGGCACGGCCAGAACGGTGAAGTCTACCGGGGCCAGTTCGCCGAGGGCCTGTTCCAGGGTCTCGGCGACTTGACCACGCCAGGCAGCCACTATGCCGGCACCTTCAGCCACGGTCGACGCGACGGTGAAGGTACCCTCAAGCAAGCAGACCAGACCTACCGCGGCCAGTTCAAGGACGACCAGTACGAAGGCGCAGGCGAGCTGGAGCTGGCCGACGGCAGCCGCTACCAGGGCCTGTTCGCCAAAGGCAAACCGAACGGCGCCGGCGTGCGCAGCGACGCCAGCGGCAACCAGTTCAGCGGCCGTTTCGTCGATGGCCTGCTGCAAGGCAGCGGCACCTACGACAGCGTCGACGGCGAGCAGTACATCGGGGAATTCAAGGACAACCGCCTGGAAGGCCGCGGCCGCTATGAAAGCGCCGAAGGTGACGTGTGGATCGGCGAATTCAAGGATGGCTCACTGGTGGGCGAAGGTGAACTGCTCGGCAGCGATGGCAGCCATTACAAAGGCGGTTTCGTTGACTGGCACTTTTCTGGCCAAGGCAACCTGCAACTGGCCGACGGCAGCCAGTACATCGGCACCTTCGAAAACGATGCCTACCATGGCAAAGGCCGGCTGACCCTGAGCAACGGCAAGGTCGAGGGTGGCACTTGGGTCAATGGCGTACGCGTGCGCGACGAAAAGGGCACGCTGTTGCCCGACCCGCTGGACCTGGCCCTGCTCAACCAGGGCCGCCTGCTAGAGGACGCGCTGGCACGGGTGCCGCCTACCGCGCCGGCCATCCAGTTATACAGCCTGGTCGTGGCCGGCGATGGCCAGCAAAGCGTGTTCCTGCGCGAAGCCGACTATGTCAGCAACATGCTCAAGGTCCGTTTTGGCGCTCGCGGCCAGGTCACCCTGGTCAACCACCGGGACCACATGGCCAGCCGCCCCATGGCCACCCGCGAGAACCTCACCCGCGCCGCCCGTACCCTGGCCGAACGCAGCGGCCCCGAGGACCTGGTTTTCATCTACCTCACCAGCCACGGCAGCCACGACCACCAACTGGTGCTCGACCAACCCCGCCTGCAACTGGCCGACCTGTCCGCCGACGAGCTGGCCAGTGCCCTGGCACCGCTGAAAGAGCGCGACAAGGTAATCGTCATCTCGGCCTGCTATTCAGGGGGCTACATCGCGCCGCTCAAAGACGATCGCACGGTGATCATGACCGCCGCCCGCGCCGATCGGGTGTCATTCGGTTGCTCGGAGGAAGCTGACTTCACCTACTTTGGCGATGCCCTGTTCGCCGAGGCGCTGAACCAGACCGACGACCTGAAACAGGCGTTTGAACTGGCACGCGCCAGCGTTGCCGAAAGAGAACGAAAGGACGGTTTCGAAGCCTCTGAACCGCAGCTTTGGGCGCCGCCAGCAGTACTGGCACACTGGCAGCACCTACGCCGGCAACAGGCCGAGGAAGCGCTACGCAATGCTGCACAAGCGACAGTGGAGCAGCAGGAAAAAAAGCCCGGCAACCACTAAGCTTGTGTGTAACAAGGGAGAGACATCATGTATTTGACGCCTCAGCATGTCCTGCTTGCCGGTGCCACGGGTCTGACGGGTGAACACCTGCTAGACCGTCTACTCAACGAACCGACCATCAGCCGGGTGCTGGCCCCTACGCGCCGGCCGCTGGCCGAACACCCGCACCTGGAAAACCCGGTTGGCGACCCGGCGGTGTTTCTTCCGCAGCTGGCCGGGCGTGTCGATATCGCCTATTGCTGCCTGGGCACCACGCTCAAGCAGGCCGGCTCCGAATCGGCTTTCCGCGCCGTCGACCTGGACATGGTCGTGGCCTTCAGCAAGCGCGCCCGGGAACTCGGTGCGCGCCATTTGCTGGTTGTCAGCGCAGTGGGCGCCGACCCTAAATCATCGATCTTCTACAACCGCGTCAAGGGCGAAATGGAAGAGGCGCTGAAGGCCCAGGATTGGCCACAGCTGACCATCGTCCGGCCGTCGGTACTGCTGGGTGATCGCATTGAGCCGCGCTTTGGCGAGCAACTTATTTCACCGCTTTCCAAGCTGATACCTGGGAAGTATCGGGGTATCGAGGCGTGCACCCTGGCACGGGCGCTGTGGCGCCTGGCGCTGGAGGAAGAAGACGGGGTGCGGGTGATCGAGTCGGATGAACTGCGCCGCCTGGGCAAAAACTAGCGCCGCGCGTGGCTCCCACACAGTTAATACCGTAATCAAAGCCCGCCGGTGGCCTGGAAGCCAACGCCTGCTGCCGTCAGCAACGACAACGGCAGCAGCAGCGTATCCAGTAACAGGCTACCGGGCAGATCCAGGCCTGGGTAGGCCGGTGCCAGCGTGCCGAAATGATCTTTCGGGCAGCACCCGCCGTTCATCACATACAGGTCCAGCCGCGTTCCGGCATACACCACCGGCGCGCCCGGCTTGTTGGCATCCAGCGTACGTACCGTGGCGCAGCCACTGAGCAGCGCCAACGCTACCAACCCCGACAGTGCTCGTTTCAATCATCCGCCCCAAAGTGATGTTCACCCCAACGCGGCAGCATGTCCTGAGGGATGTCCAGCAGGTTGAGAATGCGTGCAACGACGAAATCGATCAGGTCGTCGATGGTCTGCGGCTGATGGTAGAAGCCTGGGGCCGCAGGCAAGATCACGCCACCCATCTGCGACAGCTTGAGCATGTTCTCCAGGTGGATCGTCGAGAACGGGGCTTCACGCGGCACCAGGATCAACTGGCGGCGCTCCTTCAAGGTGACGTCGGCAGCGCGCTCGATCAGGTTGTTGCAAGCACCGGTGGCAATCGCCGACAAGGTACCCGTGGAACACGGCACCACCACCATCGCCGCCGGCGCGCCAGAGCCCGAGGCCACCGGCGACATCCAGTCTTCCTTGCCATACACGCGGATCTGGCCGTCGGCAGCGCCGGTGTATTCGGTCAGAAACGCCTGCATCGCCTGGGGCTTGGGCGGCAGCAACACATCGGTTTCGGTGGACATCACCAGCTGCGCGGCCTTGGAAATGAGGAAATGCACCTCGCGGTCCTCACGCACCAGGCAATCGAGCAGGCGCAGGCCATATTGCGCGCCAGAGGCGCCCGTCATGGCCAGGGTGATGCGCTCCGGCCCGCTCACTTGAGCGCCTCGGCCAGTTTGCCGTGCAAGCCGCCGAAGCCGCCGTTGCTCATGATCACCACGTGGGTGCCCGGCCGTGCCTGGCCCTTGATGCGCTCGATGATCGCTTCGAGGCTGTCGGCAACCACGCTCGGCACGGTGCACTGTGCCGCCGTGGCGGCCAGGTCCCAGCCCAGGTTGGCCGGTGCGTACCAGATGACCTGGTCGGCATCGTTGACGCTTTCCGGCAGGCCATCGCGGTGGGCACCCAGCTTCATCGAGTTGGAGCGCGGCTCGATCACCGCAATCACCGGTGCTTCACCTACGCGCTTGCGCAGGCCGTCGAGGGTGGTGGCGATAGCGGTCGGGTGGTGAGCGAAGTCATCGTAGATGGTCACGCCCTGCACTTCAGCGACCTTCTCCATGCGCCGCTTGACGCTTTTGAAGGCGCTCAACCCGGCGATGCCCATGGCCGGCACTACACCGACATGGCGGGCCGCAGCCAGGGTTGCCAAGGCATTGGCGACGTTGTGCTGACCGGTCAGCGCCCAATCGACCACGCCCTGTGCCTCGCCCTCGAACAGCACTTCGAAGCGCGACCCATCGGGGCTGAGCAGGCGCGCCTGCCATTGGCCGCCTTCACCGGTGGTTTGCACCGGGGTCCAGCAACCCATGCCGATGACCCGCTCCAGCGCCTGTTCGGTGGTCGGATGGATCACCAGGCCTTCGCTCGGGATCGTGCGCACCAGGTGGTGGAACTGGCGCTCGATGGAGGCCAGATCGGGGAAGATGTCCGCGTGATCGAACTCAAGGTTGTTGAGAATCGCGGTGCGCGGGTGGTAGTGGACGAACTTCGAGCGTTTATCGAAGAACGCACTGTCGTACTCGTCGGCCTCGACCACGAAAAACGGGGTGTCGCCCAAACGCGCGGACACCGAGAAGTTCTGTGGCACGCCGCCGATCAAGAACCCAGGGCTCATGCCGGCATGCTCCAGCACCCAGGCCAGCATGCTGCTGGTGGTGGTCTTGCCATGGGTACCGGCAACGGCCAATACCCAGCGGCCCTGCAGCACGTGGTCAGCCAGCCACTGAGGGCCAGAGACATAGGGCAGGCCCTTGTTCAACACGTATTCCACCGCCGGGTTGCCCCGCGACATGGCGTTGCCGACCACGACCAAGTCGGGTGCCGGGTCTAACTGAGCCGGGTCATAGCCCTGGGTCAGCTCGATGCCCTGGGCTTCGAGCTGGGTGCTCATCGGGGGATAGACATTGGCATCGGAGCCGGTGACGCGGTGGCCAAGCTCTTTGGCCAGGACCGCCAGGGAACCCATGAACGTGCCGCAAATACCGAGAATGTGAATATGCATGGTCGACCTCGCAAAACATCGAGGCAGGGTAGCCCAGGGCGCGGGAAATCGCACCCGCTGTTTCGCTCAGCCGACCCGGGTGATGCCGTGTTTGCGCAGTTTTCGATACAAGGTATTGCGGCTGATGCCCAGGTGCTCGGCAACGCGGGTCAAGTGCCAGTGTTTTGCCTCCAGCACGGACAGCAGAGCTTCGCACTCAGCGTCCTCAAGGCGCACTGGCGCGCTCTTGTGGGTGAGACTGTTTTGCTCCTCGTGTGGGCCGCGAACACCGGCAAAGCCGGTGCCATCCACCGCGTTGCCTGCTTCGCGGGGCAAGCCCGCTCCCACAGGGGCCGCATTACTCCGGAAAGTCGCGGGCAGGTCGGAGAACCCGATGAAGGTGTTATCGCAAAGCGCCACGAGCGTGCGCAATACATTGCGCATCTGCCGCACGTTCCCCGGCCAGGCAAAGTCCAGCAACGCCTGACGCGCACTGGGCTCCAGTTCGACCCGTTGCCCCTGGGCTTCCTGCCGCAGCAAAAAGTCCAGCAACTGGCCCTTGTCACTGCGCTCACGCACTGAGGGCAAGGCCACCTCCAGCCCGTTCAGCCGGTAATACAGGTCTTCGCGGAAGCTGCCCTGCGCCACCCGCTCCAGCAGGTCGCGGTGGGTCGCGCTGACGATGCGCACATCCACGGCCTGGGGCTCGCCGCCAATCGGCACCACCTGGCGCTCTTCCAGGACCCGCAACAGGCGCGTCTGCAAGGCCAGTGGCATGTCACCAATCTCGTCCAGCAACAACGTGCCGCCGTCGGCCTGCAGCAGCTTGCCGCGCATGCCTTCCTTGCGTGCGCCGGTAAAGCTGCCACCGCGATAACCGAACAGCTCGCTTTCGATCAGGCTCTCTGGGATCGAGGCGCAGTTGATCGCCACGAACGGCTTGCCGCGACGCTGGCTGGCCTGGTGCACGGCCTGGGCGAACGCCTCCTTGCCGCAACCGGTCTCGCCACGCAACAGCAGCGGCACATCACGCTCGAATACCCGCACGCAGCGGCGGAAGTCGTTTTGCAACGCCGGGTCGAGCAGGCAGATGCCTGGCGCTTCAGCACGCTGGGGCTGGGGCTGGCTGAGCGGTACTGACCATACTGGCGTACGCGCCTGGCCTCGCAGGCTGGCAAACACCCGGCGGCCGTCGCGTGTCTGCAACGGCCAGACGGTACTGCCGCCCGGCACGGCGCGGCTGAACAGTTCGTCGTGGCTGCAGGCAAAAAACCGCTCCACCGGTTGCCCCAGCACGCCACCGCGAACGGTGCCCAACAGGTTGAGCGCGCTCTGGTTGGCGGCGCAAATCCGCCCGTCACCCTCGAAGGCCAGCAAGCCCTCGCTGAACAAGCCGACCGACTCAGCCTGCAGATGAAAGCGCAGCAGCCACTGCTGCTGAAAATGACGCAGGAAATAACAGCTCTCGATCATCTTCGCCGAGAGGTTGACCAAGGCCATGGTGTGGAACTGGCTCTGCCGCGACACATCGGGCCGCGCCGACGACACGTCGAGTACCGCCAGCAGTTCGCCATGCGGGTCGAACACCGGGCTTGCCGAGCAAGTCAGGCCGGTGTGGCGGCCACGAAAGTGTTCGTGCTGATGAATGGTCAGGGCCTGGCGCTCGACCAGGCAGGTGCCGATACCGTTGGTGCCTTCGCGCGCTTCGCTCCAGTCGGCGCCCAGCCACAGCCCTGCCCGCTCGAAGATGCGCCGCTCGCTGGGGGCGCTGACACAGTTGAGGATCACCCCACGGGCATCGGTCAGCAGCACCGCATGGCCAGCGCCAGAGAGCTGCTGATGCAGGCTGTTCATCTCGGCGTCGGCAATTTTCAGCACCTGGTGCAGGCGCTCGCGGGTTTCCAGCAAGCGCCCGTGTTCAAGCACCACGGGGGCCTCGATCAGCGTCGGGTCGAGGTGGTAATCCTCAAGGCAGCGCAGCCAGGACCGGGCGATCGCCGGGTCACTACCGCCCGCCCCGGCTTCACCGTGGGCAACGGTATGCACTTGCTGGGCATGGCGACTCAAGTGATTGCTCTGCATGTGTTGTGGTTCTCCGCAGATCGAGCGTTCAGCCAGCATCCTCCACCCGGCGGGCCTTTGCAATGCACCTGCCGGCAGCGTGTCGCAAATGGCACAAAGTGTCACACAGGCCGTACCACGGCTGGCACAGCGGGCTTTCACATCCCTCTGAAAATTACGCTAAGTGCTTGATTTAGCAGAACCTCAAAACACTGGCCCAACCTTTGCTCTACGCTTTTCAACTCCCTAACAAACACAATAGCCAGGAGACACACCATGCGTTACGCACATCCCGGTACCGAAGGCGCGAAGGTTACCTTCAAGAGCCGCTACGGCAACTACATCGGTGGTGAATTCGTAGCTCCGGTCAAGGGGCAGTACTTCGAAAACACCTCCCCGGTGAATGGCAAGCTGATCGCAGAGTTTCCCCGCTCCACTGCCGAAGACATTGACAAAGCCCTGGATGCCGCCCACGCCGCCGCCGATGCCTGGGGCCGCACGTCCGTCCAGGACCGCTCCAACGTCCTGCTGAAAATCGCCGACCGCATCGAGCAGAACCTTGAAGTCCTGGCCATTACCGAAACCTGGGACAACGGCAAGCCCATCCGCGAAACCCTCAACGCCGACATCCCGCTGGCGGTCGATCACTTCCGTTACTTCGCCGGTTGCATCCGTGCCCAAGAGGGCGGCGCTGCCGAAATCAACGAAGGCACCGTCGCCTATCACATTCACGAGCCTCTGGGCGTGGTCGGGCAGATCATCCCGTGGAACTTCCCGCTGCTGATGGCCGCGTGGAAACTCGCCCCAGCCCTGGCCGCAGGCAACTGCGTGGTCCTCAAACCCGCCGAGCAGACCCCGCTGGGCATCACCGTACTGCTGGAGCTGATCGGCGACCTGTTGCCCAAAGGCGTGCTCAACGTCGTCCAAGGGTATGGCCGCGAAGCGGGCGAAGCGCTGGCCACCAGCAAACGCATCGCCAAGATCGCCTTCACCGGTTCGACCCCGGTCGGCTCGCACATCATGAAATGCGCCGCCGAAAACATCATCCCGTCTACCGTCGAGCTGGGCGGCAAGTCGCCTAACGTGTACTTCGAAGACATCATGCAGGCCGAGCCGAGCTTCATCGAGAAGGCCGCCGAAGGCATGGTGCTGGCATTCTTCAACCAAGGCGAAGTGTGCACCTGCCCGTCGCGTGCCCTGGTGCAGGAGTCGATCTACCCGCAGTTCATGGAAGTGGTGATGAAGAAGGTCCTGCAGATCAAGCGTGGGGATCCGCTGGACACCGACACCATGGTCGGCGCCCAGGCGTCGCAACAGCAGTTCGAGAAGATCCTGTCGTACCTGGAAATCGCCAAGGAAGAAGGCGCTGAGCTGTTGACCGGCGGCAAGGTGGAAAAACTCGAAGGCGCGCTGTCGACCGGTTACTACATCCAGCCGACCCTGCTCAAGGGCAACAACAAGATGCGCGTGTTCCAGGAAGAAATCTTCGGCCCGGTGGTCAGCGTCACCACCTTCAAGGACGAAGCCGAAGCCCTGGCGATTGCCAACGACACCGAGTTCGGCCTGGGTGCCGGTGTGTGGACCCGCGACATCAACCGCGCCTACCGCATGGGCCGTGGCATCAAGGCTGGCCGCGTGTGGACCAACTGCTACCACCTGTACCCGGCGCATGCCGCGTTTGGCGGTTACAAGAAGTCCGGCGTTGGGCGTGAGACCCACAAGATGATGCTCGATCACTACCAGCAGACCAAGAACCTGCTGGTGAGTTACGACATCAATCCGTTGGGCTTCTTCTAAACCTGGGATAACTGCGGGGGCTGCTGTGCAGCCCATCGCAGCGGTTCACCACCACCACAAGCCAACGCGGTTCCCGTGCACTAACCGCTCTGGCTCGCTTCCTGCAGTAACTATCACCATGGGCTGGAAGTCCCTCCGGCCACCAAGAAAAACAACAGGTGAAACTATGCCAAGCGATCATTCCGGTAATGTGCCGGCAGGCTCTTCTGTCGACTTCGAAAAAGTCGGTTCGGACTATTTCCAGCAACGTGAACTGAAAAAAGGCGCAGCCGGCTGGGTGCTGTTGGTTGGCCTCGGGGTCGCCTATGTGATCTCCGGCGACTACGCCGGGTGGAACTTCGGCCTGGCCCAAGGCGGCTGGGGCGGCATGTTCCTCGCCACCTTGCTGATGGCCACCATGTACCTGTGCATGTGCTTCTCGTTGGCCGAGCTGTCGTCGATGATCCCCACTGCAGGCGGCGGCTACGGCTTTGCCCGCAGCGCCTTTGGCCCATGGGGCGGATTTCTTACCGGCACGGCCATCCTCATCGAATATGCCATTGCCCCGGCGGCCATCGCCGTGTTCATCGGCGCCTATTGTGAGTCACTGTTCGGCATCGGCGGCTGGGTCATCTACCTGGCGTTCTACATCGTGTTCATCGGCATCCACATCTTCGGCGTCGGCGAAGCGCTGAAGCTGATGTTCATCATCACCGCCATTGCCGCCATTGCCTTGGGCGTGTTCCTGGTGAGCATGGTGCCCCATTTTGATGCAGCCAACCTGTTCGACATCGCCAAGACCGACGCCGTCGGCGCCAGCAGTTTCCTGCCGTTCGGCTACGTCGGCGTGTGGGCCGCAATCCCTTACGCGATCTGGTTCTTCCTCGCCGTCGAAGGCGTGCCGCTGGCCGCCGAAGAAACCAAAAACCCAAAACGCGACCTGCCCCGCGGCCTGATCGGTGCGATGCTGGTGCTGCTGGCCTTCGCCCTGCTGATTCTGGTGATCGGCCCTGGCGCGGCGGGCTCCGAAGCGCTCAAGGCCTCCGGTAACCCACTGGTCGAGGCACTGTCCAAAGCCTATGGCGGTTCCACCTGGATGGGCAGCTTCGTCAACCTGGTCGGCCTGGCTGGCCTGATCGCCAGCTTCTTCTCGATCATCTATGCCTACTCACGGCAAATCTTCGCGCTGTCCCGCGCCGGCTACCTGCCGCGCAAACTCTCCGAGACCAACAAAAGCAAGGCGCCGGTCCTGGCCCTGATCATCCCTGGCCTCATCGGTTTCGGGCTGTCACTGACCGGCCAGGGCGACCTGCTGATTCTGGTCGCGGTGTTCGGCGCCACGCTGTCCTACGTGCTGATGATGGCTGCACACATCACCCTGCGCATCCGCCGTCCGAAAATGGAACGCCCGTATCGCACCCCGGGCGGCGTCTTCACCTCGGGCGTAGCCCTGGTACTGGCGTGCATCGCCGTGGTGGCGGGCTTCCTGGTCGACCCGCGGGTTGTGATTGGCGCCGCGGTGATCTATGGAGTATTAATTGCCTACTTTGCGTTCTACAGCCGCCACCACCTGGTAGCGGGCACACCGGAAGAGGAATTCGCCGCGATCCAGAAGGCCGAAGAGGCCTTGCACTGATCGCCGACACCCGCCGCGGGCCAGCCCCGCGGCGCTCTGGAGAATCTGTATGGCAAGTTTCGTACACACGGTAGGCCACCTGGTCTACCGCTTCGACAGCCTCAAGGACGTGATGGCCAAGGCCAGCCCCGCGCGTTCTGGGGATTTCCTGGCCGGTGTCGCCGCCAGCAACGACGGTGAGCGGGTCGCCGCGCAGATGGCCTTGGCCAACATCCCGCTCACGCACTTTCTGACCGAGGCGTTGATCCCCTATGAAGAGGATGAGGTCACCCGCCTGATCATCGACACTCACGACGCCCAGGCCTTCGCACCGGTCAGCCACCTCACCGTGGGCGGCCTGCGTGACTGGCTGCTCAGCGAAGAAGCCGACGAAGACAGCCTGCGCGCGCTGGCGCCGGGCCTGACACCGGAAATGGCGGCGGCGGTGTCGAAGATCATGCGCGTTCAGGACCTGATCCTGGTGGCGCAGAAGATCCGCGTGGTTACCCGCTTCCGCGGCACCATGGGCCTGCGCGGGCGCCTGTCGACCCGCCTGCAACCCAACCACCCGACCGACGAACCCGCTGGCATCGCCGCCAGCATCCTCGATGGCCTGCTGTACGGCAACGGCGACGCCATGATCGGCATCAACCCGGCCACCGACAGCATCGCCTCGATCTGTGCCCTGCTGGAAATGCTCGATGCAATCATCCAGCGCTACGACATCCCCACCCAGGCCTGCGTTCTGACCCACGTCACCACCTCGATCGAAGCGATCAACCGTGGCGTGCCGCTGGACCTGGTGTTCCAGTCGATCGCCGGCACCGAAGCCGCCAACGCAGGCTTTGGCATCAACCTCAACGTATTGCAGGAGGGTTACGAAGCGGGCCTGTCGCTCAAGCGCGGCACCCTTGGGCAAAACCTCATGTATTTCGAGACCGGCCAGGGCAGCGCCCTGTCGGCCAACGCCCACCACGGCGTCGACCAGCAGACCTGCGAAACCCGTGCCTACGCCGTGGCCCGGCACTTCAAGCCGTTTCTGGTCAATACCGTGGTCGGTTTCATCGGCCCGGAGTACCTGTACAACGGCAAGCAGATCATCCGCGCCGGCCTCGAAGACCACTTTTGCGGCAAGCTGCTGGGCGTGCCGATGGGTTGCGACATCTGCTACACCAACCACGCCGAAGCCGACCAGGACGACATGGACACCCTGCTGACCTTGCTGGGTGTGGCCGGGATCAACTTCATCATGGGCATCCCCGGCTCCGACGACATCATGCTCAACTACCAGACCACGTCGTTCCATGACGCGCTGTATGCGCGCCAGACCCTGGGCCTGAAGCCCGGCCCCGAATTTGAAGCATGGCTGGCGCGCACCGGCATCTTTACCCAGGCCGATGGCCGGGTGCGCTTTGGTGACAACCTGCCGCCGGCGTTCCGCCAGGCGTTGGCACAGCTTGCATAGGGATGACCATGGACCCTCGCACCGTAACCCCCGACAACCCCTGGCTGGCCCTGCGTACCCTGACCCCGGCGCGTATCGCCCTGGGCCGCACCGGCACCAGCCTGCCGACCGGCGCCCAATTGGACTTCCAGTTCGCGCATGCCCAGGCCCGTGATGCCGTGCACCTGCCCTTCGACCATGCCGGGCTGACCGCCCAGCTCAGTGACCGCGGGCGCGACAGCCTGGTGTTGCACAGCGCCGCCCACGACCGCGACCAATACCTGCAGCGCCCGGACCTGGGCCGGCGGCTGAACGAAGACTCGATCGAAACCCTGCGCCAGCATGCCCAGGCCAACCCGGGCGGTGTCGACCTGGCCATCGTCGTCGCTGACGGCCTCTCGGCCCTCGCCGTGCACCGCCATACCCTGCCGTTTCTGACCCGTTTCGAGGAACAGGCCGCTGCCGACGGCTGGACCAGCGCCCCGGTGGTGCTGGTGGAACAGGGCCGCGTGGCCGTTGCCGATGAGGTTGGCGAGTTACTGGGCGCACGGATGACCGTGATGCTGATCGGCGAGCGCCCGGGCTTGAGCTCGCCCGACAGCCTCGGCCTGTATTTCACCTACGCGCCGCGGGTCGGCCTGACTGACGCCTACCGCAACTGCATCTCCAACGTGCGCCTTGAGGGCCTGAGCTATGGCATGGCGGCCCACCGCTTGCTGTACCTCATGCGTGAAGCGTGTCGCCGGCAGCTCTCTGGGGTGAATCTGAAGGACGAAGCCGAGGTCCATAGCCTGGAAAGCGATACCCCCGCCAGCCAAAAAGGAAACTTTCTGCTCGGAAAAGGGTAAAAATCATGTCACGGAAGGCGGATTGCGCTTCTCGCACGCATTAGGCAGCATGCTGTTGAGAGCGGCTGGCAATCCGCTGTTTCCCCAAATGGATCCTGAGGGCCGCACATGCGTATCATCAAGGCAACCCTGGAACACCTCGACCTGCTGAACCCCCTGTTCGTTAAATACCGCGAGTTCTATGGGCAATTGCCCTACCCGGACAGCTCACGCAGCTTTCTGGAAAAGCGCCTGAAGCGGGACGAGTCGGTGATTTACCTGGCACTGGCGGATGACGATGCCAGCAAATTGCTCGGTTTCTGCCAGCTGTATCCAAGCTTTTCGTCGCTGTCGCTCAAACGCGTGTGGATTCTCAACGACATCTATGTGGCCGAAGACTCGCGACGTATGCTGGTGGCCGACCACCTGATGCGCGAGGCCAAGAAGATGGCGAAAGAGACCAATGCCGTGCGGATGCGGGTGTCGACCAGCGCCAACAATGAGGCAGCGCAAAAGACCTACGAGTCCATCGGCTTTCGCAAGGACACCGAGTTCGAGAGCTACATCCTGCCGATCCATCAGGATTGACCTGCGCAGGCCTTATCACCTGTACCTGTAGGCGCAGCCTTGTGCTGCGCCTACAAGGATCGCGCATGGCCAGAGGTATGGGTGGGCCTGCCGAGTGAGGTCGGTACAGCCAGTATGAATCTTCCCCTTCCGTAACCCGCCGCTACAAACTCCCCGGGCATGATCCTCACTTCGCCGTATAATGCGCCACTTGTCATGTGTGAAAATTTACCCATCCCCTGGTAACCGAGCCTACGCCCCAGAACACAGGTGCTGTACATGGATTTCAACCCGCTGGACCTTATCCTGCATCTCGATGCCTACCTCGATCTGCTGGTCACCAATTACGGTCCCTGGATCTACGCCATCCTGTTCACCGTGATCTTCTGCGAAACCGGCCTGGTGGTGATGCCGTTCCTGCCAGGTGATTCGCTGCTGTTCATCGCCGGCGCCGTGGCGGCCGGTGGCGGCATGGACCCAGTCCTGCTGGCGGGCCTGCTGATGGCGGCGGCGATCCTGGGCGACAGTACCAACTACGTGATTGGCCGAACGGCCGGCGAGCGGTTGTTCAACAACCCCAATTCGAAGATCTTCCGCCGCGACTACCTGCAGCGCACGCACGAATTCTATGAACGCCATGGCGGCAAGACCGTGACCCTGGCGCGCTTCCTGCCGATTCTGCGTACCTTCGCGCCGTTCGTCGCCGGTATTGCCCACATGCACTACCCGCGTTTTCTGGGCTTCAGTGTCGCCGGTTCGTTGCTGTGGGTCGGAGGCCTGGTGACGCTGGGCTACTTCTTCGGCAATGTACCGTTCATCAAGCAGCATCTGTCGCTGATGGTGGTGGGTATCATCTTCCTGTCGCTGGTGCCGATGGTGCTCGGCCTGCTGCGCGGTCGCCTGGGCCGTGCTGCCAAGGCTCACTGACCCCAGCCATGTGGTCTTTCAGCGCCTGGCGGCGTCGGCGCACCCTGAAGCGCTACCCGATCACAGCCGAGCAATGGCAGGCGGTTCGCCAACACCTGCCGTTGCTCGACGGTATCAGCGATGAAGAAGATCGCTGGTTGCGTGAAGCCTGCATCCTGTTTTTGCTTGAAAAGCACCTGACCACCCTCCCCGGTGTCGAGCTGAGCGATGAGCAGCGCCTGTTCCTCGCTGCCCAGGCGCAGCTGCCACTGCTGCACCTGGGTGACCTGAACTGGTACCAGGGTTTCCACGAAATCATCCTCTACCCCGACGACTTCAAAAGCCCTCAGCGCCACCGCGATGCCAGTGGTGTGGAGCATGTGTGGGACGGCGAACACAGCGGTGAAGCCTGGCAACAGGGGCCGGTGATCCTGGCCTGGAACGGGGTGCTGGCCAGTGGTGGTTGGGAGGCCTATAACCTGGTCATCCATGAGTTGGCGCACAAGCTCGACATGCTCAATGGCGACGCCAACGGCCTGCCGCCGCTGCACAGTGGCATGCCCGTGGATGAGTGGGCGACGGCCATGCAACAGGCCTATGACGACCTCAACCGCCAGCTGGACCTGAACCCCGACGCCGAAACGCCCATCGACCCATACGCGGCAGAAAACCCTGCAGAATTCTTCGCCGTCACCAGCGAATACTTCTTCAGCGCCCCCGACCTGTTGCAGCAGGCATATCCGCAGGTTTACCAGCAACTGTCGCTGTTCTACCGCCAAGACCCACTGGCGCGCCTGAGCCAGTTGCAGGCCGAACACCCCGATTACCGCGAAGGCCACGCCTGACGCGGCCGCACATCAGGCCAAGCGTGGCATGCCCATGCGGAATGTGCCTATAATCGCCGCCACTTTTTGGTCAACTACGGGGGCACTGCCCAATGAGCTACAGCAAGATTCCGGCGGGCAAAGACCTGCCGAACGACATCTACGTCGCCATCGAGATCCCGGCCAACCACGCGCCGATCAAATACGAGATCGACAAGGACAGCGACACCCTGTTCGTCGACCGTTTCATGGCTACCCCGATGTTCTACCCAGCCAACTATGGCTTCATCCCGAACACCCTGGCCGACGACGGTGATCCGCTCGACGTGCTGGTCGTGACCCCATACCCAGTTGCCCCAGGCTCGGTCATCCGTGCCCGCCCGGTTGGCATCCTGAACATGACCGACGACGGCGGCGGCGACGCCAAAGTCATCGCTGTGCCGCACGACAAGCTGTCGCAGCTGTATGTCGACGTTAAGGAATACACCGACCTGCCAGCCCTGCTGATCCAGCAGATCGAGCACTTCTTCGCGAACTACAAAGATCTCGAGAAGGGCAAGTGGGTCAAGATCGAAGGCTGGGACGGCGCCGACGCCGCCCGTGCTGCGATCACCAAATCGGTCGCTGCCTACAAAGGCTGATACCGATTGCTGAAAAACCCCGCCTCGGCGGTAATGCTGTTCACTTAAGAATGCCGGGGCCGCTCTGCGGCCCATCGCGGCACAAGGCCGCTCCCACACCGACCGCGTTATGCCCCTATTTACAGGGCATGCGCGAACATTGTGGGAGCGGCCTTGTGCCGCGATGGGCCGCAAAGCGGCCCCAATACAGGCGATGGATAACTTAAGAGAACAGCATTACGCCTCGGCGGGTTTTTTTATGCGCGAGGGAACACCCTTCCAGTAAAAATTCCTACATCGCCCTACTCCAACGCCCTACAACTAAGCACCTTTCGCACAAGCCGCATCAACATCCGGTTCATATGCCAGCTGGCACCCGGCCGCTACACTCGCGGCCATGAACACATCCGGTGACCGCCTCAAAGCCCTGCTGCACGAATGTGGCTTGACCCCTTCCGATTTCGCTGCCCAACGTAGCGTCACACCCCAGCACGTCAACAACTGGTTCAGACGGGGTGTTCCGTTGGCTCGCCTCGATGAAATGGCCGACTTGTTCTGCGTGCATCGCCGTTGGCTGCGCAGCGGCGAAGGCCCCAAGCACCCCAACCCGATCTTGCGCAGCGGCCCGCCACGGCCACCGCACACCAACCCGCCCACCCCGCTGTCAGCACACAGCGGCCGGCTGCTGCAGGTGCCGTTTTACGCACTGCAGCACGGCCTGCTTGCCCCCGTGGCCAACCATCACCTGCGCCTGCCCACCACGGCGTTAAAGGCGCTGGGCGTTGCTGCGCAAAATGCCATCTGCCTGGCCATGCCTGCCGCCAACATGGCTCCGCTGATTCCGCTGGAGGCCACCTTGGCGGTAGACCTGAGCATGACCGAAGTCATCGAGGGCGAGACCTATGCCTTGCTGCACAACGGCACCCTGAGGGTGAACAACCTCAGCCTCGGCCCGCACGGCACCCTGTACCTACACAGCCATGACCGGCGCAACTACGCCGTCGAGCGCTACACCCGCGCCCAGCGCCAGGCCCAAGGCCTGGAGATTCTCGGCTGGGTCTTCCACTGGTCGCATTTCCGCCGCCATCGCCCCAGCTGAAACACGCTGTGCCATTTTTTGCTGGGCATACTGCGCAAGCCCTTGTATGCTACGCGGCACATTTAGCCCCGACCGGCGCAAGCCGCGGTCCAGAGGGCTCGGCGACACCCCACACGGGCGTTGACCATCTCTATCAGGTCCTTGTGACCACACAGTTAAGGCGGTTGCGGCTTACCATAAATTAGTCGGAAGCGTCCCCGAGAAGCCGGCCACAAGCCGGCTTTTTAATGCCCCACTGAAATCTATCCCATCTTCAGAAACGCGCTCGGTGACCGGGCCCTTGCATCAGTATTGGTAGCGTAACGTGACCGCAAAATTGCGTGGATCACCGTAGTACAGGCCGCCGAAGTTGTTTGAAGTTGGCAAGGACTGGTAATAAACCTTGTCCAGCACGTTGTTGAGGTTGTACTGCACGCTGAACTGTTGGTTGATTTGATAATGGGCATGCAGGTTAAGCAAGGCGTAGCCACCTTGTTCGATAGCGTACCCAGTCACATCGGCGGCGGTGCGGCTCTGGGCATACACATCGCCGCCTACACGCCATTGATCGAGGACACCGGGCAAGCGGTAGTCCGTCGACACCTTGAGCAGGCGGCGCGGGATCTTGCGGTAGTAGTCCGAGCCCTTGCTACTGCCGGCGATATACTCGGGATCACTGTAGGTGTAGCCCGCGCTGACGTTCCAATTCTCCAAAAGCTCGCCGGAAATTTCCAGTTCGAAGCCGCGGTTACGCACTTTCGCGCCAGTTTCATAGCACTTGCTCGTACCGGTCACACCACAGGTGGGCGACACCGCCAGTGCCTCGGGCATGTTCTCCAAATTGGTCTGGAAAATGGCCAGCGACGTGTTCAGGCGGCCATCGAAGTATTCACCCTTGATACCGGTTTCGTAATTCTCGCCTTCGATCGGGTCAAGCAAGGTATTGCCGACACCGTAGTAACTCTGCGTCTTGTAGATCTCGGTATAGCTGGCATACCAGGTGTGGTGCTTGTCCAGGTCCAATACCAGTCCGGCGTAGGGCACCAACCGGCCGTTCTCCCGGTATTGATCATTGGTGTAGGGGCTGGCTACCTTGTAGTCCGACCAACTCACCCGCGTACCAAGGATCAGGCTCAGGTCATCCGTCAGGCTAAAGCGCGAGGCCCCATACAGACCACGCTCCTTGCGCGTGTAGTTATAGTCCGAGCCAATAGCACTGAGGATCGGACTGGGCAACGCACTGTAGTCGAAGTCGGTGATGTTGATCGTCGGGTTATTGGTAGCGCTCTTGATCACCGCGTCGAACTCGTCCTTGCGGCTATTGGCCCCGAGCATCAACTGATGCTTACGCCCGAACAGTTCGAAGGGGCCGGTTGCATAGAGGTCCAACGCGAACTGGGTATCTTCGTAGTCGGCCTGGGAGACGGTCATGCGATAGTGGTCACCCGATACCCGACTCGGATACGCGGAGAGGAAGTCGGCGTTCGACCAGATCGCATTCATGGCCAGGGTCAACTTCCATTCGTTGTCGAAGTTGTGCGTGACATCGCTGAACAACGTGTAGTTGTTGCGATCCAAGTGGGCCCACTTGCCGTTGAGGTTGGTGGAACGCGAAAGTGGATAGAACGAGCCATCACTGCGGGTATTCAAGCCGCCCCAATCATAGCCATTCTGGTTGTCCTTCTGGAGCGTGGCGCCGACCGTCAGCACGGTGGAGTCATTGAGGTCTGCCTCCCCGACCAAATACAGCAACTGGTTGTCCCGCTCGGCCCCATCCCTGTAGCTGTTGGCGTTGTTGTAATAGGCCACTGCGCGGCCGCGAACATTGCCGGTGGAGGTCAATGGCCCAGAAACATCCACCTGGCTACGATAGTTGTCCCAGGAGCCTGCACCCAGTTCCGCACCCAGGCGAAAGTCCTGGGTAGGTCGTTTGCGCACCAGGTTGATCGCCGCCGACGGATTGCCGGTACCCTGCATGAGGCCGTTGGCACCACGCACGACCTCGACGCGGTCATAAATGGCCATATTCGACGTGGACATAACGTCCATGGAGTAGTTTTCCGATATGTTGGTCGGAATCCCGTCATATTGCAGATCGCTGATCTCGAAGCCGCGTGAGTAATAGGTAGAACGGTCAGTGCCGATCTTGGTGAGCGTGATACCGGTCGCCGTGCGCGCGATATCGTCCAGGTTCTGGATGTTCTGGTCGTCCATCTTCTGGCGGGTGATCACCGTCACAGACTGAGGTGTTTCCCGCAGGCTCAGGGCGAGCTTGGTCGCGGTATTGGTCGAACCCGTGGTGTAGGAACCGGTGCCCTCGGTCGTAGCGCCTAGGGATTGCCCGTCGACATTGGTGGCGCCGAGTACAATCAGGTCTGAGGAGCCGCCCTGGACAAGCAGATAACCGCCGTTGGCCTGGCGCTGAGCCTGCAAGCCACTGTTGGACAGCAGTAGCGCGAGTCCTTCATCAACCCCGTAGGCGCCGTCAAGGCCTGGAGTCGTCAGCGAGTGTATCTGCCGTGGATCGAAGGAGATAGTCACACCTGCCTGCACGCCGAACTGGGTCAGCGCGCTGCCCAGCGGGCCTCCAGCAATGTGATAGGCGATGCGGCTCTGGGCCTGAGCCATTGCTGGTATCAACACCACCCCCGACACACTCGCCATAGTCAGGCCGAACATCGCCAGGCGTATTGCGCGAGGCAATGAAATCGAGGGAGAGGGGCAAAGCTGGGGCATGGGGTGATCCTTCCGTTGTCATGGCAGAAATCCGCTGTCATCGCGGCTCTTGTCATTGACGGATGAGAATCGGAATCAGCAAGGCACCCCGATCACTTTCTGCCGTTGGCGGTTCAGACGGCCTCGATACTGACCCAGTAACGGGTCAGGTAGCGCACCTTCACCGGCAACGTCCTGGCCAAGTTATCCAGGACCGCATCGGTATCATCGATACGAAATGCTCCGGAAATACTCAGGTCCCGGACCGCCTCAGCGCAGCGCAGCACGCCCGGGCGATAGCGTCCGAGCTCTTCGACGAAGTCGCCAAGGTGCCATTCGTTAACACTCAGCATGCCTTGGACCCAGGCGGTAGAATCTGCAGGCAAGGCGTGTGCAGGATCGGTGCGATCAAGATCGAAGGCCGCCTGCTGACCGGCATCCAGACGCACCACCCGCCCCGGATGGCGACGAGGGCGGATCTCGACGGCCGATTGCAGTACGCCGACTCGAGTCAGGTCTGCCATCTGGCGCACGTTGAAGCGCGTCCCAAGCGCGTGAATGCGCCCGTTCATGGTCTCGACGACAAAGGGCCTCTGGCCAGGATCTCTGGCCGTTTGCACGAGGATTTCCCCGCGATATAGACGGACAAGCCGGAGTTGCCCGTCGAAGCTCACATCCAGCGCCGTATTGGCGTTGAGTTCCACCTGCGATCCATCCTCCAGCCGCAGCGAACGACGCTCCCGCGCCCCCGTGCTCTGCTGAGCGAGCAGGCCGTAGTTCGACAGCGGTGTGCCGACCATCCAGGTACCGCCCCCGACTGCCAGTAACACACTGAGGATTTTTAATACCTCGCGGCGCTGCGTCTGGGCCGCGTCCAGGCTCGACCGAGCGGCATGCACGGGCACTGTTGCCCACTGCCGCTGAAACGCCTCGACCCGCGCCCACGCCTCGGCGTGCAAAGGATCCGCCCCCAGCCATTGCTGCCAGGCTTGGGTACAGGCCTCGTCCACCACACCCTCATTGAGCTGTACATACCAGGTCGCAGCAGCCTCAAGCGTCTGCCGATCCAGCACCGTAGTCATCAACTGTCCGCCAGCAGCAGGCACTCGGTCATGGCCCGCACCAGATGGTTCTTCACCGTCGTGACCGAGACCCCGAGACGTTCGGCCACTGCCACATAAGTCTCCCCGTCCAGCTGCACCGACAGAAAGATCTCCCGCGTGCGTTTGCCCAACTCGTCCAGCAGGCTGTCAACCGACACCAACATCTCGAGAATGGACAATCGCACCTCAGGTGACACCTCAACCGGTTCAGGCTTCTGCGCCAAGGCGAACAGATACGCCTGTTCAATCGCCCGTCGCCGCGACTTGTCGATCAACAACGAGCGTGCAATTGCACTCAAGTAACCGCGAGGCTCTCGGATCGGCACGGCATTACGCGCCGTCATGACCCGCACAAACGTGTCCTGAGCCAAATCCGCCGCATCGGCCGAATTGCCCAAGCGACTACGCAACCAGCCATTCAGCCAACCGTGATGTTCGGAGTAAAGCTGGTGGAGTGCCATAGGCTCGAGTGTGGACATAGAGGGGCCATTAAATATGCAAATGGTAATTGATCGCATTATTTAGGGCGCAGGCAGTTCGTGCAAGGGGCAATCCACGAACAAGTCTGGGCTGGGAGCTGCTCCCCACAGGATCTTCAGCGCCTATGAGATCGAGCGCCGCTCGCGCGGCACTTCGCAGCACAAGGCTGCTCGTACAATTGTTTCGGGCCAATTATTCCTGGGGCATGGGCGCGTATGGAACAAACAAGGCGGTCGCGCGCGTTGATACAGACCTTACTGGGCTTCAGAACCGCGTCACCACCCCCATTCGTACCGTCCGCCCGGGAGCCGGCATGAAGCTCTGCGCCAGCGGGTCCAGGTAATAGCGATCGGTCAGGTTCTGCAGCGAAACATTCACCTCGGTGTTCTCAAGCAGCGTGTACTTGAGGAACAGATCGAACAGCGCCACCGAGCGGTACTCGATCTGCGGCGTGGTAGCGCCGGACTGCCAGGGCTTGTCGAGGGTACTGGTAGGCCCGGAGGTGTAGGTCACGCGCCCGCCTACCGTCAATGCTTCGTCGAATAAACGCAGGCCAGTGGTCAGGTTGGCGGAGAACCGTGGTGGGTTCTGGGTGTTGGTGTAGGAGCCCATGTAGCTGCCCGGTGTGCAGTTTGGCGTGTCTTGGGTCTTCTGGTAAGGGTTGGCGGTGGCGCGCAGTTTGCCGGCAAAGTCCGCGTCGCAGGTCTCGGTCTTGAGGTAGTAGGTGGCCGACAGGTCGGCGAACACACGGCCGGCATCGTAGTTTGACTGCAGCTCAAGGCCGCGGGTGCTGAAGCTGTCGGTGTTGCTGAAGGTCATCTGCCCCCACAGGCCAGGGCTCGGGTCGTAATAGCGGGTGATGTAGTGCTTGATCTTGTTGTCGAAGAAGGCCAGCTTGATCGCGGCTGAGTCGTGATCGGTAAAGAGGTTGTCGCGCAAGGCGCTGACGCCGATTTCCCAGCTCTGCGAGCGCTCGGGCTTGAGGCTTTTGCCGGGGCTGACTTGCTGGGTGCCCTGGCTGGTCTCGAACAGTGACGGCAGGCGCAGGCCTTGGGTGTAGGTGACATAGAAGTACGTGTCGGGCATCAGCTCGACATTGATGCCGAATGCCGGCGAAAAGCCGCCACCGCTGCTGCTGCCCTGCGGGGTATGGTCGTAGCCTGTGACCACGCTGCTGATGCCTTCGGGGCTGACCTGAATGCTGGTCGCGCCGAAGTCATTGAAGCGCACACCGTTGAATGGCTCGTTGCTGTTGCCGAAGACGATGCCGTTGTTCAGCCGGGGGTCGGTGGCGTCGGTGTACTGGCCGTTCTGGTCGGGGAACCAGGTCATGCTGCCCCAGCCCTTGGGGCCACTCGCCGAGATGTAGCGCACGTCGCGATCCTCGCGGCGGGCGGTGGCCAACACGGTATTGTCTTGGGTGCGGAAGTGGCTGTAACGGCCCCCGCCCCACAGGGTCAATTGCTCGATCGGCTGGTACTCGAGCTTGCCGTTGAAGCTGAATTCCTGCCGCGAAGCATCACGCAGGGTGCGGTTGGCATCGACGTCGTGCTGGGTGATCAGCACGCTTTTCTGCGGTTGCAGGTCTTCCAGCTGGAACGCGCCGCCCAGGTCAAGCTTGAAGTCGCCATGGGCCGTTTCGAACCTGGAGATGTTGTTCAGGTCGCCGCCGATACGGCGGTTGTCCTGGCGTGTCCAACTGCGGTCAGAACGAAACAACTGGGACACCGGCGCCGTCCATGCCGAACTCAACGAGCTGGTCTTGGCGTCGGTCATCCACAGGTTGCTGGTCAGGTCGACCCACGGGTTGCCGGCCGGCAGGTAGTGGTAGCGTGCGGTGTAGGTATCGATCTTCACCTCGCCCAAGGGGTACTGATAAATACCGGCAGTACCGAAGCGGTAGATGTCTGAGGGCATGATCTCGGCAGTGCGCCCGTCGTAGCGGCGGTAGCCCAGGTCCAAGGTGTGATCGTCGGTTATCCGCCAGGTCGCCTTGAGCAGGTACGAGTCGGTTTTCGATGAGGAGTTGAGCACTTCCTCGCCCGCGTTATAGGTCATCGCCACGCTGGGCTGTTCACTGCCGTAATCGCCGTAGAGGCGGTAGCGGTCCTGGCCTTTCTTGCCGGAGAAGTAGTTGCCTTGGTTGCGGTGCGCGTAGGCCGCCACCACATCCAGCTGTTCGGTGGTGAAGGCAAACGCGGCGCTGCCCGATTCGGCTTCAGAGCCGAACAGGCTGCCGCGGTTGTCGCGCGGAGGCGCCGACAGGCTTTCATCCTTGGAACTGGAACTGCGATGGGCGGGGGCTACGCCGTTGTCCCAGAGGTCGCCCTTGAGACGCACGCCAACCTGGTTGCCGTCGACCAGAATGTCCTGCACGCCGATCGTCTGCATTTCCACCGTGCCGCCAATCGCTCCGGATTTGGTTGACGGCCCTTTGTTCACGGTCAGGCTGCTGATCAGGTCGGGGTCGATGTAGCTGCGTTGCTGCGTGCCGCCATAACCGCGATAGACATCCAGGGCCTGCTCCGAGCCATCGACCTTCACCGCTACCCGGCTCTGCCCCTGGATACCGCGAATGTTGACGTCCAGGGCGCCGCCGTTGCGAGTGTCACCGACTTGCACGCCCGGCACACCGTTGAGCAGGTCGCCCACGGAGACCCGGCCGAAGCGGTCGATCTGTTCGCTGCTCAGGTGCACCGATGAGCGTGGGGCCCGGTAAGTATCCGCCTGAGGCCCCTGTGCGGCAGCGTCGACCATCGTCGGCGATAACTCTGCTGCAGCACGCGTTGCAGCGCCCTGCGCCATCAGCACGTAGCTGCCGGTCGAGCTCGCCACCAGCTGCAGCCCGGTATTGGCCAGCAACCGCTGGATGCCCTCACTGACGGTGTACCGCCCCTTCAGGGGCGGCGCCGTGCGCCCGCGGGTCAGGTCAGGATCATAAGACACCAGCAGCCCGGACTGGCTGGTGAAACTGCCCAGCGCTGCGCCCAGCGGGCCTTTGGCAATGTTGTAGTCACGCGGCGTGGCATCGTCCAGGCGGGTCGCGGCGACCGCAGCCGTGCCGGTGCCCTGGGCCAGGGCCAGGCTGCTGTTCAGCAAGCCGGCGCCACAGCAACTGATCATCGTGCAACGCAGGGCGAAGGTGATGGGCGACAGGCAAAGTCGAGGGCGTGGAGCAGGTGAAGGACAACGTACTGGGAGCATGCTTTTCTCGCTCGTAGGGTGTGCGCCCACCACTGGCTGCGGGCTGTTACCTCCTCTGTCGCACGAGATCGAAAAAAGGATATGTGTGCAGGGCCACCGGCTGAATTTGCCGGTTCGGCCTTGTGATCTGAGCAATTCTATTGATAATGGTTTTCATTTGCGACAGTCTTGTACCGACTCAACCCACGATGAATGCGCCCTTCTCCCCGCCGAACAGTACCGAGCCGTGCAGCGTCGAGACGTTGTACATCGAGAATCACGCCTGGTTACGTAACTGGCTCGCCTATCGCCTGAGGTCGTGGGGACGCGGGGTGGCCGATGACCTGGCGCATGACATTTTCCTGCGGGTGCTTACCAGCCGGGAGGGCGCGCGAGTCGAACCGATCCGTCAGCCACGCGCCTACCTAACCCGCATCGCCAATTGTGTGCTGGTCAGCTGGCGGCGCCGGCAGTCGCTGGAGCGTGCCTGGCTCGAGGCGTTGCAGTTGCTGCCAGAACCCGAGCACCCTTCGCCTGAACTGCAAAGCGTGATCCTCGAGACCCTGCACGAGATCGACACGCTGCTGGACACGCTGCGCCCCCGCGTGAGGCAGGCGTTTCTGATGGCAACGTTGGACGGCATGAAGCAGAAAGACATTGCCGTGACCCTGAACATCGCGCTGCCGACGGTCAAGAAGTACATCCACGAGGCCTACCTGGCCTGCCTGACGCAGATGCCCGATGAATAACCGCACGGCCCCGCTTGACGATGCCATCCCCCAGCCAGTGCTGGCCCAAGCGGCCTCCTGGCTGATGCTGATGCAGGAAGGGCCGCTGCTGCCAGCGCAACAGCGCGAATTGGAGCGCTGGCGGCGAGCCAGTACTGAGCATGAGCGGGCGTGGCAAAGGGCACAGCGCCTGCTCACACGCCTGGGCAGCCTGCCTCCAACGCTGGCCAAGCAGACCTTGGATCGCCCGACAGGCAGGCGCGCTGTGCTGCGCGGGCTGCTTCTGCTGATCGGTGCCGCACCGCTCAGCTGGTGGGCATGGCGCTCAGGCATTGGCAACGATTACCAGACGTCTGTGGGCGAACGCCAACACGCACGGCTCGCCGACGGCACACAGATCACCCTCAATAGCGACAGCGCCGTGGACGTGCTTTTCAACAGCGCGCAACGCTTGCTGCACCTGCGCCGCGGCGAGGTGTACATCGCGACCGCTGCCGACCCACGCCCGCTCATGGCACAGACCCAGCAAGGCCAACTGCTCGCGCTGGGTACGCGATTCAGCGTGCGCCAGCTGGCCGATGAAACCTTGCTAGCGGTGTACGAAGGCGCCGTACAGGTTCGCCTAGAACACGCCAGCGTGGCCCCTGGCGAAAACATCATCCGTGCTGGGCAACAAGTCCGTTTCAGCCGCGAGCGCATGGGGCCCATCAAGGAGGCCCGGGAAACCACCCTGGCGTGGCGCAACGGGTTGCTGGTGGCCGACGACATGCCAGTACGGCTGTGGGCGCATGAGTTGATGCGCTACACCGACCAATAGCTTGAGTGCGACCCCGCGCTGGGTGAGCTGCGGGTGTCTGGCACATTCCCCATCGATGACTTGCCGCTGGCCTTGGCCATGCTGGCGCAGACCTACACGCTGCAGGTTCGACACACCGGCAGGCACGTATTCATTAGCCGTTGATCAAAAGCAACGACCGAGCGAGATTCCCCGATGAGCAAAATGCCCTTGTACTTGGCCATGGCACTGGCCCTCGCTGCACCGGCAGCACTGGCGCAACCGGTGCGCGATCAGAAAATGGACACGTCGCTGCTGCAGCGCCAGAACCTGGCCTATCGCTTCAGCCAGCATGACCTGGATTCGGCCGATGGCCAGCGCCATTACCGTCTATGGATCGGCCAGCCGAATCGCCCGGCGCCCGCGGCGGGCTACCCGGTGTTGTGGATGCTCGACGGCAACGCCGCGCTGGGTGCCCTGGACAGCGAACAACTGGGCGAGCTTGCCGCAGGCCAAGCCCCGTTGCTGGTCGCCGTGGGCTACCAGACCGACCAACGCATCGAACGTGCCGGGCGAACGTATGACTACACCCCCGCACTGCCTGGGCAAGCGGAACAGCGCGACCCGCTGACGGGCCAGCCCAGCGGTGGCGTGGAGGCGTTCTTCGACCTGCTGAGCCAGCGCATGCGGCCGATGGTCGCCGCTGTAGCGCCGATCGACCTGCAGCGGCAAACACTGTGGGGGCACTCCTATGGTGGCCTGGCGGTGCTGCATGCGCTGTTCACCCGGCCGGCCGAGTTCAGCGACTACGCGGCGGCCAGCCCATCGTTGTGGTGGCATGACGGGGCGATTGTGCGGGAAGCCCAGGGACTGCAGCAGCGCTTGGGTGACATCCGCCCGAGGCTGTTACTGATGCGCGGTGGCGATGAGTCGTCGAACCCGCGTGCAGCGGTGAAAGGCGACGCGGAGCGGCCGGCGCGGGAGCTGGTGGCGGACCTGGCCAAGGTGCCTGGGTTGCAGGTGCGCTTCGAGCGGTTCGACGGGTTGGGGCATGGGCCGATGTTGGCGGCCTCGCTGAAAAGCGTAATTGAAGGGATGTCTCGGTAAACCTGCGCGGGCCTCTTCGCGGGGCAAGCCCGCTCCCACAGGTTACCCCTCCTGTCCTGAGGGCAGTGTAGATGTGGGAGCGGGCTTGCCCCGCGAAGAGGCCGGCCCGGTCACCCCTTCACACACACCACCTGGCGCAGCGTGTGCACCACCTCCACCAGGTCGCGCTGCGCACGCATCACCGCATCAATGTCCTTGTAGGCCATCGGTATCTCATCGATCACCGCCTTGTCCTTGCGGCACTCCACATGCGCAGTGGCCCGTCGCTGGTCTTCCACAGTGAAGCGGCTCTTGGCCCGGGTTCGGCTCATCACCCGCCCGGCCCCATGGCTGCAAGAGCAGAACGCCTCTTCATTGCCCAACCCGCGCACGATGAAACTCTTTGCCCCCATCGAACCGGGGATGATGCCCAACTGCCCTTTCTGCGCCGACACCGCGCCCTTGCGCGTCACCAGCACTTCGCGCCCGAAATGCTGTTCGCGCTGCACATAGTTGTGGTGGCAGTTCACCGCCTCCAGGCTGGCCTCGAACGGCCGGCCAAGCACCTTACGGGTCGCTGCAACCACTGCCAGCATCATCAGTTCGCGGTTCTGCCGGGCGAAATCCTGCGCCCATTCCACCGCTTCGACGTAGTCGGCAAAGTGGCGGCTGCCCTCCTCGAAGTACGCCAGGTCCTTGTCCGGCAGGTTGGCCAGGTGCTGGCGCATGTCGGCATGGGCCAGTTCGATGAACAGGTTGCCGATGGCATTGCCAACGCCACGCGAGCCGCTGTGCAACATGAACCACACGCGGTCGGCCTCATCCAGGCAAACCTCGATGAAGTGATTGCCGCCGCCCAGGGTGCCCAGGTGATGCCGGTTATTGGTTTTCTCCAGCCGCGGGTACTTGTCGGTGATGGCCTTGAAGCGCGTGGCCAGCGTGCCCCAGACTTTGTCAGCTTTGGCTGGCACGTTGTCCCAGGCGCCTTGGTCGTGGCGGCCGAAGGTCTTGCCATGGGGCACAGCCTGCTCGATCGCCGTACGCAAACCGTGCAGGTTGTCGGGCAGGTCGCGGGCATGTAGCGAAGTACGCGCGGCGATCATGCCGCAGCCGATGTCCACGCCAACGGCGGCGGGGATGATCGCGCCAACGGTGGGGATCACGCTGCCGATGGTCGAGCCCTTGCCCAGGTGCACATCCGGCATCACGGCCAGGTGCTTGAAGATGAACGGCAATTTGGCCGTGTTCAGCAACTGCTGGCGCGCTTCGTCTTCGACCGGCACGCCGTCGGTCCACAACTTGATCGGCTTGCCGCCGGCGACCTGGAGAATGTCCATGCTGTCGATTCCGAATAGAACATGCCTGCCATGATACCGCCGATGCTCGCCTAAGGTCTTAGCCGGGCGGGTTGCCAGCAGGGTGGCTCTGTGGGGTATGCTTGCCGGGTCTTCAGGGCGGGGTGTAAGTCCCCACCGGCGGTAAATCGAAAGATGAGCCCGCGAGCGCCCCGGCCATGCCGGGGGTCAGCAGATCTGGTGAGACTCCAGAGCCGACGGTCATAGTCCGGATGAAAGAAGGCGTCAGGCAGGGGCCATTCGGGCGCCCCTGCGCGCGCGTTTTGTTCGCCCCGAGACGTTCATCGATCATTTACGAGGAGCGTTTCATGTCCCCTATGCTGCAAAAGCAATACCCCAACATTTCTGCCGCCATCGCCGCCTTCCAGGCCGGGCGCCCCGTACTGCTGCTGGACGACGATGACCGCGAGGACGAAGCGGACATTATTGCCGCCGCCGAAAACATCTCGTTGCAAACTATGGCCATGATGATTCGTGACTGCAGCGGCATCGTTTGCCTGTGCCTGGACGAAGCGACCGTGGACGCCCTGCAACTGGCGCCGATGGTGCAGAACAATCAGGCGCGCCATGGCACCGGGTTCACCGTCACCATCGAGGCGGCGGACGGCATCACCACCGGCGTTTCGGCGCAAGACCGTGTCACCACCATCGCTGCGGCGCTCAGCTCGACGGCCGAGCAACGGCATATCGTCAGCCCTGGGCATGTGTTCCCTCTGCGCGCGCGCAATGGTGGTGTGCTGACCCGCCGTGGCCATACCGAAGGCTCGGTCGACCTGGCGCGGCTGGCCGGGCTGCGGCCGGCAGCGGTGCTGTGCGAGTTGATGAACCCCGACGGCAGCATGGCGCGTGGGGAGCAGGTGGCGGTGTATGCGCGGCAGTACAATATGCCGGTGCTGACCATTGAAGAGCTGGCGCGGTATCGCGAGGCGATGGTGGAGCGCGAAGCGGCTACGGCTTGATGGCTTCCAGACGCTTGGCTTGAGGAAGATGGCGGCGCGCACATCGGGCGCCGCCAGCGCGGCGCTCGATCTCGAATGCGCAACGACTATCACGCCCGACCGCATAGCCCCTCCCCACACAAGTTTGCTCCCCCTGCCCCGCTCTGCTAGTGTCGCGCCGTTCAGAACGCCACCGAGACAGTCGCCATGGCCCGCAAAAAAGCCTCCCTCGATTTCGAGCAATCCCTCGCAGACCTGCAAGCCCTGGTCGAGCGCCTGGAGAACGGCGAGTTGTCGCTGGAAGATTCGCTGGCCGCCTTCGAGCAAGGCATCGCCCTGACCCGCGATTGCCAGGGCGCCCTGGCCCAGGCTGAGCAGAAAGTGCAAATCCTTCTGGAACGCGACGGTGAGCTGGCAGCCCAGCCCTTCGACGCGGAGCCGGAAGCATGATCAGCACCTACCAGGCCAACTGCCAGGCCCGCGTCGACGCCGCCCTCGAACCGCTGTTTAAAGCGCCTACCAAAGAACTCGAGCGCCTCTACGCCGCCATGCGCTACAGCGTGATGAACGGCGGCAAGCGTGTACGCCCGCTGCTCGCCTACGCGGCCTGCGAAGCCCTGGGTGCACCCGCCGAACAGGCCAACGGTGCAGCGTGCGCGGTCGAACTGATCCACGCGTATTCGCTGGTGCATGACGACCTGCCGGCGATGGATGACGACGACCTGCGTCGCGGCCAACCGACCACCCACAAAGCCTTCGACGAAGCCTGCGCCATCCTCGCCGGTGACGGCCTGCAGAGCCTGGCCTTCAGCGCCCTGCTCGACCCACGCCTGAGCCCACAGTCCGACGCCCTTCGCCTGGCCATGGTCCAGGCCCTGGCCAAGGCTGCCGGCCCGGCCGGCATGGTGGGAGGCCAGGCCATCGACCTGGGCTCGGTGGGCATCAAGCTGGACCAGCAGGCGCTGGAATTCATGCACCGGCACAAGACCGGCGCGCTGATCGAAGCCAGCGTGCGCCTGGGCGCACTGGCCAGCGCCCGCGCCGAGCCGGCGCAGCTGGATGCCTTGCAGACCTACGCTCAGGCCATTGGCCTGGCGTTTCAGGTGCAGGACGACATCCTCGACGTAGAAAGCGACACCGCCACCCTTGGCAAACGCCAGGGTGCCGACATCGCCCGAGACAAACCGACCTACCCGGCCCTGCTTGGCCTGGAGGCCGCCAAGGCCTATGCAATCGAACTGCGCGACCAGGCGCTGGCCGCATTGCAAGGGTTTGGTGAAACTGCCGAGCCGCTGCGGGCGCTGGCGCGCTACATCGTCGAACGCCGCAACTGATTCAACGGGGCCGCCATGCGGCCCCTGCTCCCCCCCTCTCAATGGGCACTTTTCCCACAATGGGGTAAACTGCCGCGTCTTCACACCTATAACGACTCGCCTGATGCCCACGACGTTTCAAGAGATCCCCCGCGAACGCCCGGTCACGCCGTTGCTCGACCGCGCTGACACGCCTGCCGGCCTGCGCCGGCTGGCCGAAGCCGACCTGGAGACCCTGGCCGACGAGTTGCGCCAGGAACTGCTCTACACCGTGGGACAGACCGGTGGGCATTTTGGCGCCGGCCTGGGCGTGATCGAGCTGACGATCGCCCTGCACTACGTCTTCGACACCCCGGACGACCGGCTGGTGTGGGACGTCGGCCACCAGGCCTACCCGCACAAGATCCTCACCGGCCGCCGCCAGCGCATGCTCAGCCTGCGCCAGAAGGACGGCATCGCCGCCTTCCCCCGCCGTAGCGAGAGCGAGTACGACACCTTTGGCGTCGGCCACTCCAGCACCTCGATCAGTGCAGCGCTGGGCATGGCCATCGCCGCCCGCCTGCAGAACAGCGCACGCAAGTCGATCGCGGTGATCGGCGACGGCGCCCTGACCGCCGGCATGGCCTTCGAGGCGTTGAACCACGCCCAGGAAGTCAACGCCGACATGCTGGTGATCCTCAACGACAACGACATGTCGATTTCGCGCAATGTCGGCGGCCTGTCCAATTACCTGGCCAAGATTCTCTCCAGCCGCACCTACGCGAGCATGCGCGAGGGCAGCAAGAAGGTGCTTTCGCGCCTGCCAGGCGCGTGGGAAATCGCCCGTCGCACCGAGGAATATGCCAAAGGCATGCTGGTCCCCGGCACCCTGTTCGAAGAGCTGGGCTGGAACTACATCGGCCCGATCGACGGCCACGACCTGCCGACCATGATCGCCACCCTGCGTAACATGCGTGACCTCAAAGGCCCGCAGTTCCTGCACGTGGTGACCAAGAAGGGCAAAGGCTTCGCCCCGGCCGAGGTCGACCCGATCGGCTACCACGCCATCACCAAGCTCGAGCCCGCCGACAAGCCCGCCGCGCCGAAAAAACCCAGCGGGCCCAAGTACTCCGCCGTGTTCGGCCAGTGGCTGTGCGACATGGCCGCCAGCGACAATCGCCTGGTTGGCATTACCCCAGCGATGAAGGAAGGCTCCGACTTGGTCGACTTCAGCGAACGCTACCCGGAGCGCTACTTCGACGTGGCGATTGCCGAGCAGCACGCGGTCACCCTGGCCGCCGGCATGGCCTGCGAAGGCAGCAAGCCGGTGGTGGCGATCTATTCGACGTTCCTGCAGCGCGCCTATGACCAGCTGATCCACGACGTGGCGGTACAGAACCTCGATGTGCTGTTCGCCATCGACCGCGCCGGCCTGGTGGGTGAAGACGGCCCGACCCATGCCGGCAGCTACGACTTGTCGTACCTGCGCTGCATCCCCGGCATGCTGGTGATGACCCCGAGCGACGAGAACGAACTGCGCAAGATGCTCACCACCGGCCACCTGTACAACGGCCCGGCGGCAGTGCGCTACCCGCGCGGCACCGGCCCCAACGCACCGATCAGTGGGGACCTTACGCCCCTGGAAATCGGCAAGGGCGTCATCCGCCGCCAGGGTGAGAAAGTCGCCCTGCTGGTATTTGGCGTGCAGCTAAGCGAAGCCTTGCAGGTTGCCGAGCAGATTAATGCAACCGTGGTCGACATGCGCTTCGTCAAGCCGCTGGACGAGGCACTGGTACTCGAATTGGCGGGCAGCCATGAGCTGCTGGTGACTATCGAAGAAAACGCCATCATGGGCGGCGCAGGGGCTGCCGTGGGTGAGTTCCTGGCTAGCCAGGCCCTGGTCAAGCCGCTGCTGCACCTGGGCTTGCCGGACATTTATGTCGAGCATGCCAAGCCGGCGCAAATGCTGGCTGAGTGTGGGCTGGATGCTGCTGGCATCGAGGCATCGGTTACAGCGCGTATGGCCAAGCTCGGCTTGTAACCCCTGGGGCCGCTTTGCGGCCCATTCGCGGGGCAAGCCCGCTCCCACAGGTCATCACTGCTCTAGATACAGTGACAAACCTGTGGGAGCGGCGGTGCGGCGATCCGACTTGTCCCGCGAATACTATGGTAATGCCCATGAAAATCCCGAGCTTCACCGCCACCCTCCTGTGCCTCCCGCTGCCGCTTCTAGCCGCTGAACGCGACGACGCCCTGAAACTCCCCGATGTGCTGATCAGCGCCAACCGCCAAGTCGAGTCGCGCACCGCCACCAGCGCCGCCAACACTGTCTTCACCCGCACCGACATCGACCGCCTGCAACCCACCAGCGTCACCGACCTGCTAGCCCGCGTCCCCGGCGTGCAAGTCGCTCCCACGGGGGGGCGCGGCAGCCTGCCCGGTATCTTCATCCGCGGCACCAAGGCAGCGCAAAGCCTGGTACTGGTCGATGGCGTGCGCATCGCCAACGCCACCTCCGGCGACAGCGGCCTGCAATTTCTCGACGTTGACCAGATCGAGCGTGTCGAAGTACTGCGCGGCTCCCGCTCGGCGATCTACGGCAGCGATGCCATTGGCGGCGTGATTCAGATCTTCACCCGGCGCAGCAGCGGCCCTGGCCTGCAACCGCGCCTGCGCCTGGCCGCCGGCAGCAACCAGACCTTCCAACGCAGCCTGGGCCTGGCCGGTGGCAACGGCGCCACCCGCTTCAACCTGGGCGCCAGCCTGGACGAAACTGCCGGCATCGACGCCACCGGCCCGTCCTTTGCCAGCGATGGGGATCACGATGCGTACCGCAACAAGTCATTCAACCTGAGCCTCAGCCACACCTTCGGCGAACGCTTCGAGGCCGGCCTCAACCTGCTCGACAGCCATGGGCGCAGTGAATACGACAACCCGTTCGGTGGCTTCAACCCGGTCACCTTCGAAAGCTTCGGGCAAAAGCCTTATACCGATTTCAGCGTCAGCAGCCTGGGCACCTACTTCGATGCCCAGCTCAACGACAGCTGGCATTCGCGCCTGGAACTTGCCCACAGCGAAAACCGTGACGACAAGCGCGACAAGCTCAGCGATGAGCGCTTCGTGTTCAACACCTATCGTGATCAACTCACCTGGCAAAACGATTTGGCCTTGAACGACCAGCACACGCTGCTGATCGGCGGGGATTGGTACGAAGACCGCGTGCACGGCAGCACTGACTTCACCGAAGACAGCCGCTGGAACCGCGCGGCCTTCGTTCAACATCGGTACCGGGGAGAGCAGTTTTCCACCGAGCTGGGCGTGCGCCGCGACCAGAACCAGCAGTTCGGTGGCCAGACCACCTGGAGCGGTAGCCTTACCGTACCCGTGAACGCGTCCAACGATGTGCTGCTGTCCTACAGCGAAGGCTTCCGAGCGCCGACGTTCAACGACCTGTATTACCCAGCATTCAGCAACCCGGACCTGAGCCCAGAGCACTCCAAAAGCTACGAACTGCAATGGCGCAGCCAGCTCACCTCGGACAGCCGCCTGGAGACGTCGCTGTACCGCACCGACCTGCGCGACGCGATCATCTTTGGCCAGGACTCGATCCCGCGCAACGTCGCCTCGGCGCGCATCAACGGCGTTGAGCTGTCCCTCGACCAGCAATGGGGCGCATGGCGCAGCCAGCTCGGCCTGGCGCTGATCGACCCGCGCGACCGCGACAGTGGCCATACCCTCGCCCGCCGCGCTCGCCGTACCGTGAGCCTGGACCTGGACCGCGCATTTGGGCGGTTCAGCGTGGGCGGAAGCTGGCAAGCCGTCAGCGCCAGCTACGATGACGAAGCCAACCGCAACCGGCTCGCCGGCTTTGGCCTGCTCGGCCTGCGCGGTAGCTGGGCGGCAACGGATGAACTGAAACTGGAAGCGAAGCTGGACAACCTGCTGGAGCACACCCACAGCCGCGCCCTGTACAGCTATGAAGGCGCCAGCCACAGCTACCGCGAAGAAGGCCGCACTGTGCTGCTCAGCGTCACCTGGACGCCGGCGCTTTAGCTTCGAGCAACGCGCACAAGCGGGCAGTGGCCTCGATCATCTGCCCACTGGGCCGTTCCAGCCCTTTATCGGGCACGACCAGCAAGCGCTCGTCGGCCACTGCACGCAGGCGTGGCCAGGCCCTCCAGCTGTTCAACTGCGCCTGATCACCCGCCAGAATCACCTGCGGGTCTTGCAGCAGTACGGATTCCACGCTCACTTGAGGCGCTGGCTGGTTGAGGTCGGCGAACACATTACGCGCGCCACATACGGCCAGCGCGTCGCTGACCACCTGCCTGCCACCCAGGGTGTACAAGGGCTGATCCCAGACTTGGTAGAACACGCGCAGCGGCTGCTCACGGCGATACTGCTGGCGCAGTTGCCGCAGCCTGTCACGCAGGGCCTGGGCGTATTGCTGGCCCTGCCCTTCGCGGCCGACGCGCACGGCGATGGCCTCGATCTGATCGATCAACTGGTCGATGTCGTGGGGTTCGGCGCTGAAGGTGGCGATGCCCAGGCGCTTGAGCTGATCACGCTGTGCTGGCGCCACACTGCCGGGCCAGAGCAGCAACAGATCAGGCTGCAAGCTGAGCAGACGCTCCATGTTCAGTTGGCCTTGGCGGCCGACCGAAGGCACATTACGCAATGCTGGCGGGCGATCACCGCCGTCGAGGACGCCGACCAACAGGTCATCGGCGTGCAGCTCAAGCATGATTTCGGTCATCGAAGGCGCCAGGCTGACCACCCGTAGCGGCTCGCCGGCGCTGGCGCTACAGGCGCACAGCGCCAGCAGCCAGAGAAGGATGCGCATCAGCCCAGCTGACGTGGGATGCGATACAGGTAGAGCACCACCACGGTGGACAGCGCCAAGAGGATTTGCGGCACGGCTTCCAGCCCCACCAGCACCGACAGCGCAGCGACCCAGGCGGGGAAGCAGGCATACAGCATGGCGATGCGCCGCACCCGTGCCAGCGTGATCCAGGCTGCCGGCTCTTCGTTGCTGCCGAGCACCTTAGAGGTAGCGATCAGCGCACGCTTGTAAGCACCGAAGCGCGGCAGGCTAAGGAACATGGTCGCCGCACCCGCGATGAACAGTGGCATGGCCAGCACCGGGATCAACGCATCACCGCCACCAAACGCCCAGGCCATCACCGGCAGCGGCACCAGGCCCACCGCCAGGTATTGCCACCAGGCCAGCGCCAGGCGCCGCTTGACCTCGGCGCGGGTCACGCCTGGGGCACCTCGCCCTGGTGTTCGTTGCCCAGCATGTGGCCGAGCTTGCCGGCTTTGGTCGCCAGGTAGTAGCGGTTGTGCGGGTTATGGCCGGTGTGCAGCGGCACGCGCTCGGCGACGACGATGTTCATGTCGGTCAGTGCCTTGACCTTGCGCGGGTTGTTGGTCATCAGGCGCAGGGATTTCACCCCCAAGTGTTCGAGCATCGGCAGACAGATGGCGTAGTCACGCTGGTCGGCAGCGAAGCCGAGGCGCTCGTTGGCTTCGACCGTGTCGGCACCACCGTCCTGCAGCTCATAGGCGCGGATCTTGTTCAACAGGCCGATGCCACGGCCTTCCTGACGCAGGTACAACAGCACACCACGGCCTTCACGTGCGATGGCCTGCAGAGCGGCTTCCAGTTGTGAACCGCAGTCGCAGCGCTGGCTGAACAGGGCATCGCCGGTCAGGCACTCGGAGTGCAGGCGCCCCAACACCGGTTCACCGTCAGCGATATCACCCAGGCTGAGCACCACGTGCTCACGGCCGGTGGCTTCTTCGAGGAAGCCATGCATGGTGAAAGTCGCGAACGGGGTCGGGAGTTTAGAGGCGGCAACAAAGACGACGGGCACGTTGTGCTCCTGAAATAAGTAGTAAATTTCTCGTGGGGCGATTGTATCAGCAGGTCGGCGCCAGTGCGCTGGCTGAATACCGCGGTTTAAGATCGAAAAGTTCGATGCTTATTTTTCCGCTCCCCCTTGTCGGAGCAGCCTCGTGCTGCGAAGGGGCCATCTTAAGCAACACCAATCGTTGCGCTTGTCACCACCCCTTCGCAGCACAAGGCCGCTCCTACAGCGGCTTGCTGTCGGCAGTGAAGGGATACGGCTGCTTCCAGTGTTCGAAAATCGGCTTCAATTCACCGCTGCGCACCAGCTCGGCCATGCGCTTGTCGAACAGTTCCCGCAGTGCCTTGGCCTCATCGTTATTGGCGAACGCCAGGTACAACGGCAGTTCGGCAACGTGGCTTTTACGAAAGCGTGCAGGCTCCGACGCCTGGCCAAGCACGTAGTCGACCTCGGTCAGCGCATCGATGTAGAAGTCCACACGGTCGTGCTCGAGCATCGGCAAAATGCCTTCACGGCGTTGAATTTCGCGGTAGTCATGGGCATTGGGCAAGTAGCTGGCGTAGTCGTAGCCACGCACCCAAGCCAGGCGATACTGGCCAACCGTGCTCGGCGTAGGCACCGGCTTGCTGGCAAGCCCCAAGGCATAGATGTGATCCATGTCGAAGTGCCAGCGCGGGTAGAGGTTATCCTCGCTCTCGCCCTTGTAGGAGCCTACCCAGGCATCAGCTTCGCCCCGCTTTACCAGCCCCACTGCACGGCTGTAGGGCGCGCTCTGCGTAACGACCTTGACCCCGGCCGGCTCGAACACCTTGCGCAGCACATCCCAGGCAACCCCGGTACCGTTGGCGTTGGTGTAGTCGAGCCATTCTTCGCTGACCAAGTGGACCTGCTTTGGCACACCTTCGGCCGCCCCCACCCAGGGAGCACAACCCAGCAGCATTGCCAACAGCACAGTCCTTATGGCCATTCACGCGCTCCCTGCCTCAGGCAACCGCCCACACCAGAACTTGCATGCCCAGCCAAGCGAACACGCCGGCCAGGATATCGTCGAGCATGATCCCGACCCCTCCATGCACATGGCGGTCGATCCAGCGAATCGGCCACGGCTTGAGGATGTCGAAGAAACGGAACATCAGGAACCCCGCCAGCAACCATTGCCAGCCTTCTGGCACCAGCCAGAGGGTGATCCACATGCCGACCATCTCGTCCCAAACAATGCCTTCATGATCGTGAACGCGCAAGTCATTGGCGACCTTGCCGCACAGCCAGAAGCCAAACAGCATGGTAATGCCCAGCAGCAACCAGTAGCCCCAATCCGGCAGCATCTGCCACAGCGGAATGAAGGGTATGGCCACCAGCGAACCCCAGGTGCCCGGTGCCTTGGGCAAGGTGCCGGAACCGAAGCCAAAGGCGATGAAGTGCCAGGGGTTGCGCCAGACCGAGGGCGGAACGAACTCCGCAGGCACCTGATTGGGGTGATCGGTCACGGTGTCTCCCTAAAATGTTGATAGCCGCGTTGCCGCGGGGTGATGTCCTGGCCCTGCCCGTCCCGCAGGCTGACGCCCTGGCCTTCAAGCACTCGCCCGATGACATGGAACGTCGCCAGGCCTTGGGCCTGCAGGGATGAAAGCTGAGCCGGCGGCAAGGTGAACGCCAGCACATAGTCGTCACCCCCGGTCAAGGCAGCCTGCACGGCAGCCTCATGACCGAGGAAGCCCTGCAAAGCGGATGACACCGGCACCTGGTCCAGGTTCACCTCGAGCGCCACGCGGGACGCCTTGGCGATATGCCCGCAGTCGGCCAATAGGCCGTCGGAAATATCCAGTGCGGCCGTAGCACGCCCGCGCAACAGCTGGCCCAAGGTGAATTGCGGCGAGGGCGACCAGTAGTGGTCGAGCAGCGGCTGGGCAAGGGCAGCATCGGCCTGGCGCTCGCCCAGGACCAGCGGCAAGGCGCCCGCAGCGTTGCCCAGTTCACCGCCCACACACAGCAGGTCACCCGGGCAGGCACCGCCACGGCGCAACGCCTGCCCCGCCGGCACGCGGCCGAACACGGTCAGGGTGATGCTCAAGGGGCCACGGGTGGTATCACCGCCAATCAGGCTCAACTGGCACTGCCGGGCCATACGGTTGAGGCCGTCAGCGTAGGCTTGCAGCCAGTCGGCGCTGACCTCGGGCAGGGTCAGGGCAAGTGTGAAGCCGATGGGGGTAGCGCCCATCGCCGCCAGGTCACTGGCCGCCACGGCCAGCGAGCGCTGGCCGAGCAGCAGAGGGTCGCAGACCGCAGGGAAATGCACGCCGGCCACCAGGGTGTCGGTGGACACCGCCAGTTGCTCGCCAACAGGCACATCCAGCAGCGCGCAGTCATCGCCGATGCCCAGGGCCACGCCTTCACCGCCTTGCGCACAGGGCGCGGCGGCAAAGTAATGGCTGATCAGCTCGAACTCACCCATGGTCCGCCAGCGCCGGGATCAGCGCTTGTTCGCCTTGACTTCCGCTTCGCGCAGCGAAGGGGCGAGCTTGTCCAGCACGCCGTTGACGAACTTGTGGCCGTCGGTGGCACCGAAGACCTTGGCCAGCTCGACACCTTCGTTGATCACGACACGGTACGGCACATCGGCGCGCATCATCAGTTCCCAGGTGGACAACCGCAGCACAGCCAGTTCAACCGGGTCGAGCTCTTCCAGCGCGAGCGCCAGGCAAGGCTTCAGGGCCGCGTCGATCTCGTCCTTCTTGGTCGGAACCCCATGCAGGATTTCGCGGAAGTAGGCGCCATCGACATCGGTGAAATCGTTATCGACCCGGAACTGCGCTTCGATCTCGTTCACCGACTGACGCGCCATGTGCCACTGGTACAGCGCCTGAGTCGCGAGCTTGCGGGCTTCGCGGCGCTTGGCGCTCTTCGAGGGCTTGCCGGCATCCGCAGGTTTTGGATCGCGCGGGTTGAAACGATCGCTTTCGTCGCTAATCACTTGGCCTCCAACTGCGCCAGCAGACTGACCATTTCCAGAGCGGACAGGGCAGCTTCAGCACCTTTGTTGCCGGCTTTGGTGCCGGAACGCTCGATGGCCTGCTCGATGGAGTCGACGGTCAGAACGCCGAAGGCCACCGGAACACCGAACTCCATGGACACCTGGGCCAGGCCCTTGGTGCATTCGCCCGCCACGTATTCGAAGTGCGGGGTACCACCGCGGATCACGGCGCCCAGGGCGATGATCGCGTCGTACGCGCCTTGCTGGGCGACCTTCTGTGCCACCAGCGGGATTTCGAACGCGCCCGGGGCACGGATGATGGTGATGTCGCTTTCGCTGACACCGTGGCGTACCAGGGCATCAACGGCACCGCTTACCAGGCTTTCGACGACGAAGCTGTTGAAGCGGCCAACCACCAAAGCATAGCGACCTTTGGGGGCGATGAAGGTACCTTCGATGGTCTTCAGGGTCATTCCGATGTTCTCATCTTCAAGAGCGAGGCCGCTCGCTGGCGGCCTCGGGAGGGTTTGGACTCGAGCGTGAGGGCGCGTGCGCCGTCTCAAGTCACTCGGAGGGCACGTATTCTACAACTTCCAGATCGAATCCGGATATCGCATTGAACTTCATCGGCGAACTCATCAGGCGCATCTTGCGCACACCGAGGTCGCGCAGGATCTGCGAACCGGCGCCGACGGTGCTGTAGGTGGTCGGTGCCTTGGTCGGTGCATCGCCCGCGCTTTCGCGGATGTGCGCCAGCAGCACGTCGCCGTCCAGCGGGTGGCCCAGCAGCAACACCACGCCGCTGCCGGCCTCGGCCACGGCAGCCATGGCCGCGCGCAGGCTCCAGCGGCCCGGCTGCTTGACCAGCAGCAGGTCGCGCAGCGGGTCCATGTTGTGCACGCGTACCAGGGTCGGCTCTTCAGCGCAGATTTTGCCCAGGGTCAGGGCCATGTGCACGTCGCCTTCCACCGCGTCGCGGTAGGTGACCAGGTTGAACTCACCCAATTCGCTTTCGACCGGCTGCTCGGAAACGCGCTGCACGGTACGTTCGTGGATCATGCGGTAGTGGATCAGGTCGGCGATGGTGCCGATCTTCAGGCCATGCTCGGCGGCGAACACTTCCAGCTCGGCACGGCGCGACATAGTACCGTCATCGTTCATCACTTCGCAGATCACGCCGCTCGGCTCGAAGCCTGCCATGCGCGCCAGGTCGCAGGCGGCTTCGGTGTGGCCGGCACGGGCCAGGGTGCCGCCCGGCTGGGCCATCAGCGGGAAGATGTGCCCCGGGCTGACGATGTCTTCGGCCTTGGCGTCCTTGGCCGCGGCCGCTTGCACGGTACGCGCGCGGTCGGCAGCGGAAATACCGGTGGTGACGCCTTCGGCGGCTTCGATCGACACAGTGAACTTGGTGCCGAAGCCGGACCCGTTGCGCGGCGCCATCAGCGGCAGCTTCAGCGTTTCGCAGCGCTCACGGGTCATCGGCATGCAGATCAGGCCGCGGGCGTGCTTGGCCATGAAGTTGATGTGCTCAGGCAGGCAGCACTCGGCTGCCATGATGATGTCGCCTTCGTTTTCGCGGTCTTCGTCATCCATGAGGATGACCATTTTGCCCTGGCGGATGTCTTCGACCAGTTCTTCGATGCTGTTGAGCGCCACTCGGCACCCCCTTCTCAATCAGGATTTCAAGAAGCCGTTGGCGGCCAGGAAGCTTTCGGTAATGCCACTGCCCTTGCTCGGTTCGGCCGCCTTATCACCCAGCAGCAGACGCTCCAGGTAACGGGCCAGCAGGTCGACCTCAAGGTTGACCCGACGACCTGCGCGGTAGTCGGCCATGATGGTTTCGGACAGGGTGTGCGGGACAATGGTCAGCTCGAATTCGGCGCCATTGACCTCATTGACCGTCAGGCTGGTGCCGTCGACGGTGATCGAACCCTTGTGGGCGATGTACTTGGCCAGCTCCTTGGGTGCACGCACACGGAACTGGATGGCGCGGGCGTTATCGCTGCGCGAGATGATTTCGCCGACGCCGTCGACGTGGCCGCTGACCAGGTGACCGCCCAGGCGGGTGGTGGGGGTCAGGGCTTTTTCCAGGTTGACCTTGCTGCCGCTCTTGAGGTCGATGAAGGCGGTGCGCTTGAGGGTCTCGACGCTGACGTCGGCCCAGAACCCATTGCCCGGCAGTTCGACGGCGGTCAGGCACACGCCGTTGACGGCGATGCTGTCGCCAAGCTTGACGTCACCCAGGTCGAGCTTGCCGGTCTCGACGTAGACGCGCACGTCGCCGCCCTTGGGGGTCATGCTGCGAATGGTGCCGATGGATTCGATGATGCCGGTGAACATGGGGTCTTCCTCAAGAACGGGTTGCGCAGGGCAAGCCTGGCATTATACGCCGGGCGCCGGCAGGGGGACGGCCGTGACCCGCCAGTCATCGCCCACTGCGCGCATTTCGGTAATTTTCAGTCGCGGTGCTTCGCTCATCTTCGCCAGGGGCCAGTCCAGCAGCGGGCGGGCCTGGGAACCCAAGAAGGTGCCGGCGACGAACAACTGGTATTCGTCGATCAGGCCTTGCCGGGCGAACGCGCCAGCCAGGCCTGCGCCGGCTTCCAGCAGAATCTCGTTGACGCCACGCGCGGCCAGCACACGCATCAACGCGGGCAGATCGACCTGGCCATCGGTGCCTGGCAGGCTCAACATCTCATGGCCTGCCTCGGCGTAACGCGGCGCTTCAGCGGCGGCCGTCACCACCAGGGCCGGGCCGGCCTGGAAGAACGGCGCATCCAGCGGCAGGCGCAGGCGGCCATCGATCAGCACGCGCAACGGCGTGCGGCTCAAGGCCAGGGCGCGGGTTTCGTCGTCCAGGCCCAGCTCTGCGCCCCGCACCGTCATACGCGCATTGTCGGCCAGCACGCTGGCGGCGCTGGTGAGCACCACACTGGCGCGCGCGCGCAGCCGCTGAACCGCAGCGCGGGCGGCAGGGCCGGTAATCCACTGGCTTTCGCCGCTGGCCATGGCCGTGCGGCCGTCCAGGCTCATGGCCAGCTTGGCTCTGACAAACGGCAGGCCATGCTCCATGCGCTTCAGAAAACCTGGGTTGAGCGCGCGGGCCTCAGTTTCAAGCACTCCGCTGCTGACCTCGATACCGGCCTCTGCCAGGCGCCGCAGCCCCTGCCCCGCCACTTGCGGGTTGGGGTCTTGCATCGCGGCCACCACGCGGGCCACGCCAGCCTTGACTAGCGCTTCGGCGCACGGCGGCGTACGGCCATGGTGGCTGCACGGTTCGAGGGTGACATAGGCGCAAGCGCCGCGGGCGCGCTCACCGGCCTGGCGCAGGGCATGCACCTCGGCATGGGGCTCGCCGGCGCGCACGTGCCAGCCTTCGCCGACCACCTCGCCATCGCGCACGATCACGCACCCCACACGCGGGTTGGGGTGGGTGCTGTAAATACCCTTGCGGGCCAGCTCCAGGGCGCGGGCCATGTAGTGGGCATCGAGGATCGCGGTCTGGCTGGGCATGCTCACTCTTTAGCTGGCTCACGGGCCAGGCGGTCGATTTCTTCGCGGAATTCGTCGAGGTCCTGGAAGCGTCGGTAGACCGAGGCGAAGCGGATATAGGCCACCTCGTCGAGCTTGCGCAGCTCGGCCATCACCATTTCACCCACCACCAGTGACTTGACCTCGCGCTCGCCGGTGGCACGCAGGCGGCTCTTGATGTGCGCCAGCGCCGCTTCCAGGCGCTCGACGCTGACCGGGCGTTTTTCCAGCGCCCGCTGCATGCCTGCACGCAACTTGTCTTCGTCGAAAGGCTGGCGCGTGCCGTCCTGCTTGATCAGCCGGGGCAGCACCAGTTCGGCGGTTTCGAAGGTAGTGAAACGCTCGCCGCAGGCAACGCACTCGCGGCGGCGGCGCACTTGCTCGCCCTCGGCGACAAGACGAGAGTCGATGACCTTGGTGTCGTTGGCACCGCAAAAGGGACAGTGCATGGTGGCAGGCAACAAAAAAAGGGAGGGCCATGGTAGCGCATCCCACTGGCAAGACAAGCCAAAGGGGTTAACATCCAGGGAAATCTGCCCGTGAAGGAAGCCCCAATGCACTATCGAGCGCTCGTCGTGCTGTGCTGCGCCGCCCTGCTTGCCGCTTGCGGTAGCGACCAGCCCAAGCCCGATCAAGGCCAGGCGCCTGCGCCAGCCAAAGTGGCCAAGAAGGCCCAACCGCTTGGCCCGCTGCCCGCCTACCAGCGTGAGTTGAGCGGTACTTTGCTGGAAATCCCGGCCGGCGCCGACGTGGAGCTGGCCCTGCTGGTGATCGACGAACGCGACCGCCCGCAACGCCTGCTGGCCAGCAGCAACCTGACCGGCACCGGGCAGGCGCTGCCTTATCAGTTGCGCTTCAACCCCGAAGCCTTCCCGGCCGGTGCCCGCGTCGAACTGCGCGGCCGCGCCAGCAGCTCCGGGCAGTTGATCATGCACCTGCCCCCTGTGCGCATCGCCCAGCCGCAAACCCAAGCCACCGGCCCGCTGCGTTTCGAGAAGGCACCGTAAGTGGCGCCACTGGCACTGCAACAGGCCCTCAGTGGCCTGATCGGCGAGGCGCGCCTGGTGGTCAGCGACCTGCCTGAATGCGAATTGAAACTCTGGCTGATCGACGACCAGAACATGGACCGCGCCTTCAGCAGCGAAGAAACCCGGCGCATTCTCGAAGAACCTCCGTATTGGAGCTTCTGCTGGGCCAGCGGCCTGGCCATGGCCCGCTACCTGGCCGCACACCCGGCATGGGTGGCGGGCAAGCGTGTGCTCGATTTTGGCGCGGGCAGCGGCATCGCCGGCATTGCCGCAGCCCGCGCAGGCGCCCTTGAAGTGGTGGCGTGCGACCTCGACCCACTGGCCCTCGACGCCTGCCGCGCCAACGCCGCGTTGAACGGCGTGGAGCTCGGCTACAGCAACGATTTTTTTGCCGAGGACGACCGCTTCGACCTGATCCTGGTCGCCGATGTGCTGTATGACCGCGCCAACCTGCCACTGCTCGATGCCTTCCTCGGCCGCGGTCGCCAGGCGCTGGTGGCCGACTCGCGGGTTCGCGACTTCAGCCACCCGCTGTATCAACAATTGGGCGTGCTCGACGCACTGACCCTGCCGGACCTGGCCGAGCCCCACGAATTCCGCCGGGTCAGCCTGTACCACGCCAGCCGCGAGCCTTTATAGTGGTGCCATTCACGAGTTTGCGAGAGTCGCGATGAGCCAAGACACGCCGTACATTTTCGACGCCACCGATGCCACCTTCCAGCAATTGGTCATCGAAAACTCCTTCCACAAACCGGTCCTGGTGGACTTCTGGGCTGAGTGGTGCGCGCCCTGCAAGGCGTTGATGCCACTGCTGGAGAAGATCGCCGAGGGTTACCAGGGCGAGCTGCTGCTGGCCAAGATCAATTGCGACGTGGAGCAGCAGGTAGTCGCCCAGTTCGGCATTCGCAGCCTGCCGACCGTGGTGCTGTTCAAAGACGGCCAGCCGGTCGACGGGTTTGCCGGGGCGCAGCCGGAGTCGGCAATCCGCGCGCTGCTCGAACCGCACGTGCAGATGCCGGCCGAGCCTGCCACATCGCCGCTGGAGCAGGCCAAGGCGCTGTTCGCCGAAAGCCGCTTCGCCGAGACCGAAGCACTGCTCCAGGCGCTGCTGGGTGAAGACAACAGCAATGCCGAGGCGCTGATCCTGTACGCCCGTTGCCTGGCTGAGCGGGGCGAGCTGGGCGAGGCCCAGGTGGTGCTGGACGCGGTCAAGACCGACGAACACAAGGCAGCCCTGGCCGGTGCCAAGGCACAGCTGACCTTCCTGCGCCAGGCCGCCAGCCTGCCGGAAGTCGCCGACCTGAAGAGCCGCCTGGCGCAGAACCCAGAAGACGATGAAGCGGCCTACCAGTTGAGCATTCAGCAACTGGCCCGCCAGCAATACGAGGCGGCGCTGGAGGGCTTGTTGAAGCTGTTCAAGCGCAACCGCGGCTACGAGAACGGGTTGCCGCAGAAGGCGATGTTGCAGGTGTTCGAACTGCTGGGCGGTGATCATCCGCTGGTGAGCGTCTACCGCCGCAAGCTGTCTTCAGCCCTGTTCTGAGGCAGGCACGCCCTTGTAGGAGCAGCCTTGTGCTGCTCCTACCCTCGAACGAGTGTGACCTTGTCAGCCGACCCAGTGATACACCGGCGCATCCGCGCCACTTTCCACCTTCACCTCGCTGCTGTGCCGCAACCGCACCAGCAGTCGCTTGCCAGCCGCCGTACTTCCCGCCAGCCCTTCCAGGCGGTCCAACAACGCTGGCCCATTCATCTGCCCGGCCTGGCGCAGCACGTCGCGCGCTGCGGCCCACTGCCCATCATCTTGCCGCGGCGCTGCTGGCGAGGCGGCCGCCGCGTCGGCGGTAACCGGCACCTCGAGGTGCCGCCCCAACTGCGCCCACTCGGCCGGCTCCAGCTCGACAGTCAGGTCCACGGGCCAGTCACCAATCTGTCCACGAATTCTCACGATGCTTTCCTTGAACGCAGGTCAATGCAGCCATGCTACAGCAACATGAAACCTGCGCCACACAGGCTGGCGGGAGGCGGAAAAATTGTTATAACATTACCAAATCATTCCCAGTCTGCTCCTGGAGTCTTCCATGCGTCGCCTGCTGCTCGCCCTGCCCTTCGCTCTGCTGCCCCTCGCCATGGCCCAGGCCCACGATGACCATGACCATGATCACGCCCATGGCACCCTCGGCGCCCATGAGCATGGCGTGGCCAAGCTCAACGCCGTGCTCGATGGCAACACCCTGGAGCTGGAACTGGACAGCCCGGCGATGAACCTGGTCGGTTTCGAGCACGCTGCCAATAGCGATGCCGACAAAGCCAAGGTCGCCGCCGTGCGCCAGCAGCTCGAGCAACCCTTGCAGCTGTTCGGCCTGGCAGCAGCCGCTGGGTGCAAGGACGATGCACAGGAGCTGGAAAGCCCGCTGTTCGGCGATGCCCCGAAAGCCGACGACGATGGCGACGAGCATGAGCACGGCCATGAGCACAGCGACATTGGTGCGCATTACCAACTGACCTGCGCCAACCCGGACAGCCTCACCCAGATCGACCTTGCCCCGCTGTTCAAGGCCTTCCCGGCTACCCAGAAGATCAACGTGCAACTGATCGGCCCTAAAGGTCAGAAAGGCGTTGAAGCGACACCCGCCAAGGCCGCGGTCGCGTTCTGAATGGGCCAGCCGCTGATCGAACTGCATGACCTGGTCTTTGCCTGGCCTGGCCAACCGGCCCTGCTGGATATTCCCGCCTTCCAGCTGGAGGCCGGCGAGGCGTTGTTTCTCAAAGGCCCCAGCGGCAGCGGCAAGACCACGCTGCTGGGCCTGCTGGGCGGCGTGAACCTGCCTGGCCAGGGCCGCATTCGCCTGCTCGGCCACGACCTCAGTGGCCTCGGCCAAGGCGCGCGCGATCGCTTCCGGGTCGACCACACGGGTTACATCTTCCAGCAGTTCAACTTGCTGCCGTTTCTGTCGGTGCGCGAGAACGTCGAGCTGCCTTGCCGCTTTTCGCGCAGCCGCGCCACGCGCGCGGCCCAGCGCCATGGCAGTGTCGACCAGGCCGCCGCCACGCTGCTCGCCCACCTGGGCCTGGGCGACCCCGCCCTGCTTGCCCGGCGCGCCGACAGCCTGTCGATCGGCCAGCAGCAACGGGTAGCCGCTGCACGCGCACTGATCGGCCAACCGGAATTGGTGATCGCCGACGAACCGACCTCGGCCCTCGATGCCGACACCCGCGAAGCCTTCATCCGCCTGTTGTTCGACGAGTGCCGGGCAGCCGGCGCCAGCCTGTTGTTCGTCAGCCATGACCAGAGCCTGGCACCGCTGTTCGACCGCCACCTTTCCCTGGCCGAACTCAACCGCGCCGCCAAGCCCCAGGAGGCCTGATGTACCTGCTTCGTCTTGCCCTGGCCAGCCTGGCCAACCGCCGTTTCACCGCCTTCCTCACTGCGTTCGCCATCGCTCTGTCGGTGTGCCTGCTGCTGGCCGTCGAGCGGGTTCGCACCGAAGCCCGCGCCAGCTTCGCCAGCACCATCAGCGGTACCGACCTGATCGTCGGCGCCCGCTCGGGCTCGGTGAACCTGCTGCTGTATTCGGTGTTTCGTATTGGCAACGCCACCAACAACATCCGCTGGGACAGCTACCAGCATTACGCCCAGGACCCACGGGTGAAGTGGGCGATCCCTATTTCGCTGGGCGACTCGCACCGCGGCTATCGCGTGATGGGCACCACTGGCGACTACTTCAGCCACTACCAATATGGCCGCAGGCAGCACCTGGAGCTGAGCCAGGGCCGCGCCTTCGCCGACGACCCGTTCGAAGTGGTGCTCGGCGCCGAAGTGGCCGACGCCTTGCACTACACACTGGGCGACAAGCTGGTACTGGCGCATGGCGTCGCCGCGATCAGCCTGGTCAAGCATGACGACAAGCCGTTCACCGTGGTCGGCGTGCTCAAGCGTACGGGCACCCCGGTCGACCGCACCCTGCATATCAGCCTGGGCGGCATGGAGGCGATCCATATCGATTGGCATAACGGGGTGCCCGCCCGCGGTGCCGGGCGCATCAGTGCCGACCAGGCACGTACCCTGGACCTGCAACCTGCCGCCATCACCGCGTTCATGCTTGGTTTGAACAGCAAGATCGCCACCTTCAGCCTGCAACGGGAAATCAACGAGTACCGCAACGAACCCTTGCTAGCGATCTTGCCCGGTGTGGCCCTGCAGGAGCTTTGGAGCCTGATGGGCACCGCCGAGCAGGCGCTGTTCGTGGTTTCGCTGTTCGTGGTGCTGACCGGGTTGATCGGCATGCTGACGGCGATTCTCACCAGCCTCAACGAGCGCCGGCGGGAGATGGCGATCTTGCGCTCGGTCGGTGCCCGGCCCTGGCATATCGCCGGGTTGCTGGTACTGGAGGCGCTGTCGCTGGCCGTGGTGGGGATCGTCGCCGGGCTAGGCTTGCTGTACGCCGGCATCGCCCTGGCGCAGGGCTATGTGCAGGCCAACTATGGGTTGTTCCTGCCGCTGGCCCTGCCGAGTGCCCATGAATGGACGCTGCTGGCTATTATCCTCGGGGCTGCACTGCTGATGGGCAGCGTGCCGGCCTGGCGTGCCTATCGGCAGTCGCTGGCCGATGGCTTGTCGATCCACCTCTGAGAAAACGCCATGCTCCGCGCGCTTCTGTTATCACTGGTAGTACTCGCCGCCCCCACCTGGGCGGCCGAACCCCGCGAACTCGACTGGCCTGCATTGATCCCGGAAGGCGCCCCTGTCATCCCGCCGCAACTGGCTCCGCTGCACGACCTGTCACAGCTGAGCGACGCTCTGGCCGCCGAATCGGCGCCCGCCGCCCGCCAGCAGGCGCCGGATGCCCCGGTGGTGAAAAGCCTGGATGGCCAGCAGATCAAGCTGCCCGGCTACATCGTGCCGCTGGAGGTCAGCGAAGAAGGCCGCACCACCGAATTCCTCTTGGTGCCCTACTACGGCGCTTGCATCCACGTGCCGCCACCACCCTCGAACCAGATCGTGCACATCTTCAGCGAGATGGGCGTGCGCGTCGAAGACCTGTATCAGCCCTACTGGATCGAGGGAAAGATGCAGGTGAGCGCCTCCAGCAGCGAACTGGCCGACGCCGGATACCAGATGGAAGCCGAGAAAATATACGCTTATGAGCTGAAGTGAGAACTGTTTCGAATTCGTTCCGACGCTTCTTTGAGCTGGGTCAAACTTTCGGTTTAGACGCATCCGTACCATTGGACTACTCAATTACTAATGTCCTCTGGGAGCTTCCATGAACAAGTCCTTGCTCGGCGCCTCGCTTGTGGCCCTTGCGCTCGCCGCCCCTGCCGCCCACGCCTATCAGGCAGGCGATATGATCCTGCGCGCCGGTGCCATCACTACCGCACCGAACGAAAGCAGCGGCGACCTCAAGTTCGACGGCAACAAGGTGTCGGGCACCAAGGCGACCCTGGACAGCGACACCCAGCTGGGCCTGACCTTCGCCTACATGCTCACCGACCACATCGGCCTGGAGCTGCTGGCGGCCACCCCGTTCAAGCACACCGTGGGCGTCAAGGGCTTGGGCGGCGGCCTGGACGGCAAGCTGGCCGACATCAAGCAACTGCCACCGACCCTGTCGCTGCAGTACTACCCGATGGAGCCGAACTCCCGCTTCCAGCCATATGCCGGCGTGGGCATCAACTACACCCTGTTCTTCGATGAAGACCTGAGCAGCGCGCGTAAAGAACAAGGCTTCAGCAACCTGAAGCTGCAGGATTCGGTCGGCATCGCTGGCCAACTGGGCATGGACTACATGCTCACCGACAACCTGCTGGTCAACGCCTCGGTCTGGTACGTCGACATCGACACCAAGGCCAGCGTCAACGGCCCGACCGCGCTGGGCTACAGCAAGACCAAGGTCGACGTCGACGTCGACCCGTGGGTCTACATGGTCGGCCTTGGCTACAAGTTCTGATCCCTGGCAGGGAGGGCGGCCATTGCCGCGCTCCCTGTTTTTGCCCCCAGCCAGCAACCCAAGGCTGTCGCACTGATCCCCGCCCCCAGCACGCACACCGCCGCCCACCCCCATCGGGCATAGACCCAGGTCGCCAGCACCGCGCCCAACCCGCTACCCAGTGAATAGCAACACATGTAGGCGCCAATCAGGCGGCTCGCCTGTGCGCTGCGCCCGGCCAGCAACAGGCTCTGATTGGTGACATGCACGGCCTGCACCGCAAAATCGAGCAACACCACCCCCACTAGAAACGCCAGCAGCGAATGCTCGACGAACGCCGTCGGCAGCCACGACACCGTCAGTACCGCCAGGGCGAACCCGGTGGTGCGCTCGCCGCGGCCTTGATCGGCCAACCGGCCGGCCCGGGAAGCAGCAACCGCGCCCGCCACGCCGGCCAGGCCAATCAGGCCGACCTGGGTGTGGCTGAGCGCCAACGGCGAAGCGCTCAGCGGCAGCACCATCGCGCTCCACAGCACGCTGAAGGCGGCAAAGATCAACAGGCCGTATAACCCGCGTCGGCGCAGGGCAGGGTCTTCCTTGAACAACGCCCAAAGGGAGCCCGTCAGTGCCAGGTAACCGAGGCTCTGCGCCGCCGGCCGGGCACCCGGCATGCCGCGCCAGAGCAGGCAGGCCATCAGCATCAGTACCCCAGCGGCGGCAAAATAGACGACACGCCAGCCCGCCATGTCGGCGACGAAGCCAGACACCAGCCGCGCCAGCAGAATGCCCAGCACCACCCCACTGGTGACCGTGCCCACCGCCTGCCCCTGCTGTGCGGGGGTGGCCAGGGTGGCGGCATGCGCCACCATCACCTGCACCATAACGGCCATCAACCCGACCAGCGCCAGCGCCATCAGCAGCACCGCCCAGTCCCAGGCCATGCCTACCGCCATCAGGGCCAGGGCCGAAACCCACAACTGGCCGACGATCAGGCGCTTGCGGTCGATCAGGTCGCCTAGCGGCACGATCAGTAGCAAGCCCAGCGCATAACCGGCCTGGGTGGCGCCGACCACCCAGCCTATGCGCTGCTGCCCTACCCCCAGGTCCCGCGCCATGGACTCGAGCAAGGGCTGGGCGATGTACACCGTGGCGACTGCAATGCCGCAGGTCAGGGCCAGTAACAGGGTCATCGCGCGGGTCAGGCGGGGTTGTGTAGCGTTCGGGGTGTGCATGGCGTATCCCTTCAATCTGGTTTCAAATTAAAACCACATATGGATTTCTAGCAAATGTGGTTTTAATCTGCAACCAGAACCCTTGAGAGAGCCGCACGATGCTCGACGAAAAGAACGGACAATGCCCGGTAGCCCGGGCCCTTGAAGTATTGGGTGATCGCTGGGCGCTGATGATCCTGCGCGACGCCTTCGATGGCTTGCGCCGCTTCAGTGAGTTTCAGAAGAACCTCGGGCTGGCCAAGAACATCCTGGCCTCAAGGCTCAAGTTACTGGTGGAGAGTGGGCTGTTGGCGTTGCAGCCGGCATCGGATGGCAGTGCCTACAAAGAGTATGTGCTGACCGAAAAAGGGCGTTCGGTGTTTCCACTGGTGATCGCCTTGCGCCAGTGGGGGGAGCAGTTCTTGTTCGAGGCGGGAGAAACGCGATCGGCGTTGCTGGACCGCGCCACAGGGGAAACGCTCGAGACCCTGCAAGTGCGCGCTCGGGATGGGCGGGTGTTGGGGCCTGATGATTGCCAGCGCACGGTGGTGCGGCACGGTTGAGCCCGGCGCCACGTGGCTGGCAAGCCAAGACTCCTGTAGGAGCAGCCTTGTGCTGCGAAGAGGCCGGTGGCAACAGTGAAAATCTACTGTGTTGCCACCGGCCTCTTCGCAGCGCAAGGCTGCTCCTACAGGACGGCGTGCGTTGCCGAGCCTGCGGTCAGGGCTTGCCGAGCAAGCGGGACAAGCCCTCGACCAATGGCGTTGGCGCCGGGAAATCGAAGCGTGTCAGCAAACGCTGGTTATCTGCCCGCGAATGGCGAATGTCGCCCGAGCGGGCTGGGCCATAGCTGATCGCTGGCAAGCTGCCGATTACCTTTTCCAGGGCCGTCAACAGCTGGTTGAGCGAAGTCGCCTGGTTCAGGCCGATGTTCACCGCGCCCTCCTCAACCTGCTGCTGCTCCAGCGCCTGGATCATCACCTGCACCAGGTCCCCTACATAAAGGAAATCCCGGGTCTGCTCACCATCCCCGAACACCGTGATCGGCAGCCCTTGGGTGGCACGCTCGCTGAAGATGCTGATCACGCCCGAATACGGCGAGGAAGGGTCCTGGCGCGGGCCGAAGATATTGAAGAAGCGGAACACCACCGGCTCCAGACCATGCTGGCGGCGGTAGAAATCCAGGTACTGCTCGCTGGCCAGCTTATCCACAGCGTAAGGGGTCAACGGCGCTTTCGGTGTTTCTTCAGCAATCGACTCGCCTTCGCCGTTGTTGCCATACACCGCAGCACTGGAGGCGAACAGCACCCGACGCACGCCGTGCAGGCGCATGGCTTCGCAGACATTCAGGGTGCCGATGAAATTGCTCTGGTGAGTCTTTACCGGATCCTCGACAGAAGCCTGCACCGACGCCACGGCCGCCAGGTGCACCACCGCAGCACAACCAGCGGCCGCACGGCTGACCAACCCGGCATCGGCGACATCGCCTTCGATCAGTTCCAGGCGTGGGTGGGTAATCTGCAGGTTGTCCCGCTTGCCAGTGGACAGGTCGTCGAGAATGCGTACGGCGTAACCTTTGGCCAACAGCGCATCGCACAGGTGAGAGCCGATGAAGCCGGCACCGCCGGTGATCAGGATGGGGGCATCAGCCATGGCGGTAGAAACGGTCCAGTAGGGGCGGCAGGCCGGCGCGCCAGGCGCGGGGCTTGATACCGAAGGTGTGAAGGATTTTCTTGCAGGCCAGCACGGCGTGCTGGGGCTCTTCGCTGGCGTCCGGCCGCGCGGCATGGGCCTGTGGCGTGGGCGCCTGCACCGCCAGCTGACGGTACTGGCCAGCCTCGGTCAAAATCGCCTGCCCCAGCGCCAGTGGCGTGGTCGCTTCGTTGCCGGCGTAATGGTAGGTGCCCCACAGCGGCGCGCTGCAATCGAGCTGCTTGAGCACCGACAGAATCACCCGGGCAGCGTCATCGACCGGCGTCGGGTTGCCGCGGCGGTCATCTGCCAGCAGCAATTCCTGGGGTTGTTCGGCGCGGGTCAGAAAACGGCCCAGTGCACCGTCGACGCTTTCATCGAGCAGCCAGCCAAAGCGCAGCAGCACATGTTGCGGGCACGCCGCCCGCACGCTCTGCTCGATGCGCCACAGGGCCTGGCCACGCAGGCCGAGCGGCACCGGCTCGTCTTTCTCGCTGTAGGCCGTGGCCCGCGACCCGTCGAAAACCCGGTAGCTCGAAGGCTGCACCAAGGTGATCTGGTGGTGCTGGCACAACTCTGCCAGCCGCTCCACCGCCCGCTCTTGCTGAGCCAGGCGTTGTTCGCTGACCGACTCGGCCTGGAACCAGTCGAAGTAATAGGCCAGGTTGACCAAGGCATTGGGGCGGTGATCGTCGAGCAGCTGAGTGAGGCTGGCCGGGTCCCAGCCGTTCTCCGGCGGGCGCGGTGCCAGGAATGCAATGTCCTCTTCAGCCCCGAGACGAATCAGCGCTTGCCCGAGGGCATTGCCACCACCCAACAGCATTAGGCGCATACGCATAGAGTCAGCAGATCCGGAGAGGTTGATTGAGGGAAAGGGGTCATTTTGCGGTTTCCGGGCGGGGAAGTCCAACCCTAGGCTGGGATGAACTTGCACAGCCCATTCCTACCACTGCATGAGAAATGCCCTACACAGCGCATGAGCCTGGTCCTGCATCACAACTGAAAAAAGCCTGGCTTAATAATTCGCAGATCCAGAAAAAACCCGACAAAACCTACATACAAGAAAAAACAATGACAGGACGTTATCGCGAAACCTTGCCTGAAATACTGCACTTTCGATTCCACCTGCAGTTCGATCAGCACCCTGATTTAACACTGCGATACGGCAGTTACCAGTTCGCCCTTCTTCATAAGGCCTGCGAGTCCAAACAGCGCTGCTGACCAACAACAGCCAGACGCTTCACGCACCTGAAATCATCCAGGATAACCGGCGCCTATTGGTACGCTTGGTTGCAAGGAGGCACCGAGTGGAAGTTGAAGTTTCTGCACTGATAATTCTCGCGGTTGTCGCATTACTCGCTGGTTTTTTTGATGCCATTGCAGGGGGCGGGGGAATGCTAACGCTGCCCGCGCTGTTCATCGCAGGCATTGACCCACTGGCTGCAATGGCCACCAACAAACTGCAAGCGTCGTCGGCAAGCGTTTCTGCAGTGTGGGCATTTGCACGCAAGCGCATGATTGATTGGCGAGCTGGCTTGCCCATGGCCATTCTGTCATTTGCAGGCGGTGCGGCGGGCGCATTATCGATCAGCCTGCTCGACAGAGCATTTCTGCAAGCATGCGTACCTGTCTTGTTGATCGCAGTCGCTGGCTACTTCGCACTCAGCCCCAAGCTCAACGAGCAAGAACGCAAACGTAGAGTATCGACAGCCTGCTTCGCGGCAACGATTGTGCCGCTGATCGGTTTCTATGATGGGATCTTTGGCCCAGGCACCGGCTCATTTTTCATGGTTGCGTTCACTGTATTGCTCGGGCAGAACATCTTGCAGGCGGTATGCAACAGCAAGTTGCTCAACGCATCCTGCAACCTGGGAGCACTATCGGTGTTCGTGCTGAGTGACTCGATCATCTGGCACTTGGCACTGACAATGGCAGCATGCGCCATCATCGGTGCACAAGCAGGCGCGCGCTGCGCGCTGCACTTCGGGCCTCGCCTGATCAAACCCTTGCTGATTACAGTGTGCTGCCTGATGGCAACCAAGCTCCTGCTCAGCGATAACAACCCAATCGGAGAATGGGTCTGGCAATGCTGGATACAGCTCATCAGTCCAGGGCAGGTGTCTTAAACGCTGCTTTAAGTAGCGAGCGAGAGGTTACTCGATCTCGAACAAGCCATTACTCAACGGCCCCACACTCAACCGCTCGCGCACGTCGTCATCGATACGCGGGTCATCCGGCCGGTACAGCTTGACCTGGCGATAGGCATTGATGCGGTTGATCTCTTCGCCCAGGTACTCCCACACCACTCGGGTGCAGGCCGGGTTGCGTCGGTCGCCGCTGGAAACGCCGGTCTTCAGGCCGTTCAGGCGGGTGATGCGGCTCTTGAAGCTGGGGATGAGGATGGTCTGGCTCATCTCGTTAAGGGTCAGCGACTCGTAGTCGATCAGGAACATCCGGTCCTGCAACTGAAACGCCGCGCCCAAGTAGCGGCAACGCACCTCGGCATGCAGGTCAGTGGCACTGCTGCGCTCCTGACGCTCCTGGCGCTCGAACAGGAAGCGGCCGCGCTCTTCACGCAGGTGCACCAGCGACAGCAGGATCGACCCCGGTACCGACATGCAGTTGGAGTACTCGAAGTAATAGCCGCAGTAGCGCGATAGGTTGCCCGCGTGCTCGTGCAAGGGGCGGAACAACTCGCTGATCGGGTCGCTTGGCTGTTCAGCCACCGCCGACACACGGGCGCCAATCAGCCGAGCGAACTGCTCGGGCGGCTGGTTTAGCTCGTAATCCTCGACACCGAAGAAATCGCCGATGCGTTTGAGGTTGAAAGCCGTCGGACGGCTCTGGCCGCTGAGGTACTTGTTGAACTGCGCGCGATTGATCGACAGCTGTCGGCAAACTTCCGAGATAGAGCGGTAGTGGCTGCAGGCCAGTTTGAGGTTGGTAGCGAAATGATCGCTCATGTTCAGAATCCAGGTGACGCGAATGGCGCAAGTGTAGCATCAAGTCGCATCAAGTCAGAGCAACCCGCGAAATTGTAACCACTCTTGTCATAGCCAAACATGCGCCCCAACGATAGCGGTGCGCCTGCCGTCCGCTGGTCATTCCACACGAAGAATAAGAATCGAGGTCATTTTAATGCTCGAAGTACTCAACGATTTCCTTTCAGGGAAACTCCTCATCGTGTTGATCGTCGGTCTCGGCGGTTACTTCACCATCCGCTCGCGGTTCGTCCAGTTCCGCCATTTTGCCCACATGTTCGGTGTGTTCAAGGAATCGCTGCGTGGCCAGGCAGGCCAGCTGAGCTCCTTCCAGGCCCTGATGCTGAGCCTCGCCGGCCGCGTTGGCGCCGGTAACATCGCCGGTGTTGGCATTGCCGTGACCCTGGGCGGCCCAGGCGCGGTCTTCTGGATGTGGGTCACCGCGCTGGTGGGCATGTCCAGCAGCTTCTTCGAATGCACGCTGGCCCAGGTCTACAAACGCGCAGACGGTGACGGCCTGTACCGTGGTGGCCCGGCTTACTACATCCAGCACGGCCTGAAGCGCAAGAACATGGCCATCGTGTTCTCGATCCTGCTGCTGGTCACCTACGGCTTCGCCTTCATTGGCCTGCAGTCGTACACCGTGACCCACTCGCTGCAGAACGCCTTTGCCTTCGACCCTAAGCACACCGGTATCGTCCTGGCCGTGCTGCTGGCCATCACCTTCCTCGGTGGCATCAAGCGCATCGCCGCCGTGTCTGACCTGTTGGTACCGGTCAAGACGCTGGCCTACATCGGCGTGACGCTGTACGTGATCGGCACCCAGATCGAGCACGTGCCAGCCATGCTGGAAACCATCTTCAAGAGCGCCTTCGGCCTCGACCCTGCGTTCGGCGGCCTGCTGGGCAGTGCCATCGTCATGGGCGTGAAGCGTGGCGTATTCGCCAACGAAGCGGGCCTGGGCAGTGCGCCCAACGTCGCTGCCGTGGCGGCCGTGAAGCACCCGGGCGCGCAAGGCGTGGTCCAGGCGTTCAGCGTATTCCTCGACACCTTCGTGATCTGCACCTGCACCGCGCTGCTGATCCTGCTGTCGGGCTTCTACACCCCAGGCTTCGAAGGTGACGGCATCGTCCTGACCCAAAACTCGCTGGCCGCCGTGGTCGGTGACTGGGGGCGCCTGTTCGTCAGCGTCGCGCTGTCGCTGTTCGTCTTCACCTGCATCCTCTACAACTACTACTTGGGCGAAAACAGCCTGCAGTTCCTGACCCGCAACCGTGCCGTGCTGATGCTGTTCCGCGGCCTGGTGCTGGCGCTGGTGGTGTGGGGCTCGATGCAGGACCTGTCGACCGTGTTCGCCTTCGCCGACATCACCATGACCTGCCTGGCCTTCGTCAACCTGGTTGCCCTGGCCCTGCTGTTCAAGGTCGGCCTGCGGGTGATGCGCGACTACGATGATCAGCGCAAGGCTGGCATCAAGCAGCCAGTGTTCGATTCGGCCAAGTTTGCCGACCTGGACCTGGACCGCAATGCCTGGCCTGCCAATACGCAAGCCGAAACAGCCGCTGACAAAGCCGTGGGCCAAGCCCAGCTTCAGCGCTGATATCCTGCCCTGCCCAGCCGCCCCACCTGCGGGCGGCTTTTCTTTCTCCGCTTACCGCCTCGGATGATCTCCATGCGCGCAGTAAAGAATCTTCTCGTCCTCTACACCGGCGGCACCATCGGCATGCTCGAAACCCCAGAAGGCCTGGCGCCAGCGGGTGGTTTCGAGGCGCGGATGCGCGAGCATTTCGCCCAGATGGCCGATGCACCCCAACTGCACTGGACACTGCAGGAAATGAACCCGCTGCTCGACAGCGCCAACATGCAGCAGCACAACTGGCTGGCCATGCGCGATGCCATCGTCGAGGCGGTGGACGTTGCCGGCCATGATGCGGTGCTGGTCCTGCATGGCACCGACACCTTGGCTCACAGCGCCGCGGCGTTGTCGTTCCTGCTGCTTGGCTTGCCGGTGCCGGTGCTGTTGACCGGCTCGATGTTGCCGGCCGGTGCACCGGGCAGCGATGCCTGGGACAACCTGTGCGGCGCCCTGCGCCAGTTCGAGCAAGGCCTGGAAGACGGCGTGCAGCTGTACTTCCACGGGCAGTTGCTGCACGGCTGCCGGGCCTCGAAACTGCGCAGCGAGGCCTTCGATGCCTTTGCCGCGCTGCCGCGCCATCGCGACGGTGAGCGTGCCACCACCCTGCCCGCCAAGCTTGGCTACCAGCACCCGCGCCAGCCGGTCAACCTGGCGGTGATGCCGGTGTTCCCTGGCTTGCAGGCCGGGCATCTGCGGGCAGTGCTCGACAGCGGCGTGCAAGGTTTGCTGCTGGAGTGCTACGGCAGCGGCACAGGGCCCTCGGATGACCAGGCATTGCTGGACGTACTGCAAGCGGCGCGTCAGCGGGGTGTTGTGCTGGTTGCGATCAGCCAGTGCCCAGAAGGGTCGGTGGTGTTCGATACCTATGCGGCGGGTAACCGCCTGCGTGGCGCTGGGCTGGTCAGTGGCAGCGGCATGACCCGTGAGGCAGCGTTGGGCAAACTGTTTGCGCTGCTGGGGGCTGGGTTGGGTGCAGAAGCTGCAGAGCAGTGGTTTGCGCTGGATCTGTGTGGAGAGCGGGCTTAAGCGTCGCGCTTTCGGGCCTCTTCGCGGGTAAACCCGCTCCCACAGGTACTGCTCACGTCTCAAGAACTGTAAAGCCCCTGTGGGAGCGGGTTTACCCGCGAAGAGGCCCTAAAGGGAGAAGTTAATGGCGGAAGGCAGCGGGAGTCGAACCTGCCCGGGAACGGCTGCCGTCCCCAACCGGGTTTGAAGCCCGGCCGCGCCACCGGGCGCGATTGCCTTCCTTGAACTCAGTGCCTGGCCTGCTGCTGGGCCAGGGCGCTGTCGGCGCGGATGTAACGCTGGTCGGCCACCCGGCGGGTCAGGCCGATGCGGTCGAAATACTCAAGAATCTGCACACTGCGCTTGCGACCGATGCCCAACATATCGCGAAACGCAGCCACCTGCACTACCGGCGCGTCACTCACCTGGGCAAGCAGCAGCGCGGCCATGCGCTGTACCGTCGCAGCCGGGTAGAACAGGTCCCGCACCACCTGGTGCACCAGGCCCAGCCTGGCCAGCTTGCGCATCAGCAAGCGCACATCCGTTTCGGCGCAGCCCAATTCACTGGCCAGCGTCCGCACCCACGGCGGGTCGTACTGCCCTTCCAGCAAGCGGGGTTCCAACCGCGCCCATAGCGCGTTATCGGCCTCACTCAATTGCACCTTGTGATCGGGCAGGTGCAACCACGGGCCGCTGCTGGCAACCTGCCCCTCATCAAGCAATTCATCCAGCAGGCTGACAAACGCCGGACGCTCCAGCGGCAAGGCAGCAAAGCGCCGTAAACGGTCGCGGTCCGGGCCGAGCTGGTCGGGCTCCTGCTGATGAAACAGTGCCAGCCGCTCCAGCACCTGCTGCTTCAACGCATCCCACGTCGCACGAGCAAATAGCAACGGCCCCTGGCGTGTGGCAATCACTAGAACATTCGCGGGCAACTGCCAGCTCGCACGCAGGCGGTTGAACTGCCGCTCCAGCCGCTGCGGGTCGAGCCCTGCGGGCGCGGCATCCAACAAGGCGGGTAACGCTTGCTCCAGGCCCTCGGCATCACGCAGCACCTGCAACTGGCGCAGCCGCGCCTCGCTGCGACGCTGCCGACTGGGCGCAAACGGGTCAAGCACCCAGCCGCCCCCCAGCGTGCGCTGGGCGCGCTGGTCGCGCAGCACCAGCCGGTCGCCATGCACGGCCTGCAGCGGCGCGTTGAGTAGCAACTGGGCAAACATGCGCTGGCCGGCCAGCAGTGCCTCACCTTCGAGCAGCGCCACGCGGGCGGTCACATCCTGAGTGCCCAGGTGGACATGCACAGCGCTGAAATGCTCGAACGGGCGGGTTTCCCCCGCCAGCAACGTCAGCTCGATATCGACCCGAACGCTGGGTGCGTGCAGCCATTCGGGCACCAGCCAGTCACCCCGGTGTACCTGTTCGACAGCCAACCGTTCGGCAGCGATGTTCAGCGCCACCCGCTGGCCCGCTTCGGCCATCAGCGCGGCCTGGCTCTGGGCATGCAGGCCGCGCACCCGCACGGGTTTGCCAGCCTTGCCCAACAACAGGGTGTCACCCGCACTGACCTGGCCGGCCAATGCCGTGCCAGTGACCACCACGCCGGCGCCAGACACCGCGAAGGCGCGGTCGATGGCCAGGCGAAAACCGCCGCGCACACTGCGCTGCCGCACCCGCCCTTGCGCCCGCAGCAGTGCTTGGCGCAATGCCTCCACACCCTCGCCTGTGATGCTCGACAGTGCAAACTGCGAGGCCCCCACATACGGCCCCGGCGCCAGCAGCGCGGCGATCTGCGCGTGCACTTCGGCCAGGCGCGCCGGCGCTACCCGGTCGCATTTGCTGACCGCCACTAACGCCTGAGGAATGCCCAGCAACTCGATGATCGCCAGGTGCTCGCGGGTTTGCGGCATGACGCCGTCGTCCGCAGCCACCACCAGCAACACCAGGTCGATGCCGTGCGCCCCTGCCAGCATGTTGTGGATAAAACGCTCATGGCCCGGCACATCGATGAAACCGGTCAGTGGCGCACCTTCGGCCAGTGCGGCATAGCGATAGCCGAGGTCGATGGTCATGCCGCGCTCGCGTTCTTCCTGACGGTGGTCGCCAGCCTGCCCGGTCAAGGCCTGCAGCAGCGCCGTCTTGCCGTGGTCGATATGGCCAGCGGTACCGACGATCACTGCACCGGCCCCAGTTGCAGGGCAGGCAGCTGCGCCAGCCACTGGGCTTCATCGTCCAGCTGGCGCAGGTCGAGCCACAGCGCATCGTCGTCGATACGCCCCAGCACCGGTACCGGTAACTCGCGCAAGGCGCGCTCCAGCACATGCAGGCTGCGCCCGCGCAGCTTCTTCGACACCTGCGGGCGCAGGCACAACGCGGCGCTGGGCAGGCGCGCCACCGGCTGGCTGCCGCTGCCAATCATGCCCAGTGCCGGTTCCACACTGACCGCCCATTGCCCATCGAGGCGGGCTTTGAGTTCGGGCGCCAGGCGCTCGGCCTGGGCCTGGATCTCGGCCTGGCTGCGGGTCAGCAGGCGCAGGCTGGGCAGGCGCTCGGCCAGCCGGTCCGGGTTGCGGTACAGCGCCAGCACCGCTTCAAGGGCGGCGAGGGTGATCTTGTCGACGCGCAGTGCACGTTTGAGGGGGTTCTTCTTGATCTTGGCGATCAGGCCCTTGCGCCCGACGATGATCCCGGCTTGTGGCCCGCCAAGCAGCTTGTCGCCGCTGAAGGTGACGATATCGGCGCCATCTGCCAGTGCCTGGCGCACGGTCGGTTCGGCGGGCAGGCCCCAGCGGGTAAGGTCAAGCAAACTGCCGCTGCCCAGGTCTTCGAGCAGCGGCAGTTCATGTTGATGGGCAATGCGCGCCAGCTCGGCGGTAGGCACCTGGGTCGTGAAGCCCTGGATGCTGTAGTTGCTGCAGTGCACGCGCATCAGCAGGCCGGTGCGCGGGCCGATGGCGGCCTCGTAGTCGCGCGCATGGGTGCGGTTGGTGGTCCCGATCTCGTGCAGCCGTACGCCTGCACGGGCCATGATGTCGGGGATGCGAAAGGCCCCGCCGATCTCGATCAGCTCGCCTCGGGAGATGATGCCCTCCTTGCGCGCGCCCAGGCTGTTCAGCGCCAGCAGCACCGCTGCGGCATTGTTGTTGACCACGGTAACGGCTTCGGCACCGGTCAATTCGCGGATCAGGCCTTCGATCAGGTCGTCACGGTCGCCGCGCTTGCCGGTGGCCAGGTCGAACTCCAGGTTGAGCGGGTAACGGGCGGCGGTCTGCATAGCGTCGATGGCCTCTTCCGGCAACAGGGCGCGGCCGAGGTTGGTGTGCAGCACGGTGCCGGTGAGGTTGAACACCCGGCGGACCTGGCTGCGTTGCTGGGTAGCCAGGCGCTCGCCAGTGCGGCCGAGCAGTACCTCTGCGGCCAACTCGGCGACGCTGAGTTGGCCCAGATGGGCGGGCTCGCGCAGGTCGTCGAGCAGTTGGCGCAGGGTGGCGAGCACAGCGTCGCGGCCGTGGCGGTCGATCAGCGGGAGGCAGGCCGGGTGACGCAGGAGGGTGTCGATGGAAGGCAGGCGTGGGGTGTCGTTGGCGAGGCTTGAAGACATCAGGTACTACCTTCAGCTAATCCGTTGTCTGTTCTGGCCCTTTCGCGGGGCAAGCCCGCTCCCACAGGTACTTCGCTGTATTCGGAACCAGCAAGTTCTCTGTGGGAGCGGGCTTGCCCCGCGAAGGGCGCGACTCGATCTTGCAGTGTAGACACTCACCCGCCGCCCGGCGCCAGCAGCAGGTTTGGCGCCAGGCGATGAAACCCTTCCTCATCCAGCCGGATATCCAGCGCCAGGCTGGCCAGGTCATCGGCCAGCGGCTCGGCAGCGGCATCGTTCTCCAGATAATGCTGCTTCAGGTAGGTGTTGCACCCCGGACAACACTCAGCCTGCAACGGCGCCTTGCCCGGCGCATGGCGATCATCCTCGAGGCTGGTATAGCGCAGGTCCTTGCTCGACTCGCAGTACACGCACTTGACCCGCACCACATGCCACTCGCAGGCACACAACGAGCAGGCCAGGTAACGCAGGCCGTTATGCTTGCCACGGTTACGCACCACACCGGCCAACGCCGGCGACCCGCAGGCCGGGCACTGGGCCAGGCTGCCCGCCGGCTTGAGTTCGCAGGCCGGCAGCGCCAGCAGCCAATAGGACCAGGCGGCTTGCAGCGCCGCGCCCAGAAACGGCACAAACGCGGCCGGCACGGCATCGAACTGCCCTGCTAGCAACGCGATACCCCAACCCTTGCGCTGGCCGTCGTCACTGTTGCGCAGTGCCTGCAGCGCTTCGGCCAACGGCCCTTTGGCCGCTTCACCGAACTGATCGAGCAACGCCTGCAGCCAGACCAGCCACGGCCCTTCGCGCACCAGGCTGTCGGCTGCCAGCGGCGGCAGCCCATGACTTATGCACAGGCGCTGGCGGTCTTCGGCCACAGGCAAAGCACCAGGCGGGTTATCCACAAGCCTCTGCTGGATGTGGCACAGCCGCGCGATCAGCCACAGGTAATCGCCAAGGGCATTACCTTCAGCGAGTAGCTCCAGCCGCTCGGCACGCAGGGCGAACAAGCCCTTGGGTGGCAGGTGCAAAAAGGGAGGCGCCACCGCCGAGGCCTCGATCTGCCCGGGTACGAGTATCGTACTCATGTACTCATCCTTCTTTACGTCCGTGATCACCCGGGGGCTTGTCGCCGGTCACCTCGCGGTACCACAGCTCATGATGTTTGCGGGCCCAGGCGCGGCTGACCCAGCCATGCAGCATGGCGCCAATGGAGCCCTTGATCCAGATACCGGCGTAGATGTGCACAATGATGCTAAGGATGAGCACAAAACCCGCCAGCGCATGCAGCAAGGTAGCCAGGCGAATGGAGCCGATATCGAAGAAATGGCTGAAGTACGCGCGCCAGATGACCACACCGCTCAGCAACAGCACCAGCATGCACAGCAGCAGCGTCCAGAACAGCAGCTTCTGCCCGGCGTTGTACTTGCCAATGGGCGGCACGCCGTCTTCACGGTTGACCATCACCCGGTCGATGCGGCGCAGCCACAGGCGGTCGTTGGCGGTGATGAAGTTGGCGCGCCAGAAACGCACCACCAGGCCGAGGAAGAACACGAACATGGCCACGCCCATGAACGGGTGCAGGATGCGTGTCCACGGCCCACCGCCGAACAGGTGGCTTAGCCAGAACAGTGCCGGATGGAACAGCGCCAGCCCAGACAGCCCGGCCATGAAAAACAGAATGGCGACAATCCAGTGGTTGGTCCGCTCGTTGGCGTTGTAACGCAGGATAGGCTTGTTGTGGTTCATGGCCGTTGCTCCCCTTGCCCACCGGGCTGCTTCGGATCGTACACATGCACCGCAGGGTCCACCTGGTGCACGCTGTCATCAGGCGGCGTGGGGTGCTCGTCCTCTTCGACCCGCTGCGGGCCAACCCGCACATAGTGGAAGAACCCAGCCAGCACCGCCGCGCCCATGGCCAGCAGCGCCAGCGGCTTGGTGAAGCCCTTCCACAAGCCTACCAGCGGGCTGATCACCGGCTGGTCCGGCAGGCCGGCGTACAGCCGAGGGGTGTCGGCATGGTGCAACACGTACATCACGTGGGTGCCGCCGACGCCGTCCGGGTCGTACAGCCCGGCGTTGTCGTAGCCACGTGACTTGAGGTCGACGATGCGCTCGGCGGCATGCACCTTCATCTCGTCCTTGCTGCCGAAAACGATCGCCCCGGTCGGGCAGGTTTTCACGCAGGCCGGCTCCAGCCCCACGCTGACCCGGTCGGAACACAGCGTGCACTTGTATGCCTTGTGGTCCTTCTGCGATATGCGCGGGATGTTGAACGGGCAGCCGGTGATGCAGTAGCCGCAACCGATGCAGTGGTCCTGGTTGAAATCGACGATACCGTTGGCGTGCTTGATGATCGCCCCCGGGCTCGGGCAGGCTTTAAGGCAACCGGGGTCGGCGCAGTGCATGCAGCCATCCTTGCGGATCAGCCACTCCAGGTTGCCGTCGTCGCGCTCGTGCTCGGTGAAGCGCATCAGGGTCCAGGTCTCGGCTGTGAGGTCCTGGGGGTTGTCGTAGGTGCCGTGGTTGTGGCCAACCTCGTCACGCAGCTCGTTCCACTCCGAACACGCCACCTGGCAGGCCTTGCAGCCGATGCATTTGGTGGTGTCGATCAGCTTGGCGACTTCCTCCTGCTGGCGTACCGAAGGCGGCACGGTGGTGGTGGCCGAGCGGGCGATGATGTCTTGGCTGGCCATCAGAGTTTCTCCACTTTGACGAGGAACGACTTGGACTCCGGCGTCTGGGTGTTGCCATCACCCAGGAACGGCACCAGGGTGTTGGTCAGGTAGCCGTGCCGGGTCGCCCCGGTGAAGCCCCAGTGCAGCGGGATGCCGATCTGGTGCACGGTCTGGTTGTTGACCTGCAGCGGGCGAATCCGCTTGGTCACCACCGCCACCGCGTCGATATGCCCGCGCTTGCTAGACACCCGCACCCGGTCACCTGCCTTGATGCCCTTCTCGTTCGCCAGCACCTCGCCGATCTCGACGAACTGCTCGGGCTGGGCGATCGCGTTGAGCCGGCAATGCTTGCTCCAAAAGTGGAAGTGCTCGGTCAGCCGGTAGGTGGTCGCCGCGTAAGGGAATTCATCATGGGTGCCGAGGCTGTCCCACACCGAATCGAAGATGCGCCCGGCCGGGTTGCTGGTGGCCTTCTTGTTCTGCGGGTGCAGTGGGTTGATGCCGATCGGCGTTTCGAACGGCTCGTAGTGCTCGGGGAACGGGCCTTCGGCCATCTTGTCGATCGCAAAGAACCGCGCCACGCCCTCGGGGTTCATGATGAACGGGTTCATCCCGGCTTCCGGTGGCGAGTCGACCTTGAAGTCGGGCACATCGGTACCGGTCCAGGCTTTGCCGTTCCACCACACCAAGCGTTTTTTCTCTGGGTCCCATGGCTTGCCTTGCGGGTCGCTGGAGGCACGGTTGTAGAGGATGCGGCGGTTGGCCGGCCAGGCCCAGGCCCAGTTCTGCACCTGGTGCATGCCGTACGGGTCGCTGTTGTCGCGGCGTGCCATCTGGTTGCCTTGCTCGGTCCAGCAGCCGGCGAAAATCCAGCAACCCGAAGCGGTACTGCCGTCGTCCTTGAGCTGGCCGAAGCCCGACAACTGTTGCCCGCCCTTGAGCACCGCGCCGGTCGGGTCGGTGACGTCGGTTACCGCCCAGCCGTTCATTTCCTTGGCCAGCTCCTCCGGGGACGGCTCTTCAGGGACCTTGTACGGCCAGCTGATGTTCATCAGCGCATCGGGGTAAGCGCCGCCCTCGGCCTGGTAGCGTTGGCGCAGGCGCAAGAACAGCTCGCTCATGATGTGCACGTCGGTGCGGGTCTGGCCCGGGCCGTCGGCACCTTTCCAGTGCCATTGCAGCCAGCGGCTGCTGTTGACCAGCGAGCCGTCCTCCTCGGCAAAACAAGTGGTCGGCAGGCGGATCACTTCGGTCTGGATAGTGGCCGTGTCGACGTCGTTGAACGGCCCGGCATTACGCCAGAACTCCGAGGTTTCGGTGGCCAGCGGGTCCATGATCACCAGCCACTTGAGCTTGCCTAGCGCGGCGGTGACACGGTTCTTGTCCGGCAGCGCGGCAATCGGGTTGAAGCCTTGGCAGATGTAGCCGTTGACCTTGCCCTGGCCCATCATCTCGAACATGCGCAGCACGTCGTAGGCCGGCACATCGAGCTTGGGTAGCCAGTCGTAGCCCCAGTTGTTTTCCGCCGTGGCATTGGCGCCATACCAGGCCTTCATCAGGCTGACGTGGAACTTGCCGTAATTCTGCCAGTAGGACAGCTGCCCAGGGCGCAGCGGCTTGGAAGCACGTTTGTCGATGAACGCGGCGTAGTCTTGCTCGGCATCACCGGCCAGGGTCAGGTAACCCGGCAGCGAGTTGGACAGCAGGCCGAGGTCGGTCAGGCCTTGGATATTGGAGTGCCCACGCAAGGCGTTGACCCCACCACCCGGCATGCCGACGTTACCCAGCAACAGCTGCACCATCGCCGCACTGCGGATGATCTGCGCGCCGATCGAGTGCTGGGTCCAGCCCAGTGCGTAGAGAATCGTCATGGTCTTGCCCGGTACCGAGCAGGTGGCGATCTCTTCCCAAATTTTCATCATGGCGTCCTGCGGCATGCCACAGGTCATGCTGGCCAGCTCCGGGGTGTAGCGGCTGTAGTGCTGTTTCATCAGCTGGAACACGCAACGCGGGTGCTGCAAGGTCGGGTCGACATTGGCAAAGCCGTCCTCACCCAGCTCGTAGCCCCAACCGGACTTGTCGGCGTACACGCGCTTGGCCGCGTCGTAGCCGCTGAACAGCCCGTCCTCGAAGCCATAGCCTTCTTTGACGATGAACGACACGTCGGTGTAGTTGCGCACGTATTCGTGCTGGATCTTGTCGGTGCTCAGCAGGTAATTGATCAGCCCGCCCATGAAGGCGATGTCGCTGCCGGTGCGGATGGGCGCGTAGTAGTCCGCCACCGAGGCGGTACGGGTAAACCGCGGGTCGACCACGATCAGCCGCGCCTTGTTGTGCGCCTTGGCTTCGGTCACCCATTTGAAGCCGCACGGATGCGCTTCTGCTGCGTTGCCCCCCATCACCAGGACCAGATTCGCGTTGGCGATATCGGACCAGTGGTTGGTCATGGCACCACGGCCGTACGTCGGGGCAAGACTTGCCACCGTCGGGCCATGTCAGACACGTGCTTGGTTATCGAACCCCAGCATGCCTGTTGCACGAACAACCTTGTGGGTCAGGTAGCCGGCCTCGCTGGAGGCGGCGGAGGCGGCGAGAAAACCGGTGGTAAGCCAGCGGTTGACGGTTTGCCCCTGGGCGTTCTTCTCGATGAAGTTGGCATCGCGGTCCTGCTTCATCAGGTCGGCGACGCGGTCGAGCGCCTCGTCCCACTCCACCCGGACCCACTCCTTGCTGCCCGGCTTGCGCACCTCGGGGTACTGCAGGCGGCTTGGGCTGTGGATAAAGTCCAGAAGGCCCGCGCCTTTCGGGCACAGGGTGCCGCGGTTGACCGGGTGGTCGGCGTCGCCTTCGATATGGATGATGTTCTGTTTGACGTTCTTGCCCGCATCACCCTGGCTGTACATGATCAGGCCGCAGCCGACCGAGCAGTAGGGGCAGGTGTTGCGGGTCTCTTTGGTGTGCGCCAGCTTGAAGTGACGCACCTGCTCGGCGAAGGCCGGCGTCGGGGCCATGCCCAACGCCGCCAGGCTCGAGCCTCCAAGGCCGACAGCGGCGACCTTGAAGAACTGCCGACGGTTGAGGTCCATCGTGCACTCCTGATCAGGTGGTGGACGCGCGGAACATGGCCGGCGCCTCTTGGTAATCACGGTGGCGGGTTTTTGATGGCCGCCGATAGGTAAGACTAGTCAAGAATCGGGAAGGTGCTATGACAGGGGTCAGGGGGGGATCGGTGTGGAGGCTGACAGGTGCTCGCCATAACATCTCCAGCGGCTGTGAGATCGAGCGCCGCCCGCGCGGCGCTCCATCTCACAGGCGCTGAAGCTGGTGTGTCGAACACCCTGCGCGCGCCCCTCTATCAAGCAGCGCCCAACGGCCTGGGCAGATTACGCACCACATTCAGCGCCGCACTGCTCTGCGCCACCGGCATGATTTCGAGGGTGTTGATATTCACATGCGCGGGCTGCTCCGCGATCCACGCCACCGTAGCCGCGATATCCTCCGGCAGGATGGCTTCCACGTCGCGGTACAGCGCCTCCACCGCGTCCAGGTCGCCCTTCAGGCGCACCACCGAAAAGTCGGTGCCCGAGCACAGGCCCGGCTCGATATTGCTCACCCGCACGCGGGTACCGGCCAGGTCGGCACGCAAGTTGAGGCTGAACTGGCGCACGAATGCCTTGCTGGCGCCATACACGTTGCCGCCTGGATAGGGATAGGTGCCGGCAATCGAGCCGATGTTGATGATCATCCCGCTGTCTGCTTCCACCATCTGCGGCAGGATCTTGTGGGTGACCATGGCCAGCCCGGTGATGTTTGTATCGATCATCCGCTGCCAATTCTCGGCGCTGCTGGCCTGGGCGCGATCGACCCCAAGCGCCAGCCCGGCGTTGTTGACCAACAGATCGATTTGCAGCGAGGCATCACGAATCTGCTCGACAGCCGTTTCAAGCGACGCAGGGTCGGTGACATCCAGCGCCAAGGGGATGAAGTTGACCCCCAGCTCACCCTCCAGCGCCTGCAGTTTGTCCATGCGCCGGGCGCCACCGATCACGCGGTAGCCCTTGGCAATCAACGTACGGCAGATGGCTCGGCCAAACCCCGAGGAGGCGCCGGTTACGAATGCGGTTTTCATCAGTTATCTCCGAGTAGGTAGGTCAAACCAGGTACTTCACGCCCAGGCTGGTGAACAGGCACAGCATCGAGAACACCAACACTTTGCGCACCACGTCGTTGCCTTTGCGCAAGGCCAGGGCACTGCCCATGTGGTTGCCGAGAATGTTGCAGGCCACCAGTGGCAGGGCCAGCAGGTACACAACCTTGCCGGCCATGATGAACGCCACCAGCGCGCCGATGTTGGAGGCGAAGTTGAAGGTCTTGGAGTTGGCCGAGCTGGAGACCAGGTCCATGCGCAGCAGGTAATGGAAAGCGATGATGAACATGCTGCCGGTGCCTGGGCCGAAGAAGCCGTCATAGAAGCCGATGGTCAGGCAGGTCAACGGCACCACGGTGTAGAGCGTGCGCGGGGACAGTTCGCGCTCCTCGACCGGGCGGTCTTTGGGGGTGAGGAAGATCAGGATGCCGAACGGGATCAAAGCCAGAATGATCTTGCCCACGGTCTCCTGGGAGATCGACACGATCAGGTGCGCCCCCAGATAAGCACCGAGCAACGAGAACGGCACCCCGACCAGCGCCACCTTCCAAACCATCTTGCTGTTGGCCAGAAAGTTACGGATGGCGGCCAGCGTGCCGAGTGTGCTCACCAGTTTTTCTTGCCCGAGAGCCACCTGGGGCGGCATGCCCACTAACAGAAACCCAGGGACCAGGAACAACCCGCCGCCACCGGCAATGCTGTCGACGAAGCCTGCAATGAACGCGATCGCCCCCAGCATCAGGATCGCCAGCAGCCAGTGTTCCGCCCAGAAAGCGCCTAACAGTTCCATATCGTTACTTCCATCGAGTCGTTGAGAAAGATCAGGAGCGCACTTCGTAGAGGTGGTCCGCACGGGCAAAATGCACACGGTTCAGGTCGTTGACCGCGAACAGGCGCAACAGCCAGCGGTCGGCACCGTCGTTCTGCGGCTCGAAGCCATCACGGGCATGCAACACACGCTGATTCTTGAAAATCATGAAGTCGCCCGGCAGCAGCAGGTGTGGCTCGTCGAAGCGGCGGGTCTCCAGCACACCGCGCAAGCTGGCCAGGGCTTGCTCGGCACGCAGGTTCAGGCCGTGGGTGTTCTCGCTGTCGAAACGGCACAACCACTCGCCGGCATTGCCATGCGCCAGCACGGGCAACTCGGCGGTGCATCGCCGATTGGCGGTAAACGAGTCGGGGCGGCGGATTTCGAACTGTGGCAGGCAAAGCTCACGCACGGTGGCCGACGGCAGCGCCGCCACTACCGCATCGAGGTTGACCAGCGTTGTGCTGATGCGCGGGTCGCAGCGCATGCCAAAGAACGACAGGTATTCCGGGCAGCAGGAGGCCGTGCCGAGTGGTTCGGATGACAGCGGCAGGTCGGGGTTGTCGACGTGGTAGGAAAAACGCAGCCGCGAACCGTGGGAGCTCTTGTGGCTGGATGAAGTGCGTGCCGGAATGACATGGCGGAACAGCCGGCCGTCGTTCTCCCCCTCATAAACGATCGGGTTGATGCCCATCAGGCTCTGCATGGTCAGGCTGACCAAGCAGGCAATCGGCGTGCTGCGCGGGCTGAGCACACCCGAGTACGGCGTAGGAGGTACGTCACGGTCGCGTGGGCAATTGCGCACGATCATGCTGGTCAGTTGCGGGTCTTCGACGAAACCACGAATCTGCTGGCACAGTGCGTTGCCCAGCACCTCCTGCGCCTGATCCTTGAGCTGAGGGTAGAGCTCTTTGCTGGTTTCAAAATCGAGGGGGGTATTGTTCAGCAAGATTTGCCAGGCACTTGAGGTTACCCAAGGCAGGCGGATCTCCAGTGAAGTCTGAGGCTCGGCTCCTTGTTGCAGGTGTGCGCTTTCCATTTCGAGTGATATTCCATTGAGCTAGCTTGAGGCCATTCGGTGTCGTGCTAAGCCGGGCAGAGGCGGCAGACGTTGTCTTTTTTTGAAGCCGTTCACAGCTGTGCGATGAGATAAGTGGAGCCAGGGCGGCACCCCGCAAATTGCATCGACTCAATCATTGTAATTACAAAAATAGAATCGACTCAATTTATTTCGGCATAGCGTGAGCACATCGATTGCATCGATTCAATCAACTTATTGATTTCAAAAGATTTCTGGAAAAACCACTGAATTCCCTGAAGCAGTTCGCCGAGCGCTGCCGAAGCTGAAGGACCTTCAGTCGCTCATCTCGCCGGCAAAAGCCAGCTCAATCGATGTAATTTGCCTACAAGAAAACACAATTACTCCTATCAGACCTTTCGTGCTAGGCTTCCGCGTTCTTGCAGCCTTTGGTGCCATTTCTATGTGGGTTCCTCACTACAGCGACCTGGCGCAGCCGGTCTATCTGATGATCGCCGACGCCCTTGAACAGGACATCGGCAGCGGCCGACTGACCGCTGGCGATCGCCTGCCGACCCTCAAGGACTTGGCCGAATCATTGAACGTGACGCCTGGCACCATTGGGCGCGCCTATGACGAAGCCGCCAAACGGGGCCTGGTGGTGGGCGAGGTCGGCCGCGGCACCTTTGTGTTGCAGCAACGCCCGGCGCATGCGCCAGCCTCGGCAGCACGCCCCATGCCTGCGCCAGCCGAGCGCGAGAGTGGCCAGATCGACCTTTCGATCATCAAACCCAATGACGCGCACATGACCGACTGGTTGCGCGGGGCAATAAACGAACTGGCAGCATCTCCCGACCTGGCCCAGGTGCTCGATTACGTCACCGAGGGTGGTCACGCGACGCATAAGCAGGCCGGTGCGGCCTGGATTCAACGCTGGCTACCCGAAGCGAACTGGCAGCAGGTGGTGCTGACCTCGGGCGCCCAACACGGGCTGCTGGTGGCCATCAGCAGTTTGTCCAAGAACGATGACGTCATCCTGTGCGAGTCATTCTGCTACCCGGGCATCATTTCCCTGGCGCACAGCATGGGGCGCCGCCTGCGCGGCGTGGCCATGGACGAGCACGGTTTAATTCCCGAGGCCTTGCGCGCGGCGTGCCTGGAGCACCGCCCTTCCCTGCTGGTGTGCGTGACCACCCACCAGAACCCGACCAACTCGATCATGCCCCACGCACGCCGTGAAGCCATCGCCGAGATCGCCCGCGAGTTCGACCTGTTCATCGTCGATGACGATATCTATGGCTTCCTTGAACCGGCCCCTGATTACAAACCGTTGGCGGCCTATGCCCCAGAGCGCTCGGTGTACCTGACCAGTTTGTCCAAAAGCGTGCTCCCCGCGCTGCGGATCGGTTACCTCTATGCCCCGCCCCAAACCCTTTCGCGGCTCTCATCGATGGTGCGCAGCAGCGTCTGGATGCCCTCGCCGTTGATGGCGCAACTGGCCAGCAACCTGATCAACAGCGGCATGGCCGACCAACTGGTGCAGGTACAGCAGGACGAAGCGGCCGCGCGCCAGCAAATGGCCCGCGAGATCCTGGGTAAGTACAAGGTCCGCAGCCAGCCCAACAGTTTCCATCTTTGGCTGGAGTTGCCCGAGCCGTGGACCAGCGACGAATTTGCCAACCTGGCGCGCAACAATGGCGTCACCGTGGTCAGTGGCAGTCAGTTCCTGCCGGAGCGCAGCGCTGCCACCTGCGGCGTGCGTATCGCACTGATGACGCCAAGCCGCGCGGAGTTGGGCTTTGCTCTGACCAAGCTGGTCAGCTTGCTGGATTCGCCGGAGCCGCGGCTTTTTTACTAAGTTTTTGTACGAAAAGTATGGTCATCCATTACCGAGGGCCTATGGAAGTGGTTCCACAAACAAGGTGACATGAATGATCTGAAGGGGGCCTAATGGGCAGATTTCGAAAGATGTAACCGATGAGTACCACAAGGAGTGGTTGGAAGGTAAGCCTAAGCCAGATAACAAGGGCGGGGCCGGGGGAATTGACGATATTCTAAACTTAGTACCTCCGCTAATACTTCCTCCTGGCTTTGAAGAGGCCTGCGAGGTGCATCCTTCAATGTTCGGCTGCCCAAAACCTAAACTTCCAGCTGGCTAATTTTACAAGGTGCCTAAGATGGTTTATGAATGCAGCCTTGCGATTGTAATAAAAAATACTGACTGTTCAGAGCTTGCTGCATTGGCGATGAAGCTGCCCAATAAATATATGAGCAGCGTAAGTTCAAAAACGGGTCATCTATCCATATGGATAAATGATTTCGACTTTAATGACTGGCTGGTGTTCGATAAAACCGCATGCAGTTTTATCGAAGGATTGAAGGTTCTTGGAGAAAGATTGGCGCTAGAGGATTCAGTTTTTAGGATTGCTATTTATTACAGCCTTGATGAAACCGTAGTACTTCCATTAAGGTTTTCTAAGTCTTTGGTTAAGTTGGTTTCAGAACTGTCTCTTTCACTCGACATGACAGGCTATCCATGTTCAGACGAAAGCTAATTCCTACAGTCGGGCCATCTAATCTCTGTCTTTTAGGGTGGGTTATTCAACCCGCGAGAAAAAGAGCGCTACGACTTGCCCCCCGGTGTAGCGCTCCCCCCAATCTCCCGTCCTTCAGTCCCATCTCGCAGTCTCTCAATTACCTCCTCCATCGGTGATGGCGGAAGTTGTCCTATTCTTGTCCCACATCTATCCTAATCAGTATCAAAACTGTATCAGTCCTGTCCTACCTCCCCGCAGGCAGCAGCTAATGGCACTGCAATTAAGGTTGATTACTGTATGAACATAGAAGATTTTAAAAACAGCATATGCCTTGAAAGCTACACTAGCTCACCCGGATATTATGGGTATTTTTATTACATTGGCGACAAGATAAGGCACGGGGGTGAGATTGCAATATCCATACTTGACTCCCTAGTTAGGAACGAGATTGAATTTGGAGTTTCCGCAATATCAAGCCTGACTCTAAGTTGTGATATAAGCGACCTGAAACCACTGTATGAATACAGCGATTCAGATGTGAAGGAATTTATCGAGCCGCTATTAAGCTCACCCTATAGCATTGTTGACGGCGATGGATTCAGGAATGTACCAATTACAGAGGGCAACATAAATCTTCTCTATAAAGCCTATTATATCCAAATGACACTAGGTGGGCTTTGCGGACATATTTTCATCTATCTTGAGAGGCTTGGATTATTTATATATCCGCATGACGATGTGGGCCTTGGATTTATTTCCACCAAGGAGAATCCAAGTGTGAATATATTTGACACAGTAGATCGTGAGTTATTCAATGCTCAGGTATTAGATCAACGGAATCACAATCAACAAGGCCAGTAAATCGGGGAGCGGCCTACAAGATAAGCCCCCCCAAGGATCTTGATGAAATACTCGAGACAATTCACCTAATCATTACGCATCTGGTTTTGAGGAAGCATGTGAAGCGAACTCATCATGTTCGGCTACCAAACACCAAAGATTCCTACGTGCTAATCAGGAGCAAAATGGAAAAGAAGCTCCGGGGTTCCCACGAAGGTTCCAGGAACGCAAATTACAGTTAGAGTTGACAATCCGCACGTGCCTGGCCAACAAGAACAAGCCCATATCAATCAAAAGGGAAAACCTGAGGTTGTTATCAATAAGGGCGGAAGTGGTAGCCATGGCACTGATCCTGCAAAAGCCTCCAAAAACAAAAACTCCTAGATTTTTTGCGCAGAAGGGGGTTTAAGCTTGGGCTTCCATTATTCTGGCCGTCATACAAAGAAATCATGAGTGATATTGCGTACAAAACCCATATGACGGCCAATGCATGACCAGACCTTCGGACTGCGAGGAAATACAATGAAGATATATGGATATGGTAAAAATTCGAGCGAATTAATAGAGCTATCTGAAGCATCTATAGTTGCAAGCGCAGCCGAACTCAACGAGCTTGTGCGTTTGCTCCAAGAGGCTGTACACCGGAAAAAAAATAAATCTATTAGCCCTTCAGCCCACTTACACTTCCGGGATTCATACAAAGAACTTGAGGAAGGTTCTGCCGACCTAATTGTCATGACCGATTAGCGATAAAATAACAACCTCTATTGATTACCTAAAAATCCACTCTGGCTCCGTCAGGTACCAGAGTGGATAATGGAACTGATACAATGCCATTATGGGTACTGGTGAGTCGCGACATGGCGGGGCCGATGTGCATGAAAGTCCAGATGGTAGAGGAGCAAGGTTTGATCAGAATGGAAAATTTACGGGCTTTCTTGAACCGAGGTAATAATGAAAAAATCTGATTGGCGCACGATTGTTTTAAGCGAACCGGAATATGAGCATTTAGTAGCAGAGCTGCATTTCGATGATCAGTTTTTACTGTTGATTGATCGGGAAGATGGGCGTGAAAACGTTTGTATTGCTTTACCTGGTAAAGACGGAAAATTAGGTTCGCGCATCCCTTTAGAGGAATTTGTTGAGCAACTCAAATCGGCTGCTGAAAATCTTCGTCGCTGAATTATGCATTGACTGATTTATGTACCGATACTCAAAAAAATTAGTTAAGCTTCAGTAATATATGGGTTATAAGAACGTTTATGACGCTGGCCTTGTGCCGGTGTTTTCTTATTCGCTACGCGCCCCCTACCAGGGCCTTGCAGCGCACGTAGTCCTACCTGTGGCTGGATTCGCTGCCACTGGCCAACGTGAATATGCGCGGCACGGGCGCTGCGCAGCTGCTTTATCTGCACAGCGACCACCTCGACCCGCTACGCCTGGCCACTTCGGCCAAGCAGCAGATCGTCTGGCAGTGGCAGTCGGATGCCTTTGGCGAGGGCAAACCTAATCAGGATCCACAGGTTCAGGACAACAGACGTTGCTCAATCTGCGTTTTCCGGGGCAGTACTACGACGCTGAGAGCGGGCTGCACTACAATTACTTCCGTGGTCATGACCCGCAGACTTGGCGGTATGTCGAAAGTGATCCTATTGGCTTATCCGGCGGACTGAATACTAATGGGATTCTTAGCGAGGCAAAATGATTAATTGGACTGAACACCTTGTCGACCCGACAGCACTTAAGTCCCTATACGGGGAGGACACGCCCTTACTAAAAGGTGTCAATGTGCATGGCATTGAAATTCAGCGTGATGGCCCAAAAGTCCTCCTAAGGTTTGACCTGAGGGAATTCCCCAATCACCCACCCACAAAGTGGAAAACCGCAGGATTCAACCGCATCCAGTTAAGACTGCTAGCCGTAGGCGTCAGAGAACTGCAAATTTCTGGCATGCAATCAAACTGCATGCTTGACCTAAACATTACGAAAGAAAACGGTATTATTCGTCTGAATGCTGATAACGGGGCTCTAAAACTGGAGATTACCGCTGAGCACGTCATGATAGACGGCGTAAGTGCTTACTGTGATGTATAACTTCTGTCGACACACTGCAGAAACGAAAGGCCCCGCTAGCGCGGGGCCTTTCAAAGACTGTTGTACAAACTCGTCTTTATCGTTGCTTAGAACGGAATATCGTCATCAAAGCTGTCAAAGTCAGCCGCCGGCTGCGGCGCTGGCTGCTGCGGCGCTGGGCGCTGAGGAGCCTGTTGCGGGCGCTGGGCCTGCTGACGTGGTGGCGCCTGGTTGTATTGTTGCTGCTGGCCACCCTGGTTGTAGTTGTTGCCACCACCCTGGTTGTACTGGTCGCCGCCACCTTGCTGGTTCTGCGGACGGCCGCCCAGCAGCTGCATGGTGCCGTTGATGTCGACGATGATCTCGGTGGTGTAGCGCTTGATGCCGTCTTTTTCCCACTCGCGGGTCTGCAGCTTGCCTTCGATGTACACCTGCGAACCCTTGCGCAGGTATTCGCCGGCGATTTCGGCAACCTTGCCGAACAGCGACACACGGTGCCACTCGGTACGCTCCACCTTCTGGCCCGACTGCTTGTCGGTCCACTGCTCGCTGGTAGCCAGGCTCAGGTTGGTCACGGCGTTACCGTTGGGCAGGTAGCGGACTTCGGGATCCTGGCCACAAGTGCCGACCAGAATGACTTTGTTAACCCCACGGGCCATAACGTTCTCCTAGGCTTCGCACGCCGAAGAGGCTGGGTTTACCAGACGCTCGAGGGTCGTACGGTCCAAAATTTTCGTATCCAGTTTGATATAGATGGCGGCTTCTTCTGCCACCACAACGGCGTCGGTCACACCCGGCACGGCCATCAGGCGTTCGGTCAACCCGGCTTCCCGGACTGCCTCGGGCGTCAGCGGCATGCGCAGGCTGGTCACATACGGCGGCTCGTTCATGCGCAATGCGACGACCAACCATACGGCACACAGCAGCGCGCAACCGAGGAACACCATGTTCAGCCCACCGTGCTGGAACAACCAGCCACCGAGGATGCCCCCCAGGGCGGCGCCCAGGAACTGGCTGGTGGAGTACACCCCCATCGCCGTTCCCTTGCCACCCGCAGGCGACACCTTGCTCACCAACGAAGGCAGCGAGGCTTCCAGCAGGTTGAATGCGGTAAAGAATACCACGGTGCCAATCACCAGTCCGCGCAAGTTGTCAGCCCACTGCCAGAAGAACACCTCGACCAGCAGCAACACACTGACCGCTCCGGCCAGTACGCGTTTCATCTTGCGCTTTTTTTCGCCGTAGATGATGAACGGGATCATTGCAAAAAATGAGATGAACAGCGCGGTCAGGTAGACCCACCAGTGCTCTTCCTTGGGCAGGCCGCCACGCTCGACGAAGGCCAAGGGCAGTGCGACGAAGCTGGCCATGAGGATGGCGTGGAGGATGAAGATACTGATGTCCAGGCGCAGAAGGTCCGGATGGCGCAGGGTCGGGCCCAGTGCCTGGCGGGCAACGCCTGACTCACGGTGCTGCAAGGTGCTGTGAGTGCTAGGCACGACGAAGGCGATCAGCAGGGTGCCCACCAGCGCAAGCCCTGCCGTGGACAAGAACAATCCTGACAGCCCGTAGGCACGGGTCAACAGCGGGCCGACGACCATGGCGACGGCGAACGACAGGCCGATGCTCATGCCGATCATGGCCATGGCCTTGGTGCGATGCTGTTCCCGGGTCAGGTCGGACAGCAGTGCCATGACGGCGGCGGAAATCGCCCCCGCGCCCTGCAGAATGCGCCCGGCGATGACCCCCCAGATAGAGTCGGCCTGGGCCGCCAGCACGCTGCCCAGGGCGAAGATCACCAGTCCCAGGTAAATTACCGGGCGCCGGCCGATGCGGTCGGACACCATGCCGAACGGGATCTGCAGGACCGCCTGGGTCAGGCCGTAGGCGCCAATGGCCAGGCCAATCAGCGCGGGGGTGGCACCGGCCAGGTCCATGCCGTAGGTGGCCAGCACCGGCAAGACCATGAACATGCCCAGCATACGAAAGGCAAAGACCAGGGCCAGGCCGCCTGCGGCGCGGGTTTCGCTGCCACTCATGCGCTCGTTGTGGGTGTCGTGCATGGATTAACCTCGTGTGAACCGGCGGCGATTCTATCAGTCCGACAGCTTGACGGCATATACGCGACGCTTTGCCGCGTACTGGCAGCGCGCCGTATACTTCTTTGTTTATGCCCGCCGAGCGAGGCCGCAGTGGACAAGATCCTGATTCGTGGGGCACGTACCCACAACCTGAAGAACATCGACCTGACCCTGCCGCGGGACAAGCTGATCGTCATCACCGGCCTGTCCGGGTCCGGCAAGTCCTCCCTGGCGTTCGACACACTGTACGCCGAAGGCCAGCGCCGTTATGTCGAATCCCTGTCGGCCTATGCCCGGCAGTTCCTGTCGATGATGGAAAAGCCCGACGTCGACACCATCGAAGGCCTCTCCCCGGCCATTTCCATTGAGCAGAAGTCGACCTCGCACAACCCCCGCTCCACCGTCGGCACCATCACCGAGATCTACGACTACCTGCGCCTGCTTTACGCCCGCGTTGGCACGCCGCGCTGCCCTGACCACGACATCCCGCTGGAGGCGCAGACCGTCAGCCAGATGGTCGACCTGGTACTGGAGCGCCCCGAAGGCAGCAAGCTGATGCTGCTGGCACCGGTGATCCGCGAGCGCAAGGGCGAGCACCTGGCGGTGTTCGACGAGCTGCGCGCCCAAGGCTTCGTCCGCGCGCGGGTCAACGGCAAGCTCTACGAGCTCGATGAGCTGCCCAAGCTGGATAAACAGAAGAAGCACAGCATCGATGTGGTGGTAGACCGCTTCAAGGTCCGCGCCGACCTGCAGCAGCGTCTGGCCGAGTCGTTCGAGACTGCACTCAAATTGGCCGACGGTATCGCCTTGGTGGCGCCGATGGACGACGAAGAAGGCGAAGAGATGATCTTCTCCGCCCGCTTCGCCTGCCCGGTCTGTGGCCATGCGATCAGTGAGCTGGAGCCCAAGCTGTTCTCCTTCAACAACCCGGCCGGTGCTTGCCCGACCTGTGACGGCCTGGGGGTCAAACAGTTCTTCGACACCAAACGCCTGGTCAACACCGAGCTGACCCTGGCCGAGGGCGCTATACGCGGCTGGGACCGGCGCAACGTCTATTACTTCCAGATGCTTGGCTCGCTGGCCGCGCACTACGGGTTCAGCCTTGAGGCGCCGTTCGGCGAGCTGTCGGCCGAGCACCAGAAGGTGATCCTGCAAGGCAGCGGCAAGCAGAGCGTCGACTTCAAATACCTCAATGACCGCGGCGACATCGTCAAACGCTCGCACCCGTTCGAAGGCATCGTGCCGAACCTGGAGCGGCGCTACCGCGAGACCGAGTCGGCCACCGTGCGTGAAGAGCTGGCCAAACTGCTCGGCACCCAACCCTGCCCTGACTGCCGCGGCACCCGTCTACGGCGCGAAGCTCGGCACGTGTGGGTGGGCGAAAAAACCCTACCGGCCGTCACCAACCTGCCCATCGGTGAAGCCAGCAGCTACTTCGGCGAGCTGACCCTGACCGGGCGCCGTGGCGAAATTGCAGCGAAAATTCTCAAGGAAATCTGCGAGCGCCTGCAGTTTCTGGTCAACGTCGGCCTGGACTACCTCACCCTGGACCGCAGCGCCGACACACTGTCGGGTGGTGAGGCCCAGCGCATCCGCCTGGCCAGCCAGATCGGTGCGGGCCTGGTCGGGGTGATGTACATCCTCGATGAACCGTCCATCGGTCTTCATCAACGCGACAACGACCGCTTGCTGGCCACCCTCAACCACCTGCGCGACCTGGGCAATACGGTCATCGTGGTGGAACACGATGAGGACGCTATTCGTTTAGCCGACTATGTGGTGGACATCGGCCCGGGTGCCGGGGTGCATGGCGGCCAGATCGTCGCCGAGGGCACGCCCGAGGAGGTCATGGCGCATCCTGACTCGCTGACTGGCAAATACCTGTCCGGGCGCAAGAAAATCGTCGTCCCAGCCAAACGCACGCCACGCGACAAAAAACTCTCGCTGAAGCTCAAGGGCGCGCGCGGTAACAACCTGCAGAACGTCGACCTGGAAATCCCGATCGGCCTGCTGACCTGCGTAACGGGCGTGTCGGGTTCGGGCAAATCGACCCTGATCAACAACACCCTGTACCCGCTCGCCGCTACCGCGCTCAACGGCGCGAGTAGCCTGGAAGCCGCGCCGCACAGCAGCATGGATGGCATGCAGCACCTGGACAAAGTGGTGGATATCGACCAGAGCCCGATTGGCCGCACACCGCGTTCGAACCCGGCAACCTACACCGGCATTTTCACGCCGATCCGCGAGCTGTTCTCGGGTGTTCCAGAATCGCGCTCACGCGGCTACGGCCCAGGGCGCTTCTCGTTCAACGTCAAGGGCGGCCGTTGCGAGGCCTGCCAGGGCGATGGCCTGATCAAGGTTGAGATGCACTTCCTGCCCGACATCTACGTGCCGTGCGACGTGTGCAAGAGCAAGCGCTACAACCGCGAAACCCTGGAGATCAAGTACAAGGGCAAGAACATCCACGAGGTGCTGGAAATGACCATCGAGGACGCCCGCGAGTTCTTCGACGCGGTCCCGGCGTTAGCGCGCAAGCTGCAAACCCTGATGGACGTAGGCCTGTCCTACATCAAGCTGGGCCAGTCGGCGACTACCTTGTCGGGCGGTGAGGCTCAGCGGGTGAAGCTGTCCCGCGAGCTGTCCAAGCGCGATACCGGCAAGACCCTGTATATCCTCGACGAGCCAACCACGGGCCTGCACTTTGCCGATATCCAGCAGTTGCTCGATGTGCTGCACCGCCTGCGCGACCACGGCAACACCGTGGTGGTGATCGAGCACAACCTGGACGTGATCAAGACTGCCGACTGGCTGGTGGACTTGGGGCCGGAAGGTGGCTCCAAAGGCGGGCAGATCATTGCCAGCGGTACACCGGAAGAACTGGCCAAGATGAAGCAGTCCTACACCGGGCATTACCTCAAGCCGCTGCTGGAGCGTGACCGGGCCTGATCCGCCTGTGCATAAAAAAGCCCCTGGCACCATAAGTGCCAGGGGCTTTTTATTGACTGTGGATAACTTACATCTGCGACTGCAGGTAGTTCTCCAGGCCGATAACCTTGATCAGGCCCTGCTGCTTCTCCAGCCAGTAGGTGTGATCTTCTTCGGTATCAGCCAACTGCGCGCGCAAGATGTCGCGGCTGATGTAGTCCTTGTGCAGCTCGCACAGCTCGATGCCTTTGCACAGCGCGGCGCGGACCTTGTATTCCAGCTTAAGGTCGGCTTCGATCATCTCCGGCACAGTGCTGCCCACTTCGAGGTCATCCGCGCGCATGTCGGGGGTGCCTTCGAGCATGAGGATGCGGCGCATCAGCGCGTCGGCGTGCTGCGTTTCTTCTTCCATCTCGTGGTTGATGCGCTCGTAGAGCTTGGACAGGCCCCAGTCTTCATACATACGCGAGTGAATGAAGTACTGGTCGCGTGCTGCCAGTTCGCCCTTCAGCAACGTGACGAGGTAGTTGATTACGTCCGGGTGACCTTGCATCGCCCTGCTTCTCCATGTGAAAACATCAATGGACATAGTGTGAACCACGTTTTGCTCGCGGTCACTGAAAAACGCGCAATTAGAGGCAAAAAATCGGTTAAACAGTAGTGATATTCATTGAAAAACCGCCCAAATGAGGGCGGTTCTTCTTATCACTTCGACTTAGGCGAGATTCACGCCCAGCGCCTTGGCAATGCTCTCACCGTAGGCCGGATCGGCCTTGAAGAAGTACTGCAACTGGCGTTGGATGACATCGTCGCTCACGCCTCCCATGGCGCCCGCGATGTTGTTGATCAGCAGGGCCTTCTGCTGTTCGTTCATCAAGCGGAACAGTGCACCGGCGTGGCTGTAGTAGTCATTGTCCTCACGGTGATCGTAGCGATCAGCCGAGCCATTCAGGGCCAGGGCAGGCTCAGCATGGCGTGGCGACTGCTTGGGTGCATCGCCGTAGCTATTGGGTTCGTAGTTCGGCGCGCTGCCGTAGCTGCCAACGGCCATCGAACCATCCCGCTGGTAGCTGTTGACCGCAGAGCGCGGCGCGTTGACCGGCAACTGCTGGTGGTTGGTGCCCACGCGGTAGCGATGCGCATCGGCGTAGGCGAACACCCGGCCCTGCAGCATTCGGTCAGGCGACAGCCCGACACCTGGGACCATGTTGCTCGGGCCAAACGCCGCTTGCTCGACCTCAGCGAAGTAGTTGAGCGGGTTACGGTTGAGCTCCAGTACACCCACCTCAATCAGCGGATAGTCCTTCTGCGACCAGGTCTTGGTCACATCGAACGGGTTCTCGTCACGGCTGGCGGCCTCGGCCTCAGTCATCACCTGAATGCACACGGTCCAACGCGGGTAGTCGCCGCGCTCGATGGCCTCGAACAGGTCGCGCTGGGCGTAGTCCGGGTCTGTACCTGCCAAGCGTGCAGCGTCAGCAGGGGCGAGGTTTTTGATGCCTTGCTGGGTCTTGAAGTGCCACTTCACCCAGGTACGTTCACCGGCGGCGCTGATCAGGCTATAGGTGTGGCTGCCAAAGCCGTGCATGTGACGGTAGCCGTCCGGGATGCCGCGGTCAGAGAACAGGATGGTGACTTGGTGCAGCGCCTCGGGCGAGTGTGACCAGAAGTCCCACATCATTTGCGCGTTCTTCAGGTTGGACTGCGGGTGGCGCTTCTGGGTGTGGATAAAGTCCGGGAATTTAAGCGGGTCACGGATGAAGAACACCGGGGTGTTGTTGCCAACGATGTCCCAGTTGCCTTCCTCGGTATAGAACTTGACGGCGAAACCACGCGGATCACGCTCGGTGTCAGCCGAACCACGTTCGCCACCGACCGTGGAGAAGCGCAGGAAGGTTTCGGTCTGCTTGCCGACCTGTTCGAACAGCTTGGCGCTGGTGTAGCCGGTGATGTCGCGGGTAACGGTAAATGTGCCGTACGCGCCCGAACCCTTGGCGTGAACACGACGTTCTGGGATGTTCTCGCGGTTGAAGTGGGCGAGCTTCTCGATCAGGTGGAAATCGTCGAGCAGCAGCGGGCCGCGGGGGCCGGCAGAGCGGGAATTCTGGTTGTCAGCTACGGGGGCACCGCTGGCGGTGGTGAGAATCTTGCTCATGGGCTCTCCTTATCGGTCTAGAACTGCCGGCTAATCGGCTTGGATAGGAGTATTGACGAGCGGTCGCTTCAGGACAAATTCATTACATGACTTGTATCAATAGAAATTAACAATACTTGCAGACACAAAAAACCGGGCACAAGGCCCGGTTCTTTGTAGCAGACAGAACGTCTTACTCGGCAGCTTCTACAGCACCACCGACTGGACGATCAACCAGCTCGACGTACGCCATAGGCGCGTTGTCGCCAGCGCGGAAACCGCACTTCAGGATGCGCAGGTAGCCGCCCTGACGGGTGGCGTAACGCTTGCCCAGATCGTTGAACAGTTTGCCAACAGCGGACTTCGAACGGGTACGGTCGAAGGCCAGACGACGGTTAGCAACGCTGTCTTCCTTGGCCAGGGTGATCAGCGGCTCGGCAACGCGGCGCAGTTCCTTGGCTTTCGGCAGGGTGGTTTTGATCAGCTCGTGCTCGATCAGCGACACAGCCATGTTCTGGAACATAGCTTTGCGGTGAGAGCTGGTACGGCTCAGGTGACGTCCACTTTTACGATGACGCATGATTCATTCCTTACCAAACACTACGTTCGGTGATTACGACGATCAGGCGGTCGCCTTGTCGTCTTTCTTAAGACTTGCAGGCGGCCAGTTGTCGAGGCGCATGCCGAGAGACAGACCACGAGAGGCCAGGACGTCCTTGATTTCAGTCAGGGACTTCTTGCCCAGGTTAGGAGTCTTCAACAGCTCTACTTCGGTACGCTGAATCAGGTCGCCGATGTAGTAGATGTTCTCCGCCTTGAGGCAGTTGGCCGAACGTACAGTCAGTTCCAGGTCGTCAACCGGACGCAGCAGGATCGGATCGATCTCGTCTTCCTGCTCGACTACGACAGGCTCACTGTCACCTTTGAGGTCGACGAACGCGGCCAGCTGCTGTTGCAGGATGGTCGCAGCGCGGCGGATTGCCTCTTCAGGATCCAGGGTGCCGTTGGTTTCCAGATCAATGACCAGCTTGTCCAAGTTGGTACGCTGTTCAACACGGGCGTTTTCGACCACATAGGCGATACGACGCACCGGGCTGAACGAAGCGTCCAACTGCAGACGGCCAATGCTACGGCTTTCGTCTTCGTCGGTTTGACGGGAGTCGGCCGGCTCGTAACCACGACCACGAGCTACGGTGAGCTTCATGTTCAGGGCGCCGTTCGACGCCAGGTTCGCGATTACGTGATCGGGGTTGACGATCTCGACATCGTGATCCAGCTGAATATCGGCAGCGGTAACCACCCCCGAACCCTTTTTCGACAAGGTCAGCGTAACTTCGTCACGACCGTGCAGTTTGATAGCCAGGCCTTTCAGGTTCAACAGGATTTCAATTACGTCTTCCTGAACACCTTCGATCGCGGAGTACTCATGGAGTACGCCATCGATCTCGGCCTCGACTACTGCACAGCCAGGCATGGAGGACAACAGGATGCGGCGCAGCGCGTTGCCCAGGGTATGGCCGAAGCCACGCTCGAGAGGCTCGAGCGTGATCTTGGCGCGGGTCGGACTGACTACCTGCACATCAATGTGGCGGGGAGTCAGGAACTCATTTACCGAAATCTGCATGGATGCACCTATTTTCTAGCCCTTACTTGGAGTAGAGCTCGACAATCAGGTTCTCGTTGATGTCGGCAGACAGGTCGCTGCGAGCAGGAACGTTCTTGAAAACGCCCGACTTTTTAGCAGCATCCACGTCAACCCACTCAACGCGGCCACGCTGGGCGCACAGTTCAAGGGCTTGAACAATGCGCAGCTGGCTCAGCGACTTCTCGCGAACCGCGACCACGTCACCCGGACGAACTTGGTAGGATGGAATGTTTACAGTCTTACCGTTGACGCTGATCGCTTTGTGCGAAACCAGCTGACGGGACTCGGAACGAGTCGAGCCGAAGCCCATACGGTAGACGACGTTATCCAGACGGCACTCGAGCAGTTGCAGCAGGTTCTCACCGGTTGCGCCTTTTTTCGAGGCAGCAGCTTGGTAGTAACCGCGGAACTGACGCTCCAGAACACCGTAGATACGACGGACTTTTTGTTTCTCGCGCAGCTGGGTACCGTAGTCGGACTGACGGCCACGGCGCTGGCCGTGGATACCTGGGGCTGCTTCGATGTTGCACTTCGATTCCAGAGCGCGAACGCCGCTCTTCAGGAACAGATCGGTGCCTTCACGACGAGACAGTTTGCATTTTGGACCAATGTAACGTGCCATTCTTCTGTCTCCTGATTACACGCGACGCTTCTTCGGCGGACGGCACCCGTTGTGCGGGATTGGCGTCACGTCGGTGATGCTGGCGATCTTGTAGCCGCAGCTGTTCAATGCACGAACGGCGGACTCACGACCTGGACCTGGACCCTTGACGTTAACGTCGAGGTTCTTCAGACCGTATTCCAGCGCAGCTTGACCAGCACGCTCAGCAGCGATCTGTGCTGCGAACGGGGTGGATTTGCGCGAACCACGGAAACCCGAACCACCGGAGGTCGCCCAGGACAAAGCATTGCCCTGACGGTCGGTGATGGTCACGATGGTGTTGTTGAAAGACGCATGGATGTGGGCGATGCCATCAACCACTGTCTTTTTGACTTTCTTACGAGGACGAGCAGCAGGTTTTGCCATGTCTATATTCCTGGGCGGTTACTTGCGGATCGGCTTACGCGGGCCCTTACGGGTGCGTGCGTTGGTCTTGGTGCGCTGACCGCGAACCGGCAGACCTTTACGATGACGCAGGCCGCGGTAGCAACCCAGGTCCATCAAGCGCTTGATCTTCATGTTGATGTCACGACGCAGGTCACCTTCGGTGGTGAACTTCGCGACTTCGCCACGCAGGGTTTCGATTTGCTCGTCGCTCAGATCCTTGATCTTAGCGGCTGGGTTTACACCAGCGTCTGCACAGATCTTCTGCGCAGTTGTGCGACCGACACCATAGATGTAGGTCAGCGAGATAACAGTATGCTTGTTATCTGGAATGTTGACGCCTGCAATACGGGCCATTCAGTGGGACTCCAATTGACAGCTACCTACGCCCCGGAAGCCAAGAAATAGGGCGCGAGATAATATCGCTGTAGAAACGAATAATCAACCCAGCAGCACACTAGCTGCTGGGTTTGAAGCGACGATCACACTCAGCCTTGGCGCTGTTTGTGACGCGGTTCCGCGCTGCAGATCACTCGTACGACGCCTTCGCGACGGATGATCTTGCAGTTACGGCACAGCTTTTTCACCGATGCACGAACTTTCATTACCGACTCCTCGAACCTTAGGGGCGTATCAGCGCAGCAAACCGCTGCCACCGTAGCCTTTCAGGTTGGCTTTCTTCATCAGGGATTCGTACTGGTGCGAAACGAGGTGCGATTGTACTTGGGACATGAAGTCCATCACAACCACTACCACAATCAGCAACGAGGTCCCGCCAAGGTAGAACGGCACATTTGCTGCCACCACCAGGAACTGGGGCAGAAGGCAGACGGCCATCATGTAAAGAGCACCGAACATGGTCAAACGGGTCAGAACGCCATCAATGTAGCGAGCCGACTGTTCACCAGGACGGATACCCGGAATAAAGGCACCGGACTTCTTCAGGTTTTCCGCTACGTCTTTCGGATTGAACATCAGCGCTGTGTAGAAGAAGCAGAAGAAAATGATCCCTGCACTAAACAGCAAGATGTTCAACGGCTGACCAGGAGCGATCGACTGCGAGATGTCCTGCAACCAGCCCATACCTTCGGACTGACCGAACCAGGCACCCAGCGAAGCCGGGAACAGCAAAATGCTGCTGGCGAAAATAGCCGGGATAACCCCCGCCATGTTCACCTTCAACGGCAAGTGGCTGGTCTGCGCAGCGAAGACCTTGCGGCCCTGCTGACGCTTGGCGTAGTGAACGGCGATACGACGCTGACCACGCTCAATGAACACCACGAAACCGATAATCGCTACTGCCAGCAAACCGATTGCGACCAGGGCGAAAATGTTGATATCGCCTGTACGCGCAGACTCGAAAGACTGCCCGATTGCTCTCGGAAGACCGGCAACGATACCTGCGAAGATCAACATCGAGATACCGTTGCCCACACCGCGCTCGGTGATCTGCTCGCCCAGCCACATCATGAACATCGCGCCGGCCACAAACGTGGAAACCGCGACGACATGGAAGCCCAGGCCGACAGAAAACGCCACGCCCTGGTTGGCCAGGCCAATGGACATGCCAATGGCTTGGACCAGCGCCAGGATAACGGTGCCGTAGCGGGTGTACTGGCTGATCTTGCGACGGCCAGCTTCACCTTCCTTCTTCAACTGCTCCAGTTGCGGGCTGACCGCCGTCATCAACTGCATGATGATCGATGCCGAAATGTACGGCATGATCCCCAGTGCAAAGATGCTCATGCGCTCAAGCGCGCCACCGGAAAACATGTTGAACAAGCTAAGAATGGTCCCCTCATTCTGCCGAAACAGATCCGCCAGACGGTCCGGATTGATGCCTGGAACCGGGATATGCGCACCTATCCGATAGACGATGATCGCCATGAACAGAAAGCGCAGACGAGCCCAGAGTTCCGACATCCCGCCCTTACCGAGCGAAGAGAGAGCACCTTGCTTAGCCATTTATTCCTCGAATTTGCCGCCAGCTGCTTCGATAGCCGCACGCGCACCCTTGGTGGCTGCGATGCCCTTGATGGTGACTGCGCGAGTAACTTCGCCAGACAGCATGATTTTCACACGCTGAATGTGCTGGTTGATCACGTTGGCATCCTTCAGGGATTGCACGGAGATCACGTCGCCTTCCACTTTGGCCAGCTCGGACAGACGCACTTCTGCGCGGTCCATGGCTTTCAGGGAAACGAAGCCGAATTTCGGCAGACGACGGTGCAGCGGCTGTTGACCGCCTTCGAAGCCCGGAGCGATCGAACCACCCGAACGGGAGGTCTGACCTTTGTGGCCACGGCCGCCGGTCTTACCCAGACCGCTACCGATACCACGACCCGGACGATGCTTTTCGCGACGGGAACCCGGCGCTGGACTCAGATCATTGAGTTTCATCGATTAACCCTCGACGCGCAGCATGTAGTAAGCCTTGTTGATCATCCCGCGATTCTCGGGAGTATCCTGGACTTCTACAGTGTGACCGATGCGACGCAGACCCAGACCCTTAACGCACAGTTTGTGGTTAGGGATACGGCCCGAGACGCTCTTGATCAGCGTTACTTTAACGGTTGCCATGATCAGAAGATCTCCTCGACGCTCTTGCCGCGCTTGGCAGCAATGGATTCAGGAGATTGCATGGCTTTCAGACCCTTGAAGGTGGCGTAAACCACGTTCACTGGGTTGGTCGAACCGTAGCACTTGGCCAGAACGTTCTGAACGCCAGCAACTTCCAGGACAGCACGCATTGCACCGCCGGCGATGATACCGGTACCTTCCGAGGCAGGCTGCATGTAAACCTTCGAGGCGCCGTGGGCAGCCTTGGTGGCGTACTGCAGGGTGGTGCCCTTCAGGTCAACCTGGATCATGTTGCGACGAGCAGCTTCCATGGCTTTCTGGATCGCAGCAGGTACTTCGCGCGATTTGCCACGGCCGAAGCCGACGCGACCTTTACCATCACCAACCACGGTCAACGCGGTGAAGGTGAAGATACGGCCGCCTTTTACGGTCTTGGCAACGCGGTTAACTTGAACCAGCTTCTCGATGTAGCCTTCGTCGCGCTTTTGATCGTTATTTGCCATAACTTAGAACTCCAGCCCGCCTTCACGAGCAGCATCAGCCAGCGCTTTGACGCGGCCATGGTACTTGAAGCCGGAACGGTCAAAGGCAACTTGAGATACACCGGCGGCTTTCGCACGCTCAGCTACCAGCTTGCCAACCTTAGTGGCCGCGTCGATGTTGCCAGTGGCGCCATCACGCAGGTCTTTGTCCAAGGTCGAGGCGCTTGCCAGAACCTTGCTGCCGTCGGCCGAAATGACCTGGGCGTAGATGTGCTGCGAGGAGCGGAACACGCACAGGCGCACGACTTCGAGTTCGTGCATCTTGAGGCGTGCTTTGCGAGCGCGACGCAGTCGAGTAACTTTTTTGTCGGTCATTTGCTAGGCCCTACTTCTTCTTGGCTTCTTTACGACGGACTACTTCGTCCGCGTAACGCACACCTTTACCTTTGTAAGGCTCTGGTGGACGGAAGTCGCGGATTTCAGCGGCCACCTGACCTACCAGCTGCTTGTCGATACCCTTGATCAGGATGTCGGTCTGGCTAGGCGTTTCAGCGGTGATACCGGCTGGCAGTTCGTAGTCCACTGGGTGCGAGAAGCCCAGGGCCAGGTTCAGGATAGTGCCCTTGGCCTGTGCCTTGTAACCAACACCGACCAGCTGGAGCTTGCGCTCGAAGCCTTGGCTTACGCCCTGGACCATGTTGTTGACCAGAGCGCGGGTAGTACCGGCCATGGCGCGAGCTTGCTGGTCACCATTGCGAGCGACGAAACGCAGCTCACCAGACTCTTCGGTAACTTCAACAGACGAGTGAACGTTCAGTTCGAGAGTGCCTTTGGCACCCTTCACCGAAAGCTGCTGGCCGGCGAATTTGACTTCGACACCAGATGGCAGCTTAACGGGGTTCTTAGCGACGCGAGACATGTCTATCCCCCCTTAGAACACTGTGCAGAGAACTTCGCCGCCGACACCGGCAGCGCGCGCAGCGCGATCAGTCATCACACCTTTGTTGGTGGAGACAATAGACACGCCCAAACCGCCACGTACTTTCGGCAGATCGGTAACGGCCTTGTACTGGCGCAGGCCTGGACGGCTGGAGCGCTTCAGTTCCTCGATGACCGGACGGCCTTCGAAGTACTTCAGTTCGATCGACAGGGAGGGCTTGGCTTCGCCACTGACTTGGTAGCCAGCGATGTAACCTTCATCCTTCAGAACTTTGGCAACCGCGACCTTCAGCGTAGAGGAAGGCATGCTTACGACGGACTTTTCAGCCATCTGGGCATTACGGATGCGAGTTAGCATGTCCGCTAACGGGTCCTGCATACTCATGGGCTAGATGCTCCTGATACAAGAATTATTAGCCTTGCGGCTATCACAACCACCCGAGCGGATTGGGCAAAAAACCCAGGCTCAGGTGAGCCGGTCATTCTAGACACAAGGTAGAAACGAAACAAGCCCCATATAGGGGCTTGTTTGTTGGCGAGGTCACCGGCGGTCGGAAGATTGCTTCCCTTCCACCGGGATCACACCTGCAGCGATTACCAGGAGGCCTTGACCAGACCCGGTACGTCACCGCGCATTGCCGCTTGACGCAGCATGTTACGGCCCAGGCCGAACTTACGGTATACACCGTGAGGACGACCGGTCAGGCGGCAACGGTTGCGCAGACGCGCAGCGCTGGCATCACGTGGCTGCTTCTGCAGAGCGACAACGGCAGCGAAACGCTCTTCTGGAGAGGCGTTCAGGTTGACTATGGTCGCTTTCAGCTCAGCACGCTTTTTGGCGAACTTGGCTACCGTGAGCTGACGCTTCAGCTCGCGGTTTTTCATGCTCTTCTTGGCCATTTTCCTACTCCAATCAGTTGCGGAACGGGAATTTGAAAGCACGCAGCAGAGCGCGGCCTTCGTCATCCGAACGAGCAGTGGTGGTCAGGGTGATGTCCAAACCGCGCAGAGCATCGATCTTGTCGTAATCGATTTCCGGGAAGATGATCTGCTCTTTCACGCCCATGCTGTAGTTGCCACGGCCATCGAAGGACTTGGCATTCAGGCCGCGGAAGTCGCGAACCCGAGGCAGGGAGATCGCCAGCAGGCGGTCCAGGAATTCGTACATCTTGTCGCTACGCAGGGTCACCTTGACGCCGATCGGCCATCCTTCACGGACTTTGAAGCCCGCGATGGATTTACGAGCGAAAGTCACGACCGGCTTTTGACCGGTGATCTTTTCCAGGTCGGCAACAGCGTGCTCGATGACTTTTTTGTCGCCGATCGCTTCGCCCAGACCCATGTTCAGGGTGATTTTGGTAACGCGCGGAACTTCCATCACGTTCGACAGCTTAAGTTCTTCCTTAAGCTTGGGAGCGATTTCGTTCCGGTAAATCTCTTTCAGTCGTGCCATGGTCTTCTACCTAGCAGTGTTCAAGCATCAACCGCTTTTTGGGTCGACTTGAAGACACGAATTTTCTTACCGTCTTCTACTTTGAAACCAACGCGGTCAGCCTTGTTGGTTTCGCCGTTGAAGATGGCAACGTTGGAAGCGTGCAGAGGCGCTTCTTTCTCGACGATACCGCCCTGAACGCCCGCCATCGGGTTAGGCTTGGTATGACGCTTGACCAGGTTCACGCCACCGATGACCAGACGGTCATCAGCGAGAACCTTCAGCACCTTACCGCGCTTACCTTTGTCTTTGCCGGCGATCACGATGATCTCGTCGTCACGACGAATCTTTTGCATGTCGGATCTCCTTACAGCACTTCAGGGGCGAGCGAGACGATCTTCATGAACTTCTCAGTACGAAGTTCACGGGTCACTGGCCCGAAGATGCGAGTGCCGATCGGCTCTTGCTTGTTGTTCAGCAGAACAGCAGCGTTGCCGTCGAAACGAATGATGGAACCGTCAGCGCGACGTACACCGTGACGGGTACGGACGACAACAGCGGTCATCACTTGGCCTTTTTTGACCTTACCGCGCGGAATTGCTTCCTTGACGGTTACTTTGATGATGTCACCGATGCCGGCGTAACGGCGGTGCGAACCGCCGAGTACCTTGATGCACATGACGCGACGAGCGCCGCTGTTATCGGCCACATCGAGCATGGATTGAGTCTGAATCATAAAATTTCTCCGACCCCTAGCCCTTAGACTTCAACAGCGCGTTCGAGGACTTCAACCAGTGCCCAGGACTTGGTCTTGGCCAGCGGACGGGTTTCACGGATGGAAACCTTGTCGCCGATCTTGCACTGGTTGGCTTCGTCGTGCGCGTGCAGCTTAGTCGAACGCTTAACGTATTTACCGTAGATCGGGTGCTTTACGCGACGCTCGATCAGAACGGTGATGGTCTTGTCCATTTTGTCGCTGACGACACGGCCAGTCAGCGTACGGACGGTTTTTTCAGCTTCAGCCATGATCACTTACCTGCCTGCTGGTTGAGCACAGTTTTCACGCGAGCGATGTCACGCTTAACTTGCGAGAGCAGGTGCGACTGCCCCAACTGGCCAGTTGCTTTCTGCATACGCAGATTGAACTGGTCGCGCAGCAAGCCGAGCAGTTGCTCGTTCAGCTGCTGTGCCGATTTTTCACGAAGTTCATTCGCTTTCATCACATCACCGTCCGCTTAACAAAGGAGGTGGCGAGAGGCAGCTTTGCAGCAGCCAGGGCGAAAGCTTCGCGCGCCAGCTCTTCAGAAACACCCTCGATCTCGTACAGGACTTTGCCTGGCTGGATCTGGGCAACCCAGTATTCCACGGAACCCTTACCTTTACCCATACGAACCTCGAGAGGTTTCTTGGAGATCGGCTTGTCCGGGAAGACACGGATCCAGATCTTACCGCCACGTTTCACGTGACGAGTCAGAGCACGACGTGCCGACTCGATCTGGCGAGCGGTGAGGCGACCGCGAGCAACAGCTTTCAGGGCGAATTCGCCGAAGCTGACTTTGCTACCGCGCAGTGCCAGACCACGGTTGTGGCCAGTCATCTGCTTGCGGAATTTTGTACGCTTTGGTTGCAACATTTGGCGTACCCCTTACTTAGCAGCTTTTTTACGAGGCGCTGGTGCTTGTGGTTTCAGTTCTTCTTGGCGACCACCAATAACTTCGCCTTTGAAGATCCAAACCTTCACACCGATCACACCGTAAGTGGTGTGAGCTTCGTAGGTGTTGTAGTCGATATCGGCACGCAGGGTGTGCAGAGGCACACGACCTTCGCGATACCACTCGGTACGAGCAATCTCGGCGCCGCCGAGACGACCGCTCACCTGGATCTTGATGCCCTTGGCACCAATACGCATGGCGTTCTGTACGGCGCGCTTCATGGCGCGACGGAACATTACGCGGCGTTCCAGCTGCTGAGCTACGCTCTGCGCAACCAGCATAGCGTCGAGTTCCGGCTTGCGGATCTCTTCGATGTTGATGTGCACAGGCACACCCATCTGCTTGGTCAGGTCCTGACGCAGCTTCTCGACATCCTCACCTTTCTTACCGATAACGATACCGGGACGAGCGGTGTGGATGGTGATGCGTGCAGTTTGAGCCGGACGATGAATATCGATACGGCTTACGGACGCGCTTTTTAGTTTGTCTTGGAGGTACTCACGTGTTTTCAGATCCTTCAACAGGTAATCTGCGTAAGTAGCACCGTCTGCGTACCAGACGGAGGTGTGCTCCTTGACGATTCCCAGGCGAATGCCAGTGGGATGTACTTTCTGACCCATCTGATCGACTCCGTTACTTGTCCGCAACCTTGACAGTGATATGGCAAGACCGCTTGACGATGCGATCAGCACGGCCTTTGGCACGTGGCATGATGCGCTTCAGCGAACGCCCTTCGTTGACGAAGACGGTGGAGACCTTCAGGTCATCAACGTCTGCGCCTTCGTTGTGTTCGGCGTTGGCAACGGCCGACTCGAGGACTTTCTTCATGATTTCAGCGGCTTTTTTGCTGCTGAAGGCCAACAGGTTGAGCGCTTCGCCCACCTTCTTCCCGCGGATCTGGTCGGCGACCAAGCGGGCTTTCTGGGCGGAGATGCGAGCGCCCGACAACTTAGCGGCTACTTCCATTTCCTTACCCCTTAACGCTTGGCTTTCTTGTCAGCCACGTGCCCGCGATAGGTGCGGGTACCGGCGAACTCGCCCAGTTTGTGGCCGACCATGTCTTCGTTCACGAGAACTGGGACATGTTGGCGACCGTTGTGAACCGCGATGGTCAGACCGACCATTTGTGGCAGGATCATCGAGCGACGCGACCAGGTTTTAACTGGCTTGCGATCGTTCTTCTCCACCGCCACTTCGACCTTCTTCAACAGGTGAAGATCGATAAAAGGACCTTTTTTCAGAGAACGTGGCACTGTCGTATCCCTCTAGTTACTTGCGACGACGGACGATCATGTTGTCGGTACGCTTATTACCACGGGTTTTAGCACCCTTGGTTGGGAAGCCCCATGGCGATACCGGATGACGACCACCGGAGGTACGACCTTCACCACCACCATGCGGGTGGTCAACCGGGTTCATGGCAACGCCACGAACGGTTGGGCGAACGCCGCGCCAGCGTTTGGCACCTGCTTTACCCAGCGAACGCAGGCTGTGCTCGGAGTTCGAGACTTCGCCCAGGGTCGCACGGCACTCAGCCAGTACTTTACGCATTTCACCAGAGCGCAGACGCAGGGTCACGTAGACACCTTCGCGAGCGATCAGCTGAGCCGAAGCACCAGCGGAACGAGCGATCTGTGCACCTTTACCCGGCTTCAGTTCGATGCCGTGAATGGTGCTACCTACTGGGATGTTACGCAGTTGCAGGGAGTTACCGGCCTTGATTGGGGCCAGGGAACCTGCGATCAGCTGGTCGCCAGCGCTCACGCCTTTAGGGGCGATGATGTAGCGACGCTCACCGTCTGCATAGCACAGCAGGGCGATGTGAGCAGTACGGTTTGGATCGTATTCGATACGCTCGACAGTGGCTGGAATGCCATCTTTGTCGTTGCGACGGAAGTCGACCAGACGGTAATGCTGCTTATGACCACCACCAACGTGACGAGTGGTAATGCGGCCATTGTTGTTACGACCACCAGACTTCGATTTCTTCTCGAGCAGCGGTGCGTGAGGAGCGCCTTTGTGGAGCTCCTTGTTGACCACCTTGACCACGAAACGGCGGCCAGGGGAAGTCGGTTTGCATTTAACGATTGCCATGATGCACCCCTTCCTTACTCAGCACTGCTGCTGAAATCGAGATCTTGGCCTGGCTGAAGGGAGACAATTGCCTTCTTCCAGTCATTACGCTTGCCCAGACCACGTGCGGTACGCTTGGTTTTACCCAGAACGTTAACGGTCGACACGTTTTCAACTTTTACGTTGAACAGGCCTTCGACAGCTTTCTTGATTTCCAGCTTGGTTGCGTCAGTAGCAACCTTGAATACGAACTGGCCTTTTTTCTCAGCCAGAACGGTAGCCTTCTCGGAAACGTGCGGGCCAAGGAGGACTTTGAATACGCGTTCCTGGTTCATCCCAGCAGCTCCTCGAATTTCTTCACGGCCGAGACAGTGATCAACACTTTCTCGTATGCGATCAGACTGACCGGGTCGGAACCTTGCACGTCACGTACATCGACGTGTGGCAGGTTGCGAGCAGCCAGGTACAGGTTCTGATCAACAGCGTCCGAAACGATCAGAACGTCGCTCAGACCCATGCCGTTCAGCTTGTTCAGCAGATCTTTGGTTTTCGGTGCTTCAACAGCGAAGTCCTGAACCACGACCAGACGGTCGCTACGCACCAGCTCAGCGAGGATGGAGCGCAGAGCTGCGCGATACATCTTCTTGTTGAGCTTTTGCGAGTGATCTTGAGGGCGAGCTGCGAAGGTAACACCACCGCCACGCCAGATCGGACCACGAGTGGTACCAGCACGAGCACGGCCAGTACCCTTCTGACGCCATGGGCGCTTACCGCCACCAGCCACGTCGGAACGGGTCTTTTGCTGCTTGGTGCCCTGACGGCCGCCGGCCATGTAGGCCACGACTGCTTGGTGAACCAGCGTCTCGTTGAATTCGCCACCGAAAGTCAGTTCGGAAACTTCGATCGCCTGAGCGTCATTTACATTAAGTTGCATGTCAGTTTCCCCTTAACCGCGAGCCTTGACAGCCGGACGTACAACCACGTCGCCGCCAGTAGCGCCAGGTACGGCACCCTTGATCAGCAGCAGGTTGCGTTCAGCGTCTACGCGTACTACTTCCAGGGACTGAACAGTCACGCGCTCGGCGCCCATGTGACCGGACATTTTTTTGCCCTTGAACACACGACCAGGAGTCTGGCACTGGCCGATGGAGCCTGGGACGCGGTGCGACACGGAGTTACCGTGGGTGTTGTCCTGACCACGGAAGTTCCAGCGCTTGATGGTACCGGCGAAGCCTTTACCTTTGGACTGACCAGTAACGTCTACCAGCTGGCCTGCAGTGAAGAGTTCAGCTTTGATCGAGTCGCCAGCCTGGAACTCGCCTTCTTCAAGGCGGAACTCCCAGACACCGCGACCAGCGGCAACGTTCGCTTTAGCGAAGTGACCTGCTTGAGCAGCAGTCACACGCGAAGCACGACGCTCGCCGACAGTGACTTGCACTGCACGGTAGCCATCGGTTTCTTCAGTCTTGAACTGGGTGACGCGATTCGGCTCGATCTCAATGACCGTGACCGGAATGGAGACACCTTCTTCGGTGAAAACGCGGGTCATACCGCATTTACGACCGACTACACCAATAGTCATGTTGTAACCTCATGAGTGTACGGGGCTTTCACCCGCTATGGCCGCCCATTTCAGAGCGTTACACGGACAAGACCGAAGTCTTAGCCGAGGCTGATCTGCACTTCCACACCTGCCGCGAGATCAAGCTTCATCAGCGCGTCAACGGTTTTATCCGTTGGCTGGACGATGTCCAGAACACGCTTATGAGTGCGAATCTCGTACTGGTCACGCGCGTCTTTGTTGACGTGCGGGGAGACCAGAACGGTGAAACGCTCTTTGCGGGTAGGCAGTGGAATTGGACCACGCACTTGTGCACCAGTACGTTTCGCGGTTTCCACGATTTCCTGGGTGGATTGGTCGATCAGGCGATGGTCGAAAGCCTTCAACCTGATACGGATTTGCTGATTTTGCATTGGATTTCAGACTCCAGGCTGTTCCCAACGGACGCACTACGCCCGCTAAAAGGAGGCGTGATTCTATAGACGCCCCAATTTAGTGTCAACCCAATAAAAAAAACCCCCGCTGAGCGGGGGTTTTTTCAATCGGTCGAGTGATTACTCGATGATTTTGGCTACGACGCCGGCGCCGACGGTACGACCGCCTTCACGGATAGCG
>NZ_BNTL01000009.1:235673-343627 GCF_022179005.1 Pseudomonas sp. PAGU 2196 | reverse complement strand
GGCGTAGGCACTCCAGGCAGCAACAACCAGGGCGACAAAGTCGAACTGAGCATCGTTGCCAACCAGACTTCGGTCTTCGAGAACGAAAAACCGACCTTCACCATCAGCATCAAAGAGGCCCTGGACCAGGACCTCACCGTGCAGCTGACCGAAGGCAAGTCGGTCGTGATCAAGAAGGGCGAAACCTCGGCCATCTTCACCCACGACGCGCAAGGCGAAGACGTGTACGTCGATGCCGGCTCGCTGACCGTCAGCATCACCGGCACCAGCGTGCCGGACGGTCGCCAGTTCGAAAACCTGGTGGTCAGCAAGCCTTCGGCCTCGGTGGACATCAAGGACACCTCGAACGAAGTCATCGCCAAGCTGACCGCCACGCCTTCGGTAACCGAAGGCGGTGTGATCACCTACACCGTGACCCTGACCAGCAAAGATGGCCTGCCAGTCAACAACCACGGCGCCCTGACCTTCACCTTGAGCGACGGCAAAACCGTCATCAACGTGCCGGCCAACAGTGCGACAGGCTTCATCAACGTGGATGCACCGGATAACGTCTACATCGGCCAGACCTCTGTCGGCCTGGCGCTGCAGTCGGTAGGCGGCGTGGGTGCCAGCAAGTTCGAGCAACTGACGCTGGACAAAACCACGGCCACCACCGTGGTCAACGACGAGCCAGGTGTCGGCACCCCAGGCACTGGCAACCAGGGCGATGTGACCACCATCGGTATCACCGGCACCACCTCCTTGACCGAAGGTGAAACCGGCAAGTACACCCTGACCCTGAGCAGCCCGGCGAAGGCGGAAGTCACCGTTACCCTGACCTACGGCGGCACCGCTAACGGCCAGGACTACACTGCGGTCACTACCGTGAAGATCCCGGCTAACAGCAGCAGCGTCACGTTCGATATCAAGACCATCGACGACCAACTGGTTGAAAGTACCGAAAACATCATCGTGACCATCGGAGCTGCCACCGGTGGCAACTTCGAAAACCTGCAGGTCGATAGCACCAAGGCGAGTGTCACTACCAACATCCTCGACAACGACCACCTGCCGGTTTCGACTGGCGGCGCGGTCAATGGCGTGGAAGACACCGACTACCTGTTCACCTGGGGCGACTTCAAGGTCACCGATGCCGATGGCAACACCGGCCTGTTCGTGACCATCACCTCGCTGCCGGTCGACGGAAGCCTGAAGTTCTACAACGGCACCGCGTGGGTCGATGTAAAAGCGGGCCAGGTCGTCAGCCAGGCTGATATCACCAGCAATTACCTGAAATTCGTACCGAAGGCGAACGAGTCGGGCACTGACGGTTATGGCGGCTCGGGCGTCGGCAACAAACAGGCTGACTACGCGCAGTTCAAGTACAAGCCGAACGACGGCACCAACCTGGGCAGCGAAGTGACCATGAAGGTCGACATCAGACCGGTGGCCGACAAACCGACGCTGACTATTGGCAGTGCCGATGTCGAGTCCAAAGGCCTGACCAAAGAGGTCTGGACCACCCTCAAAGACTTGGGTACCGGCGGCAATGGCATTACCGGCGATGCGCTGAAAACGGTCTTCGCCAACTCCGGCAATGCCACCTCCAGCACGACCACCACCAACGTGCAGTCCGATGGCAGCGTCACCGCTGGCACCGGTTCGAAAACGTCGGGCCTGATCTTCCTGGAAGCCGGCAAGACCTATACCTTCAGCGGCACCGCCGATGACAGCCTGGTGGTCACCATTGGTGGCAAGACCGTGGTAACTGCGACCTGGGGCGCAGGTGGCCAGATTTCTGGCACCTTCACCCCAACGTCCAGCGGCTACTACCCGATCGAGGTTTACCACGCCAACCAGTCAGGCCCAGGTAGCTATGACCTGAACATTCAGGCGGGCTCCGGTGCCATCACCGACCTGAGCAGCAGCAACATCCCGATGTACCAGAACGTGACCGAGATGGCCAACGCTGGCCTGGGCGTGTCCGACCTTCACACCGTCAATGGCCAGAGCTACTACGACGGCTACAAACTCAACGAAGGGCCGGAAGGTGGCTCGGTCAAGCTGGTCGGTATCAGCACCGGCCTGACCGACACCGATGGTTCCGAAACCTTGAGCGTGACCCTCAGCGGCATTCCGAAAGGGACTGTGCTGAGCGATGGCGCGGGCCACACCGTGACTGTAGGCGGTACGCCGGTGGACGTGACAGGCTGGAAACTCAGCGGCCTGACCCTGACCCCGCCGACCTACTACAAAGGCACGTTCGACATCACCGTCACCTCCACGGCCACCGAGAGCCTCGGCGGTTCGGACAGCATCACCGGCAAGATTCCGGTCACTGTCTACGGCGCCACCTACAAGGCGACGGTGGGCACCTCGGGCGATGACACCATCAATGGCAGCGAAGGCAACGACATCATCGTCGCCGACGTGGCTGGCCTGAACGTGGTTGCGGGCAAGAACTACAACATTGCCTTCATGGTCGACAGCTCGGGCAGTATGAGCACCCAGTCCGTCGCTGCGGCCAAGGCGCAGTTGGCATCGGTGTTCCAGACGCTGAAAGCCAGCCTGGGCGCTGATACTTCGGGGACGGTGAATATCTTCATCGCCGACTTCGATACCCAGGTAAACAAGAACGTGGCGGTCAATCTTGCCGATACCGACGCACTGACCAAGCTTCAGGCGGTGCTGGACTCGATGGTGGGTGGTTCAAGCTACGGCGGTGGTACCAACTATGAGGATGTGTTCAAAACCACGGCCAACTTCTTCAAGAGCACCATGGCTACCGGTAACAGCGGTGCAGAGAACCTGACCTACTTCATCACCGACGGTAAGCCGACTTATTACCAGACCAATGAAACGACCAACTACCGCCTGTGGAGCGGCGGCAAGTACCTGGATGACGTAGTCAACGTCAACAACTACAAGGTGGGTGAGACCTTCAGTGTCTGGGCCGACGCAACGCACAAAGTTGAAATCAATAGCGAAGGCAGCCTCAAAGTGCTGACCTACACAGAAAACCGTTGGGGCAACCTGGTGCTTGATTCCACCCGCACGATCGGGACGATTCATGCTCAAGGGGATGGCACCTACGAGTTCTCCGGCCTGGGCGGTACCGGTTATGCCGATTCCTGGAACTACGCGGATTCGGCGAGCAACACGTCTGCCAGCTTCGCCCTCTTGGGTGGGACTAACGGTGTAAGCAAGGTTCAGGCAATTGGTTTGAACAGCGATGTCAGCCTGACTGACCTGAAGCCATACGATAGCGCCGGCAAGCCGCAGGCCAATATCGACCCATCCAACCTGGCCAGCGCGATCCTCGGGCATTCCGAGGCGACCCTGCCAGGCGCCGACAAGGTCGATGGCGGCAACGGCAACGACATCATCTTCGGTGACTTGATCACCCTCAACGGTGTCGTCAGCGAGGGCTACCAAGCCCTGCAGGCGTACGTTGCGCAGAAGAGCGGTGTCGAGGCCAGTGCCATCACCACCAACAATGTCCACCAGTACATCACCGAGCACTACACCGAGTTCGATATCTCCGGTGCCAACGACGGCAAGGATTTCCTGTCGGGCGGCAATGGCAACGACATCCTCTTCGGCCAAGGTGGCGATGACACGCTCGATGGTGGCAAAGGTAATGACATCCTGTTGGGCGGTACCGGCAAGGACATCCTGATCGGTGGCCAAGGCGATGACATCCTGATCGGCGGTAGCGGTGCGGACACCTTCGTGTGGAAGTCGGGCGATGTCGGCAACGACGTGATCAAGGACTTCAAGGTGGCCGAGGGTGACCGTATCGATCTGAAGGATCTGCTTCAGTTCGAGAAGGGCAGCACCATCGACAACTACCTGAAGATCACCACGGTGGACGGCACCTCGACGCTGCAGGTCAGCAGCGAGGGCAAGCTCAACGCCACCGGTGGCCTGGCCAACGCCGATGTGACGATCAAGCTGGAAGGGGTCAACTGGTCCAATACCTCGATCAACTCGTTGATCAGCGGTGGCGACCCGACCATCCGTATCGATAACAAAGACAGCTGATGCCCAGCCCACCCGGGCGGTCGAAACGACCGCCCGGGTGGGTGCCGGCTCTTTCCTGCCTTCCCCTGACAGCGCATACTCGTGCGCCCGGGCCTGCGTGCCCGGGAATCTTTGCCTATGCTGCTGTCTACCAACAAGGAACCAACGTGACGAGGGACACCGCCATGTTCTACGTGCAACGCAACGCTAGCGGCCAGTTGCTGCGGGTAGAAGCAGCCTCTTTTGACGAATTCACCGAAATACTCCCTGCTGACCATGCCGACGTTCAGGAATGGTTTGCCGACGACGAAGTGGAAAACAGCCTCAAAGAGCTCAAGCAAAGTGATCTGGACATGATCCGCGTGCTTGAAGACTTGATCGATGTGCTGACCGCCAAGGGTGTGTTCAGCATCACCGACCTGCCGGCCGGGGCGCAGGCCAAGCTGCTTAACCGTTCCAAGGCGCGCAAGGCGCTGGGCAGCCTGAACAACCTGATCGATGAAGAAGAGCAGGGCGGGTTGATCTGACCGCGGATAAGCCCCGATCTACAGTGATATGGTTATTCATTAAAGATATTTAAAATATCTTTCTTATGACTTTATAGTTGCTCCCACTGCGTACCCGTCGACCAATCGATGCGCCGCACGACTTGAACCCACACGGGAAATCCCCGTGCGTTTCTGATCGTTGCGCGCCTTTGACGTCGCGCACTGCGTGGGAGTGAACCATGTCCGCCGCCTCGAACGCCTTGTCGTCCATCGACAGCGCCCAGCCGCAAAGCTTTGAAATCCGCCCGTTCTCCGGTGCCGTCGGTGCCGAGATCATCGGCCTGGACCTGACCCGACCGGTCAACGCCGAGGATTTCACCCAAATTCATCGCGCCCACCTCGATCACCCTGTACTGGTGTTCCGCGACCAGCGCATCACCCCGGAGCAACAGATCAGCTTCAGCCGCCGTTTCGGCGAGCTGCAGATTCATGTGCTCAAGCAGTTCCTGCTGACCGGGCACCCCGAAATCCTGATCGTTTCCAACATCGTCGAAGACGGTCGCAACGTCGGCCTGGGCGATGCTGGCAAGTTCTGGCATTCGGACCTGTCGTATAAAGAGCTCCCCAGCCTGGGTTCGATGCTGCATGCCCAGGAGCTGCCCAGCGAGGGCGGCGATACGCTGTTCGCCGATATGCACAAAGCCTGGGACGCCGTGCCCGAAGCCCTGCGCAAGGTAATCGCCGGCCGCAACGCGGCCCATTCCTACACGGCCCGGTATGCCGAGACCAAGTTCGAAGGCAACTGGCGCCCGGCCCTCAGCGCTGAGCAATTGGCCCAGGTGCAGGAAGTGATCCACCCGGTGGTACGCACCCACCCGGAAAACGGCCGCAAGGCGCTGTTCGTCAGCGAAGGCTTCACCACCCGTATCGTCGGCCTGCCGGACGACGAAAGCCGCGACGTGCTGCAGCAGCTGTATGCCCTGAGCGTGCTCGAGCAGAACATCTACCGCCATCAGTGGCAGCCCCACGACTTGGTGTTCTGGGACAACCGTTCGCTGATTCACCTCGCCACCGGCTGCCCCGCGCACCTGCGGCGCAAGCTCTATCGCACCACTATCCAGGGCGATGCCCCGTTCTGACGACTGAGGAAACACACCATGCGTAAATCCATCAGCCGCCTGGCGGCAAGCATTGGCCTGGGCGCGAGCCTGGTCGTCGGCAGCCTGGCGGCCCCCGCCGTGGCCCAGGCCGAAGGCAAAATCCGCATCGCGGAACAATTCGGCATTGTCTACTTGTTGTTGAACGTGGTGCGTGACCAGCACCTGATCGAAAAACACGGTAAAGAACAGGGCGTCGACATTGAAGTCGACTGGGCCCAGCTCTCGGGCGGCGCGGCCATCAACGACGCGCTGTTGTCCGGCTCGGTGGATATCGCCGGTGCTGGCGTTGGCCCGCTGCTGACCGTCTGGGACCGCACCAAAGGCCGGCAGAACGTGAAGGCGGTCGCCTCGCTTGGCAACTTCCCGTACTACCTGGTCAGCAGCAACCCGAATGTGAAGACCATCGCTGACATCTCCGAGAAAGACCGCATCGCCGTGCCAGCCGTGGGCGTCTCCGTGCAGTCGCGCTTCCTGCAGTACGCCGCCGCCCAGCAGTGGGGCGACAAGGAATACAACCGCCTCGACAAGTACACCCTGGCCGTACCGCACCCCGATGCCACGGCCGCGCTGATCGCCGGTGGCACCGAACTGAACGGGCACTTCTCCAACCCGCCGTTCCAGGACCAGGCGTTGGCTAACAAGGATGTACACGTTGTGCTCAACAGCTACGACCTGCTTGGCCCCAACTCGCCGACCCTGTTGTTCGCCACTGAAAAATTCCGCACGGACAACCCCAAGACCTACAAAGCCTTCGTCGACGCCCTGGCCGAGGCCGCAGACTTCGCCCAGAAGGACAAGGCGGCCGCTGCTGACACGTACATCCGCGTGACCAAGGCCAAGATCGACCGCGATGTGCTGATCAAGCTGATCGACAACCCGCAGTACGAGTTCACGGTAACGCCGAAGAACACCTACAAACTGGCGGATTTCCTGTATCGGGTTGGCGCCATCAAGCACAAGCCGGAGTCGTGGAAGGATTACTTCTTCCAGGATGAACGCCCGTTGCAAGGGAGCTGATCGATCATGACCGCCCCATTGCCAGGCCACGCGGCCAGCAACCTGAGCCGTGTCGCCACGCCACCGCTGCTCTCGGTGGATAACCTCAGCCTCGAATACCGCACCGCGCAACGCGTGGTGCGGGCCACCCACCAGGTCAGTTTCGAAGTCGACCGCGCCGACCGTTTCGTCTTGCTGGGGCCTTCGGGCTGCGGCAAGTCCACCTTGCTCAAGGCCGTGGCCGGGTTCATCGAGCCCCAGGAAGGGCAGATTCTGCTGCAGGGCCAGCCCGTCAAAGGCCCCGGCCCTGACCGCATCGTGGTGTTTCAAGAGTTCGACCAGTTGCCACCCTGGAAGACGGTAAAGCAGAACGTCATGTTCCCTTTGCTGGTATCGGGCCAGCTCAAGCGTGCCGAGGCCGAGGACCGGGCGCTGCACTACCTGGACAAAGTCGGCCTGGCCGCCTTTGCCGATGCCTACCCACACACCCTTTCTGGCGGCATGAAGGCGCGCGTGGCGATTGCCCGGGCCTTGGCCACCCAGCCGAAGATCCTGCTGATGGACGAGCCGTTCGCCGCGCTGGACGCGCTGACCCGGCGCAAGATGCAGGAAGAGCTGCTGCTGCTGTGGGAAGAGGTGCGCTTTACCCTGCTGTTCGTGACCCACTCCATCGAAGAAGCGCTGGTGGTCGGCAACCGCATCTTGCTGCTGTCGCCACACCCAGGCCGGGTACGGGCTGAGGTACACAGCCATCAGTACGACCTTGGCAGCCTGGGCGCTGCCGATTTCCAGGCCAGTGCCCGGCGTATCCATCGCCTGTTGTTCGATGAGGCGGACATGCCCGAGCAGGCCGACGACCTTGGCTTCAACGATATCCGTATCGCCTACTGACAGGAGCTTCAGCCATGACCACTACACCTGTACGTCAGGAATACGAGGTGCAGTTGGAGCCGCTGCTCAGTGTGCCTCTGGAACGCCAACTGCCCTTAGCCCAGCGCTTGTGGCAGCAAGGCTGGCTGCGCAAGGCTGTCATCCTGGTGGTGATCGCCGCGCTGTGGGAGGCCGTGGCCCGCTATCAAGGCAACGACCTGCTGCTGCCAAGCTTTCTGCAAACCTCTGCTGCGCTGTGGGACGGCCTGCTCAGTGGCGAGTTGCCCGCCAAGGTCGGCGTGTCGCTGGTGATCCTGCTCAAGGGCTATGTGCTGGGTATTGTGCTGGCGTTCGGCTTGACCAGCCTGGCGGTGTCGACCCAGCTCGGCCGTGACCTGCTGGGCACCTTGACCTCCATGTTCAACCCCTTGCCGGCAATCGCCTTGCTGCCACTGGCGCTGTTGTGGTTCGGCCTGGGCGACAACAGCCTGATCTTCGTGCTGGTGCACTCGGTGCTGTGGGCGCTGGCGCTGAATACGTATGCGGGCTTTCTCGGGGTGTCCGAGACGTTGCGCATGGCCGGTCGCAACTATGGCCTCAAGGGCCTGCGTTTGGTGCTGCACATCCTGGTGCCCGCGGCCTTGCCGTCGATTCTGTCGGGCTTGAAGATCGGCTGGGCGTTTGCCTGGCGCACCTTGATTGCCGCCGAACTGGTGTTTGGCGCCAGCAGCGGCAAGGGCGGGCTGGGTTGGTACATCTTCCAGAACCGCAACGAGCTGTACACCGATAAGGTGTTTGCCGGGTTGGCGGTGGTGATCTTGATTGGTTTGCTCGTCGAGGGGTTGGTGTTCAACACCCTGGAGCGGCTGACCGTGCGGCGGTGGGGGATGCAGCGCTAGCCAGTAAGCCTGCTCCGGCCTCTTCGCGGGCTTGCCCGCGAAGAGGCCGATACAGGCTATGGATTCTGGTACTGAGCCGCCGCATTGCTCAGCATCTTGCCAATCTCCTCGCGCAACCCCTCTGGTTGCTCCACCACCACCCCATCCCCCTGGCTCAGCAGCCACCAACGCAGCGGCCAGCCATCGCTTACCGTGGCCCGCAACCGATGCCCATGTTCCAGCGCCGTCAGTTGCATGTCGGTGCTCAACGGCGCCTCGCGCAACTGCCGCGCCAAGGCATCACTGACCCGCGCCACCAGCTCTACCCCCTCGCCTTGGGCCGGCTGCAGCGCATCACCGCGCAAGTATGTCAGCAAGTCGAAATTGCCGCGCAGCTCGCCCACGGCACTCGACGACCAGTGCCAGCCGAACGGTATGCTCTTGTCATTGCGCTCCAGCGGAAAAATCAGCGACAACTCGTTGAGGTCGCGCTCAACCGTGCGTTTGCTGACATTGAACCCCACATCACGCAGGCGCCACACCAACTCGGCGCTGGTGATGCCTGGGGAGCGGCTGGGCAGTTGGCGCAGCAGCGCCCACTGACGACTGAGGGTGGCGCGAGTGGTGGCGAACGGCAAAAGATAACGTCCTTGTCTAGGCTTGCCGCAATAGGATGGCGGCACGAGCGGGGCATGGCAATTGGCCACAGCCTGCTCAGATCAAGGAAGTCGCATTTGGTTGCCTCGTGCCGAATCGTTCGCGACAGGTTTTGTCGTGACGTCACGCAGAATCACGCCTCATCACAGCCGAGGTCGAGGTTGTGTGTCGTTCAATGAGGATGAACATGTCTGCTGCCAGCAATATCCATTCGCTGCTTGCCCGTCTTCTGCCAGAGCGGGTCATCGCCCCGCCAGCCCCTGCCGGGAGGCGTCATCGGCTGTTTGCCGGGGTCGGGCTGCCCAGCCAGCGGTCGTTGCTGGTCAGCCGCCTGGACGAGGCCAGCGATTTGCAGGGTGTGTATGCCGACCTGCGCCGCCAAGCGCTGCAAGGCAGCGTGGCCGCACTGAATGACCTCGGCTGGATCTGGCTCAATGGCAAGTACTGGCGTGCCGACACCGTGCTGGCCGGCCACCTGTTGCGCATGGCGGCCTTGCAGGGTAACGCCGCGGCCTGGTTCAACCTGGGCCAGCAGCATTACTTCGGCAAAGGCATCGAAACCTCCTACGTGCAGGCGGCCGAGTGTTATCGGCAGGCGTTTGACCGCGGCATGTTGCATGCTGCCGCCGCGCTCGGTGACTTGTATGAAGAAGAAGTGTGCGATGGCGACCTGGACTGGCAGGTCGACCTGGTGCAGGCCTACCAATGGTTTTTGCGCGGTGCCCAGCGGGGCGAAGCGCGGTGCCGGTTCGAGGTGGGGTACCGGCTGATGCATGGCCTGTATGTGGAGGCCGATATCAAAGGCGCGCTGTATTGGCTTGAGTTGGCGGCTGCGGCCGGGGTGATGCAGGCGGCCGAGGAGCTGGCGGTGCACTTCAGCAGCCGCGACCGCGCGCGTTACCTCGACTGGCGCGACCGGGCCGTGCAGATGGGCAGCACGCTGGCGCTGACGATGAAGCTGGAAGACCAGGTCCAGCCCTGAACCTGTGCAGTGGGAGGTCGCGGGCCCTGTGGGAGCGGGTTTACCCGCGAAGCAGGCAACGCGGTACATGGCACCGGCTTCGCCGGTGTTCGCGGGTAAACCCGCTCCCACAGGGAATGTGCAACACAGTTGCTCTCGCGGGCTAAAGACCACGCATGAACAGAATTTCACCCACGCTACCCGTCGCCCACTGTTGACGACAGGGGGAGGGCGGGGCGTATATTGATAGTTAGCAAACTATGAATATCCTTGGTTCCCTTCATGACCCTTGATCTCCTGCGCCTGCAAGTCAGCAGCGGCATGGTGGTTGCCGCTCGCCATTGGCGGCGCATCTGCCACGCGGCCCTGACGGGCTACGGCATTTCTGAAGCCTGCGCCGCGCCGCTGTTGATGATCGTGCGCCTGGGCGACGGCGTACATCAGGTGGCGGTGGCTCAGGCCGCTGGCCTCGAAAGCCCGTCGCTGGTACGCCTGCTCGACCAGCTGTGCAAAGCCGGGCTGGTGTGCCGCAGCGAGGACCCTCTCGACCGCCGCGCCAAGGCCTTGAGCCTGACCGCCGAAGGCCGCGCCTTGGCCGAATCCATCGAAGCCGAGCTGGTGCGCTTGCGCCGTGAGGTGCTGCAGGGCATCGACCAAGCTGACCTCGAGGCCGCCTTGCGCGTGCTGCGCGCGTTCGAAGCCGCCGGCCTCGGCACACCCGGCGGGGCAGCATGAACGGATTCTTCAGCTCGGTCCCCCCAGCCCGCGATTGGTTCTACGGCGTACGCACCTTCGCCGCGTCGATGATCGCCCTGTACATCGCCCTGCTCATGCAGCTGCCGCGCCCGTACTGGGCCATGGCGACCGTCTACATCGTCTCCAGCCCGTTCGTCGGCCCGACCAGTTCCAAGGCCCTGTACCGCGCCTTGGGCACCTTGCTCGGGGCCGGCGGGGCGATACTCCTGGTGCCACCCTTGGTGCAGTCGCCGCTGTTGCTGAGCGTCGCCATCGCCTTGTGGACCGGCACCTTGCTGTTCCTCTCGCTGAACCTGCGCACCGCCAACAACTACGTGCTGATGCTGGCGGGCTACACGCTACCGATGATTGCCCTGGCCGTGGTCGACAACCCCACAGCGGTGTTCGATGTGGCCTCGTCGCGGGCTCAGGAAATTTGCCTAGGCATCGTCTGCGCGGCCGTGGTCGGTGCAATCTTCTGGCCGCGCCGCCTGGCCCCGGTGGTGGTTGGCTCGACCGGCAACTGGTTTGCCGAGGCGATCCGCTACAGTGATACCTACCTGGCCCGTGACGTTGCCGCCGACAAGGTGGGCGGCATGCGTGCCTCGATGGTGGCCACGTTCAACACCCTGGAAATGATGATCGGCCAGCTCGGCCACGAGGGTGCCGGCCCCCACACCCTGAAGAACGCCAGCGAGCTGCGTGGGCGGATGATCCACCTGCTGCCGGTGATCGACGCCCTGGACGACGCCCTGGTCGCCCTCGAAGGCCGCGCGCCTGTGCAGTTCGCCCAGTTGCAACCGTTGCTGGCCGAGGCCCGCGAGTGGCTCAAAGGCACTGCCGACGATGCCTCACTGGCGCCCTGGGCCGCCTTGCACGAGCAGATCACCCGCCTGCAACCCAGCGCCGCCGCACTGGACCAGCGCGCCGGCCTGCTGCTGTCCAACGCCTTGTATCGCCTGACCGAGTGGGTCGACCTTTGGCAAGACTGCTGCACCCTCCAGCACGCCCTGCGCAAGGACGACGCCACGCCCTGGCGCGCCGCTTACCGCCACTGGCGCCTGAGCCGCCTCACGCCCTTCTTCGACCGGGGCCTGATGCTGTATTCGGTGTTCTCCACCGTCACCGCGATCATCGTCGCCAGCGGCTTATGGATTTTGCTCGGCTGGAACGACGGCGGCAGTGCGGTCATCCTTGCGGCCGTAGCTTGCAGCTTCTTTGCCGCGATGGACGACCCGGCGCCGCAGATCTACCGGTTCTTCTTCTGGACGCTGATGTCGGTGATCTTCTCCAGCGTCTACCTGTTCTTGGTGCTGCCCAACCTGCACGACTTCCCGATGCTGGTGCTGGCATTCGCCGTGCCGTTCATCTGCGTCGGCACGCTGACCGTGCAGCCGCGCTTCTACCTCGGCACCTTACTGACCATCGTCAACACCGCCACCTTCATCAGCATCCAGGGCGCGTACGACGCAGACTTCCTGACCTTCATCAACGCCAACCTGGCCGGCCCGGTGGGGCTGCTGTTCGCGTTCATCTGGACCTTGCTGCTGCGCCCGTTCGGCGTCGAGTTGGCAGCCAAGCGCATGACCCGCTTCGCCTGGCGCGACATCGTCGAGATGACCCAGCCCGCCACCCTGGCCGAACACCGCCAGGTCGGCGTACAGATGCTCGACCGCCTGATGCAGCACCTGCCGCGCTTGTCGCAGACCGGCCAGGACAGCGGCGTGGCACTGCGTGACCTGCGCGTGGGCCTGAACCTGCTCGACCTGCTGGCCTACATGCCCCGCGCCAACCCGCAGGCCCGTGAGCGCCTAGCCACGGTCATCGAGGAAGTCGGCGCCCACTACGCCGCTTGCCTGCGCGCCAACCAACGCCTGCACGCACCGGCCACGTTGCTGCGCAACATGGAGCGCGCGCGGCAAGGGCTGGCGCTGGACGACCACAACGACCGCGGCGATGCCCGCGTGCACCTGCTGCATGCCCTGAGTGGCCTGCGCTTGGCCTTGCTGCCTGGGGTCGAGGTGATGCTCGAGCCGACCGAACAACCGCAACTGCCCCCCGGCATCGATGGAGCCCCACTGTGATCGGTGATCTGGATATCAGCGGGGTGTTCCTGCCCACGCTGCTGGTGATGATGGTGTTCACCTACCTGCTGTTTCTGGGCGTGCACGCCTTGCTCGTGCGCCTGCATTTTTACCGCCTGGTCTGGCACCGGGCTTTGTTCAACGTTGCCCTCTACGCCGTGATGCTGGGCGCGGTCGACCACTTTTGCCGAAACCTGATGCTGCCATGAAAAAACCTTTGCTGACCCTGGGCCGTGTGGTCCTGACCTTGCTGGTCGTGAGTTTCGCCGCCGTGCTCGTGTGGCAGATGGTGGGCTACTACCTGTTCGCCCCCTGGACCCGTGACGGCCACATCCGCGCCGATGTGATCCAGATCGCCCCGGATGTGTCCGGGCTGATCCAGAAGGTCGAGGTGCGTGACAACCAGGTGGTCAAGCGCGGCGACGTGCTGTTCACCATCGACCAAGACCGCTTCAGCCTGGCCCTGCGCCAGGCCAAGGCGACCCTCGCCGAGCGCGAGGAAACCCTGGCCCAGGCTGCCCGCGAGACGCGCCGTAACCGCAAGCTGGGCAACCTGGTCGCGGCCGAGCAACTGGAAGAGAGCCAGTCCCGCGAAGCCCGCGCCCGCTCGGCGGTCAACGAGGCACAGGTGGCTGTCGATACTGCCCAGCTCAACCTTGATCGCTCGGTAGTGCGCAGCCCGGTGGACGGCTACCTTAACGACCGCGCCCCGCGTAACCACGAATTCGTCACCGCCGGCCGCCCGGTGCTGTCGGTGGTCGACAGCGCCTCGTACCACGTCGATGGCTACTTCGAAGAAACCAAGCTCGGTGGCATCCACATCGGCGATGCCGTGGACATCCGCGTGATGGGCGACAACACCCGCCTGCGCGGCCACGTACAAAGCTTTGCCGCCGGCATCGAAGACCGCGACCGCAGCAGCGGCGCCAACCTGCTGCCCAACGTCAACCCGGCGTTCAGCTGGGTGCGCCTGGCCCAGCGGATTCCGGTGCGTATCGCCTTCGACGAAGTGCCGGAAGACTTCCGCATGATCGCCGGGCGCACGGCCACGGTGTCGATCATCGAGGACAAGCGCCCATGAAACGCCTGATGCTGGTGGGCATGGCCCTGTCCCTCGGTGCCTGTGCCCTGGTTGGCCCGGATTACGAAGTGCCGAAAGACGCGGCCGTGCAGCGCAGCGACCTCAACGGCCCGCTGCGCCAGGACGCCGACAGTGTGGTGTCGGCGCCGGTGCCCGAAGACTGGTGGCAGCTGTACCAGGATCAGCGCCTCAACCAACTGGTGCGCCAGGCATTGAGCGCCAATACCGAGCTGCGGGTGGCTGCGGCCAACATCGCCAAGGCCCGCGCCCAAGTCGAAGTGGCCGAATCGCAGGGCGGTTTCAGTGGTGGCATCAAGGCTGGCGCCCAGCGCTTGCAGGAGTCTGGCGAGGCCTTTTTGCTGCCCGAGAAGGTACCCGTGGCCAATATCGGTGAAGCCATCATCAGCGCCTCCTACCAGTTCGACCTGTGGGGCACGTTCAAGCGCGGCACCGAGGCGGCCAAGGCCAACGCCGACGCGGTGCAGGCCGCAGCAGACACCGCACGCATCACTCTGGTGGCGGATGTGGTCAAGGCCTACACCCAGGTGTGCTCGGCCAACGAGGAATACCACATTGCCCGCGAGTCGCTGGACCTGCAGGAGCAAGGCGTAAAGCTGAACCAGCGCCTGCGCGATGCCGGCCGTGGCGACGAAACCCAGGTAACCCGCTCGCAGACCCAATTCAAATCCCTGCGCGCCGAACTGCCACGCTTCAAGGCCGAGCGCGAAACCGGCTTGTATACCCTCGCTGCACTGCTGGCCAAACCGGTCGAGCAGTTGCCCGCCGGCACCGCCGATTGCGCCGAACTGCCGCACCTGGCTCAACTGATCCCGGTAGGCGACGGTGCCGCGCTGCTCAAACGCCGCCCCGACGTGCGCCAAGCCGAGCGCCAGCTGGCAGCCGCCACCGCTTACATCGGCGTGGCCACGGGCGCGCTGTACCCGGACATCAGCATCGGCGCCCAGGTGGGCACCATCGGTATCCTCGAGAACCTTGGCGAGCCCTCCACCAACCGCTGGGGCTTTGGCCCACAGATCAGCTGGACCATCCCTACCAACGGCACCCGTGCCCGCATCCGCATGGCCGAAGCCTCGACCCAAGCGGCGCTGGCGCATTTCGACGGCGTGGTGTTGAACGCCATCCGCGAGACCCAGACCCGGCTGGCGCAGTACAGCGCCTTGCTCGACCGGCGTGATGCATTGGCCGAGGCAGAGAAGTCGGCCAAGGAAGCGGCGGACCAGACGCACCGGTATTACCAGGCTGGCCGTGAGTCGTTCCTGGCGGATTTGCAGGCGACGCGGACGTATACCGATATGCGCGCGCAGTTGGCGGCGGCGAATAGCCAGGTGGCGGTGGGGCAGATTGGGGTGTTTTTGGCGTTGGGTGGGGGATGGAAGGGGGCTGCTGGCAAGCCTTGATCATTGTGTGGTGGCGAGAAGGTGTTTGGCGACAGGGTTGCGGCGCTCGGTCTTGAGGGCGCCGAACCTCTAACGTCGAACACCCCGAATACGTAAGACATTTCCGAATCTGAAACCAAATGCTTCAGCTCTCGCTATCAGGCGAACTATCCTACGCGCCTGTCGGAAGGTGCTGTCTAGGCGGGGAGATGCCCCAGGAATAATGTCCTCGGGTCGCCTCGCAAGGCGATCGGGCGTGAGACACCCGGTTTGCATTCGGTAGCACCGCTTCATGGCGGTCGTGCGCGGGCAGGCTTAGGCCTGGCCGGGGTTACCGTATGTCCCGGGTCTCACTCCGTGCACGACTGCCACCCAATTCCGTGAGACGAGGAGGACGGTAGTTTTTTCTTTCCGCATACGGAGCCCCACCATGAAAAAAATCGTCCCCGACCCACCGCCCGCAACCCTCCTTCTGCTCGATCCACCCCTCATCTCGCTCCAAGACCCTCCCTGCGCCGAAACGTGCGACCTGCTGATCCGCGCCCTGACCTTGACCGTGGAGCAGACCACCTCCGCCCTGCTAGACAGCAGCCCTGGCCTGATGCGTGACGCGATGGGCATGAACATCCGCCTGTTGTGCCGGATGATCAACGCCCTGTGCGACCACACCCGCGCCAGCGCCTGAGCCGAGGAATCACACAATGCGCGACGACCCCACAGCGTCTTCCACCGCAGGCGAGGAAACCTTCGACCTGTTCCGCCTGCAACCTGACGTCCCCTTCAACCACGCCTTCTCTCAGTTGTCCGTACTGCTCGGCTGCATCCGCCACCTGACCACCGAAGCGGAAATGGAGAATGACCGCGTGGCCGGCAGTGCAGCGCGGATTCTCAGCGAGATGGCCAAGGCATTGATCGACGATATGGAGCGGGGGATGAACAGGGTGCATTGAGTGCACTAGCGCCAAGGCAGCGAGTGAGTGCGCTCACTCCTGCTTGGCTTCGGCCCGTTGTGTCGCAAGGATGTGTTGCGACTGCTGTTCGATGAAGTCGAATACCTCGACCGGAACGGTGTATTGGTATTGCTTGCGCCGGTTCCTGGATACGATGCCATCATTGGTTAGGCACATCATCACCAGGTTGGCCAAGTCGCTGCCACGGACATCATACTGATTGTCCACTGCCCGATAGACAGCGTCGTAACTGGCCAGGAAATCGACTTCCTTTTGCAGTTCCACTTCAAGGGCCATTCTGGCCATGTCGAGCGTGAAGGCCACGCACGGCGTCGCATCCCAATAACGATAGACGGCTTCGTGGCCTTTGAACTCGAAGCTATATTGGCCGAAATCGATCCACCTCACCTCCCATAAATCCCGCACCGGTCGTGAGAACGATTGCAGGGCTTCCAGATAGCGAAGTTCTTGGCTTTTCATTGCTACTGACATGGGCAGCAGCAGACCATTGTCTAATGCCCCCGCGCGACACAGCGCTTGGTGGATCAAAAAGCGTGACAAACGACCATTACCATCCATGAACGGATGGAGCAGCACAAACCCAAACGAGGTGATGCCTGCTGCCACCAAAGGGTCAACCTGAGTCGGGGCGTCATTGGCAAAGCTCATCAAGCTTTCCATAAGTTCGCGGCACAGGTCTGCAGGGGGCGGCAGGAAGGTAACCCCAGCAGCACCTGGTGTACCGTCCGAGAGATAGTTTTGCTCGTGTCTGAAGGCGGCTGCCAGATCAAAAGGGTTGGACACCGTCGCATTCTGCAGGGCTACCAGATAGTCCTCGGTAAGAGGCTGGCGCTGGTGGGCCTGACGGAGTAGCTGGATAAAGCGACGGGACTTGTCTTCAGAAGGGGACTCTCGCTCGATGGCGAATGAATCCTTGGTTTCATGCATGTAGGCCCAATTCAGTGCCCGGTCCATCATGATAGGAGGCAGTGCCGCGATGAATGCTTGTGCTTTAGTGAGGATGTCATGATCGAGTAGCGACTGGATTTCGGCAGTACGCTCAACTGTCGCACAATAGGTCAGGTCGCCAAGGCCATTGAAGTCGATTCGCCATTTCGTGTTCCGCTCGCCGGCGCGGGTGATATAGCGTTGCGGATCGAAAAGCGGGCGATACGGACCGGTGACATTAACAGTTTGATTGAGTTGCTCACCTGTGAACGCTTCACGTAAATAGCAGGCTTTTCTAATGAAAACGCCATTCGGAGACGCCTGGTGGGCGTGTTCGAAATCGGCAGCTGGGATCCGGGGCAATGCTTGGGCGAGAACCGCCAAGTTGATGCCTTCATGTTTAAGTGCAAATAGCACGTGAGCGAGAAGCTCATTTTTGGCAGGGGTAATGGCTGCAGGAACTGCCAGCGTGGTCCCGATGAGCTTCAATCGGGTAACAGGAAGCACCGTGGCGGGGCGCAGCATGGGCACTGCAGCCAGATCCAATTGTTGAATGAGATGCGCGTAGCCAGCGGTTTCCATTTCAAGATCCCTTCACCGGGTCCAAGTTCGCCATTTTATTTTCAGCATGCTTGGAAAATTTTCAATTGAAGAGACCTTGATCATTTTTTTTTCAAAATCATAGGCAAAAATTGTAAGTGCCGTTGCTGCGCCCCACTCGATTTGTCACAAGATTTTTCATGAAATCCGCCCGCTACCCTTGAGAGAAATAGAGTGGAAGTGAACAATGTTCTCTTTCGCATTTCCTCCGAGACTGGCCATGAAAACCCGTTCCCGTCTGCTTGCCTGGCTGCCTGCTTTACTGCTTGGCCCAGTGCTGGCGCTGTGCAGCACCGTGGTGCTGGCCGAAGACCCCGCCGAGGCCGCCAAAGCCTTGCACCTGCTCGACTACATCGGTGCCGACTACCCGCCGACCGTGCGTGACGGCAAGGTGATCGACGAGGGTGAATACCGCGAGCAACAGGAATTCACTGCGTTACTGGCCGAACTGGTCAAAGGTTTGCCGGCGCATGCGGAGCAAACGGCACTGGAGCAGGGCGTAGAGGGGTTGCGCCAGGCCATTGAGCAGCGTCATGAAGGCGCTGCCGTTGCCCGTCAGGCCCGCCAGTTGGGCGCGCGCCTGGCGGTCGCCTACGAGGTTAGCCAGGCCCCGGTGATCACCCCGGACCCGGCCCGCGGGGCTTCGCTGTATGCGCAGAACTGCTCGATCTGCCATGGCGATACCGGCGCCGGCGATGGCCCGGCCGGTGTCGGCCTGGAACCGCCGCCCGCTAACCTGCGCAGCGTCGAGCGGCTTGACCAGTTGAGCCTGTTCGACCTGTACAACACCCTTGGCCTGGGCATCGAAGGCACCGAGATGCCATCGTTCGCCGATCAGCTCGATGAGCGTCAGCGCTGGGACGTCGCTGCCTATGTGGCAAGCTTCACGGCCCAGCCTGAAGCCGCCAAAGGTGACAAGGTCTGGAACCTGGCCGACCTTGCCCGCCAGACCCCGGCCGAAGTCGCGGCCAACGAAGGCGCCAGTGCGCTGGACGCGTTCCGTGCCCAGCGTGCCCAGCCGCCGCAGGTCAAACGCGGCCCGGCGCAGTTGCTCGAATACACCGCCAGCACCCTGGATAAAAGCCTGGCCGCCTACCGCGAAGGCGATCACGACCAGGCGTATGACCTGTCGGTGGCCGCGTACCTGGAAGGGTTCGAGCTGGTGGAAAGCTCGCTGGACAACATCGATACCCAAGCGCGCAAAGACACTGAAAAATCCCTTATGGCTTACCGCCAGTCACTGCAGGACGGTTTGCCAGTGGCCCAGGCTGAGCAGCGCCTGACCGAAGCCAAGGCCAAGCTCGGCCAGGCCGCAAAACTGCTGGGCAGCGATGGCCTGAGCTGGTCGCTGAGCTTCATTTCCGGGCTGTTGATTCTGCTGCGCGAAGGCCTTGAAGCGATTCTGGTGCTGGCAGCGGTCCTCGCCTTCCTGCGCAACACCGGCCAGCAGTCGGCTGTACGCAGCGTCAATATCGGCTGGGGCCTGGCGCTGGTTGCCGGCTTTGCCACCTGGGCCCTGGCGGCTTATGTGATCGACGTGGGCGGTGCCCAGCGCGAGCTGCTGGAAGGCTGCACGGCGCTGTTTGCTGCGGTCATGGTGCTGTGGTTGGGGGTATGGATGCACGACCGCCGCCACGCTGCGGCCTGGCAGGACTACATCAAGAGCAGCCTGGTCAGTGGCGGCGGGCGCTTCGGCTTTGCCATGCTGGCGTTCTTCTCGGTGTACCGCGAGCTGTTCGAGGTGATCCTGTTCTACGAAACCCTGTGGCTGCAGGCGGGGCCTGCCGGGCATCAGGCGGTGCTGGCAGGGGGCGCGACGGCGCTGGTGCTGCTGGTGGGGTTGGCGTGGGTGATTTTGCGCGGTTCGGCCAAGCTGCCGCTGTCGCTGTTCTTCAGCATCAACGCGGCGCTGTTGTGCGCGCTGTCGGTGGTGTTCGCCGGGCACGGCGTCAAGGCACTGCAAGAGGCCGGGGTGCTGGGCACGCGGCCGGTGGCGTTCTTCGAGTTCGACTGGCTGGGCATTCATGCCGATGCCTACTCGCTGGCCGCCCAGGCGGTGGCATTGCTGGCCATCGTGTTCCTGTACGGGCGCTCGCGGTTGGCCGAGAAGCGCAGGGCGGCGGCCAGCTAAGGCCGCCCTCCTGGTATACCTGTTCGATCAGGCCGGTTGTGGCGCCTTGAGAATGTTCTGCAGCAGTTGAACACTGTCGACGGCGTCATGACCCAGGCTGGTCAGGTAGCCACCATCGGGTTGATCGGTCAGCCCTTTCTCGAACAGGCGCTGAGCGGCCGCGATCAGGGCAGGGGAGGCGTGGCTGTTTATCTTGATGCCTTCCTGGCTGCTGTCGTGCTTGAACAGCGCGAGGACTTCCAGTTCGGCGATCAGATCGGGGGTAAAGGACATGGCGACTCCTGACTTCCAGACGAGGATGGCGGCACCGTCATCGGTGCCTGACCTTCGAGTGTAGTCGGGTTATTCGTCGTCGCCTTGATCCATCTCAGGTGGCAGCTCGGGCAGGGCGCGCAGGGCGCTTTCATACCACTCGCTATTGAAGGCGCGGTCTTCCACCAGCATGTTGTCGATCTCGAAGGCCAACACATGGGCCATCAGGTTGAGGATGTCCTCGCGCGCGTAGCCGACCAGGGTGAGCTTGTTGAAGGTGGCTTTGGCGGCCGGCGGCTCGCCGCTTTCGATCTGGTTCTCGATGGCCTGGGTCAGCGTTGCCTCGGCGAAGGCTTCGTCGTCATTGTCGATGTCGGTGGGCTCGCTCATGGCGGTACTCCTGTGATGGGGCATACAGTTTGCCACGCCTGTGCTGGCAATGTCCGGTCATCGACCGGGTGCATGACGCTGGTCAGGCGCTCGCGCAGGGGCTATAAAAGCCGGGCCATCCCCATACGGCCTGGAGGCTGTTACCCCATGCTCAAGCTTCACGGATTCTCGGTCAGCAACTACTACAACATGGTCAAGCTGGCGCTGCTGGAAAAAGGCCTGCCTTTCGAGGAGGTCACCTTCTACGGCGGCCAGGCGCCCAAGGCACTGGAAGTCAGCCCGCGGGGCAAGGTACCGGTACTGGAAACCGAGCACGGCTTTATCAGCGAAACCAGTGTGATCCTCGACTACATCGAGCAGACCCAAGGCGGCAAGGCACTACTGCCAACCGACCCGTTCGAGCAGGCCAAGGTACGTGAGCTGCTGAAGGAAATCGAGCTGTACATCGAGCTGCCGGCGCGTACCTGCTATGCCGAGTCCTTCTTTGGCATGGCGGTGGAGCCGTTGATCAAGGAACGCGCCCGTGCCGACCTACTGGCAGGCTTCGCCACGCTCAAGCGCAATGGGCGCTTCGCACCCTATGTGGCGGGTGAGCAGCTGACCATTGCCGACCTGATGTTCTGCTTCTCGGTCGACCTGGCCTACGCGGTGGGCAAGAAGGTGCTGAACCTCGACTTCCTCGCGGACTTCCCCGAGGCCAAGGCATTGCTGCAGCTGATGGGCGAGAACCCGCACATGGCGCGGATCGTGGCAGACAAGGAGGCTGCGATGCCGGCCTTCATGGAGATGATTCGTAGCGGCAAGCGCTAACTGTAGCTAGCGCTGAACCTGTAGGAGCAGCCTTGTGCTGCGAAGGGGCCGGTGCAAACACCTTAGATCCATGGTGTTTGCACCGGCCCCTTCGCAGCACAAGGCTGCTCCTACAGCAAGCAGTTAGCGCGAAGCCAGCAAGGCTTGGCCACGCACTACGGCCGCACGCACCTGCGCCGGTGCGGTACCACCAATGTGGTCACGGGCATTGACCGACCCTTCCAGGGTCAGCACGGCGAACACGTCCTGCTCGATCTGGTCGCTGAACTGGCGCAGTTCGTCCAGGCTCATCTCGGCCAGGTCCTTGCCAGTGTCCACGCCATACTTCACCGCGTGGCCGACGATTTCGTGGCAGTCACGGAACGGCAGGCCACGGCGTACCAGGTAGTCAGCCAGGTCAGTGGCGGTGGAGAACCCGCGCAGGGCCGCTTCACGCATGATCGCGTGCTTGGGCTTGATGGCCGGGATCATGTCGGCAAAGGCACGCAGCGAGTCGCGCAGGGTATCGGCGGCGTCGAACAGCGGTTCCTTGTCTTCCTGGTTGTCCTTGTTGTAGGCCAGCGGTTGGCCTTTCATCAGGGTCAGCAGGCCCATCAAGGCGCCGAACACGCGGCCGCTCTTGCCACGTACCAGCTCCGGCACGTCTGGGTTCTTTTTCTGCGGCATGATCGAGCTGCCGGTGCAGAAGCGATCAGGCAGGTCGATGAACTGGAACTGGGCGCTGGTCCACAGCACCAGCTCTTCGGAGAAGCGCGACAGGTGCATCATCGCCAGGCTCGCGGCAGCGCAGAATTCGATGGCGAAGTCACGGTCCGAAACGCCGTCCAGCGAGTTGCCCGATACGTCCTCGAAGCCCAGCAGCTTGCAGGTGAGCTCGCGGTCGATCGGGTAGGTGGTGCCGGCCAGCGCGGCGCTGCCCAGGGGCATGCGGTTGGTGCGCTTGCGGCAGTCGACCAGGCGCTCGTAGTCGCGGCTGAGCATTTCGAACCAGGCCAGCAAGTGGTGGCCGAAGGTGACCGGCTGGGCGGTTTGCAGGTGGGTGAAGCCGGGCATGATGGTCTCGGCTTCACGCTCTGCCTGCTCCAGCAGGCCCTGTTGCAGGCGGGTGATTTCGGCCAGGATCAGGTCGATCTCGTCGCGCAGCCACAGGCGGATGTCGGTGGCGACCTGGTCGTTGCGGCTGCGGCCGGTGTGCAGCTTTTTACCGGTGATGCCGATGCGATCGGTCAGGCGTGCCTCGATGTTCATGTGCACGTCTTCAAGGTCGACGCGCCAGTCGAAGTTGCCGGCCTCGATCTCGCCCTGGATGGTCTTCAGGCCATCGATGATGGTGTCGCGCTCGGCATCGCTGAGCACGCCGACCTGCGCCAACATGGTGGCGTGGGCGATCGAACCCATGATGTCGTGGCGGTACAGGCGCTTGTCGAAATCGACCGAAGCGGTGAAACGGGCGACGAAGGCGTCGACGGGCTCACTGAAGCGGCCGCCCCAGGACTGATTGGTCTTGTCGGTGCTCATGGATTCACTCATTGCAGGCGTGAACGAAAAAGTGGCGCCGATAATAGCAGGGTTGGGCTGGCTGCCGCAGGACGCCGGTCGAGAGAAATGACGGCAAATGGGCAGGCAAACGAGCAAGCAAGGATTTGCAGGATTGAACGGCAGTGTTCCACGGACCGTCTACAGTTGGACAGAGGACTGGCAGTGAATCTGCCGGCCGAGTGAATCTTTGGCCATTGCACCGGTCTAGAGCGTGACACGCAGTGTCGCTCGAACCACACTTGTCTACGCTACACCTGTGCGAGACTCATTCAGGAATCCAGCGCAATTATGAATGTCCTGATCGTTGATGACGAACCCCAAGGCCGTGAACGCCTCAGTAGGCTACTCGGCGAACTAGAGGGTTATACCGTGCTGGAGCCAAGCGCCACCAACGGCGAGGAGGCCCTGGCGCTGATCGAAAGCCTAAAGCCCGATGTGGTCCTGCTGGACATCGGCATGCCTGGCCTGGATGGCCTTCAGGTCGCTGCTCGCCTGTGCGAGCGCGAAGCGCCGCCCTCGGTGGTGTTTTGCACCGGCGACGATGAATACGGCACAGAGGCTTTCAAGGACAGCACCCTCAGCCATGTGACCAAACCCTTCCAGCCTCAGGCGTTGCGCGATGCGCTGCGCAAGGCCGAGAAGCCCAACCGCGCCCAGTTGGCGGCGCTCACCCGGCCGGCCAATGAAGGCGGCGGCCCGCGCAGCCATATCAGTGCGCGAACGCGAAAGGGCATCGAGCTGATTCCCTTGCCCCAGGTTATCTATTTCATCGCTGACCACAAATACGTGACCTTGCGCCACGAGGGCGGTGAGGTGTTGCTCGATGAGCCCCTCAAGGCCCTGGAAGACGAATTTGGCGAACGCTTCGTGCGTATCCACCGCAACGCGCTGGTGGCCCGCGAGCGTATCGAACGCCTGCAGCGCACCCCGCTTGGGCATTTTCAGCTGTTTCTCAAAGGCCTGGACGGCGATGCCCTGACCGTCAGCCGGCGCCATGTGGCTGGCGTGCGCAAGATGATGCAGACGCTCTGACCACGTCTTTGCGCGGCCGCTGCCCACGGCCGCGCATGGGACGTACATAGCCATTGACCCGCATCTGCTGGTGATGCCGCCGGAGCTGTTATCATCGGCAGCATTTCTCTGCATCGGGGCGTTCCATGTCCACTCGCGAAATCCGCATTGCCACCCGTAAAAGTGCCTTGGCCCTGTGGCAGGCCGAATACGTCAAAGCCCGCCTCGAGCAGGCGCACCCTGGGCTGATCGTGACCCTGGTGCCCATGGTCAGCCGCGGTGACAAGCTGCTGGATGCGCCGCTGGCGAAAATCGGCGGCAAGGGCCTGTTCGTCAAGGAACTGGAAACCGCCCTGCTGGACAACGAAGCCGACATCGCCGTGCACTCGATGAAAGACGTGCCCATGGACTTCCCTGAAGGCCTGGGCCTGTACTGCATCTGCGAGCGGGAAGACCCGCGAGACGCCTTCGTTTCCAACCGTTTTGAAAGCCTCGAAGCCTTGCCCGCCGGCAGCATCGTCGGCACCTCCAGCCTGCGCCGCCAGGCCCAGTTGCTGGCGCGTCGGCCAGACCTCGAAATCCGCTTCTTGCGTGGCAACGTCAATACCCGCCTGGCCAAGCTCGACGCTGGCGAATATGACGCGATCATCCTCGCCGCCGCCGGCTTGATCCGCCTCGGTTTCGAAGACCGCATCACCGCCAGCATCAGCGTCGATGACAGCCTGCCCGCGGGCGGCCAAGGCGCGGTGGGTATCGAGTGCCGCAGTGCCGACAGCGAAATCCATGCACTGCTGGCGCCGCTGCACCATCTCGACACCGCCGACCGGGTGGTGGCCGAACGGGCCCTGAACAAGCGCCTTAATGGCGGCTGCCAGGTGCCGATTGCCTGCTACGCAGTGCTTGAAGGCGACCAATTGTGGCTGCGCGGCCTGGTCGGCCAGCCGAGCGGTGGCACCTTGCTGGTGGCCGATGCCCGGGCACCACGCGCGTCGGCTGAAGTGTTGGGCGTGCAGGTTGCCGAAGACCTGCTCGGCCAAGGCGCCGAGGCCATCCTCAAGGAAGTCTATGGCGAGGCCGGGCACCCGTGAGCCCTTGGCGCCTGTTGCTGACCCGGCCTGAAGAGGACTGCGCGGCACTGGCGCAGAGCCTGGCAGCCGCCGGCGTGGCCAGCAACTGCCTGCCTTTGTTGGCGATCGAGCCTGTGCGATTGGGCGACGTGGCGCGTCAGCGGCTTGCCGGGTTGGGGCACTACCAGGCCATGATCGTGGTCAGCAAACCGGCCGCCAGGTTGCTGCTTGAGCAACTCGCGCACGCCGGCCTGCAGCCTCCGGCAACCGGCTGGTTTACCGTCGGTGAAGCAACGGCTGCAGTGCTGCAGTCCGCCGGTCTTCAGGTGACTTTCCCTACGCAAGGTGACGACAGCGAGGCCTTGCTCGCACTGCCGGTCCTGCGCGACGCTATCGCGCTTCCTACACCACGCGTCCTTATCGTCCGTGGCGTGGGAGGTCGCGAACTGCTGGCAGAGCGTCTTGCAGAGCAAGGTGCTAGTGTCGATTATCTGGAACTGTATCGTCGCTGCCTGCCAGAGTACCCGGCGGGCACGCTGATGCGTCGCATCGAAGCGGAACGCCTCAATGGCCTGGTGGTCAGCAGTGGGCAGGGTTTTGAACATTTGCAGCAGATGGCCGGCGCCGATTGGCCGCAGGTGGCGTGTCTGCCGCTGTTCGTGCCGAGCCCGCGGGTTGCCGAGCAGGCCAGGGCCGCCGGGGCCCAACAGGTTGTGGATTGCCGTGGCGCCAGTGCCACGGCCTTGCTGGCAGCTGTGCAGCGCAGCGCTGCACCTGCCTCTTAAGGCGCTAAGCTGAACGCCTAGCGCCCCCATGCAAAGGATGGATACGTGAGCGAAACTGTCTTGTCCAATAACGATCAGCCGTCGGCCCAGACGCCGGCGGATCCTGTCACCGCCACACCCGCCAAGCGCTCCGGCACCGGTTTGGCAGCGCTGGCGCTGCTGCTGGGTGCTGCCGGGGTCGCAATAGGTGGCTGGGGTGTCTGGCAGGTGCGGCAACTGCAAGGCAGCGAATTCAACCAAGGGCAGCACCTTGAAGCCCTGAACCAGCGCGCCGAAGCGCTGCAGCAACGTGAACAGCAGATCAGCGCGCAGCTGGCCAGCCTGCCGGCCGCCAGCGAGCTGGAAGACCGCCGCCGCCTGGTTTCGCAGCTGCAAGGCGATCAGCAACGCCTCAGCCAGCGTCTGGAAACCGTGCTGGGCGAGAGCCGCAAGGAATGGCGCCTGGCAGAGGCCGAACACTTGCTGCGCCTGGCTACCCTGCGCCTCTCGGCGCTGCAGGACATCACCAGCGCCAAGGCCCTGGTCGAAGGCGCCGACGAAATCCTTCGCGAGCAGAGCGACCCCGGTGCCTTCGCCGCCCGCGAGCAGTTGGCGCGCAGCCTGGCAACCCTCAACAGTACGCAGCAGCCAGACCGCACGGGCCTGTTCCTCAAGCTGGCTGCACAGCGCGAGCTGGTGCAACAACTCAGCGCCCAGTCGCCTGAGTTCGAGAGCAATGCCGATGCGCTCGGTGCGCTGACCTCCGACGGCGATGGCGCCAGTCGCTGGTCGCAGTGGTGGGCGGAAATCTCGAAGTATTTCCAGATCGACTTCAACGCCGATGACAACGTGCGGCCGCTGCTGGCCGGGCAGTCGCTGAACCAGCTGCGCCTGGCCTTGAGCCTGACCATCGAGCAAGCCCAGTGGGCTGCGCTCAATGGCGAGGCCAAGGTCTACACCCAGGCACTGGATGATGCGCGCAGCGTACTGCTGGCCAACTTCAATGCCGACAACCCACAAAGCAAGGCCATGCTCGACAGCCTCAACGCCTTGGCCGAGCAACCGGTGTCTGTGGTCACCCCTGACCTGAGCGAGAGCCTGGCCTCGGTGCAAGCCTACATTCAGCGCCGCCATCTGCCGGCCGAGGGTGAAGGGGGCAAACCATGAAGCGGGTCTACCTGCTGGCCGTACTGGCGATCGTGATCGCCGCCGCGCTGGGCATTGCGGTGGCCAAGCACAGTGGCTACGTCTTGATCTCCTATGGCAGCTTCCGCTACCAGTCGGGGCTTTGGGCGGCGCTGGCCGGGCTTGTTGCCGTGATCGCCCTGCTCGGGTTGCTGCGCTACCTGGTTGGCCTGGTGTTGACCTCCAGCGGCGTGGTCAACCCGTGGTCGCGTCGTAACCGCAGCCGCCGCATCCGTCTTTCCATCGAGCAAGGCCAGTTGGACCTCGCCGAGGGCCGCTGGGCCAGTGCCCAGCGCCATCTGCACCGCGCCGCCGAAGCCGAGCGCCAGCCCTTGCTGTACTACCTCGGCGCCGCCCGCGCCGCCAACGAGCAAGGCCGCAAGGAAGACAGCGACAACCTGCTGGAGCGCGCCTTGGAGCGTCAGCCGCAGGCGGAACTGGCCATTGCCCTGACCCATGCCCAGTTGCAGATGGACCGTGGCGACACGGATGGTGCGCTGGAAACCCTGTTGGCGATGCAGGCGCGGCACCCGCATAACACCCAGGTGCTGCGACTGCTGCAGCGCTTGTACCTGGAACGTGGCGATTGGTCGGCGCTGATTCGCCTGCTGCCTGACCTGCGCAAGGGCAAGGTGCTGCCAGCGGCTGAGCTTGCCGAGCTTGAAAAGCGTGCTTGGGGCCAGAACCTGAGCCTGGCGACAACCCGCGGCGAGGATGCGCAAAGTGCGCGTCAGGCCCTGGAACGTGCCTGGCAGCAACTGACTGCCGCCCAGCGCCAGGAGCCGCAGCTGGTGCTGGCCTACGCCGAGCAGCTGCGCCAGGTCGGCGCCCAGGGCGAAGCCGAGCAAGTGCTGCGCACGGCCCTCAAGCGTGAGTACGAAAGCCACCTGGCTCGCTTGTATGGCCTAGTACGCGGTGATGACCCGGCGCGCCAGTTGCAAACAGCCGAAGGCTGGCTGAAGGCGCATCCACAGGACCCAAGCCTGCTGCTGACCCTCGGCCGCCTGAGCTTGCAAAACCGCCTGTGGGGCAAGGCGAGGGACTATCTGGAAAGCAGCTTGCAGATGGAGCGCAACCCGGAAACCTGTGCCGAATTGGCCCGCTTGCTCGCCGGCCTTGGCGAGACCGAGCGCAGCAACCAGCTGTTCCAGGAAGGCCTCGGCTTGCTGGATGAGCGCTTGCTGGCGCTGCCGTTGCCAGAAGCAGTGCGCGCCTGAGTTACGCCTAATCGTTTTACCTGGGTTACCCCTTAGTTCGCGCCAGCGTGCGGGCTAAGGGGGCGGGTAACTTGTCCGGCGATATAAGTTAGTTCTGCAGTCCATTTCTTAAGACGTTTCCTACTGTCAGGCAGGAAACTTCCTTTGCTATTCAGCGACTTGTCGTCCCTGTAGCGCCTTGAAACACAGCGGTTATTTCCTCTACCGTTTCAAGCCACTTCATTCCCCGGGACCTCCATCGCCCATGCTGCCGGCCCGTTTACGCACTTTTTTCTTTCCTGCCTGCCTTGCCGCGTTGGCTGTGCTGGCCGGTTCATTTCACTTGGAAAGTGCGCTGGGGCTGGTGCCGTGCCCGTTGTGCTTCAGTCAACGTTTGTTACTGGGCCTGTATGGGCTGCTTTGCCTGGGCGCAGTGCTGCAGGCACCGGGCAGGTCGGGTATCCGCCGTTACTCGCAAGCACTGTTGGCCTGCTCGGCGGCGGGGGCGATGCTGGCGGCACGGCATGTCTGGCTGCAAGGGGCGGGTGGGGCAGTTCACGTGTGCCCGGCTCCGATTTGGGATGTGTTCGAGCAATCCTGGCGTGAAGCTGCGCGGCAATTGCTGCTAGGTGGCCCGGATTGCAACGCGCTGACCTGGAGTTTTGTTGACCTGACACTGCCTGAATGGAGCCTGCTGGCATTCCTGTTGCTGGGCGCGCTGCCCTTGAGCCGCCTGCTGGCGTATCGTTTCCGCACCCTGGCAGGCGATTGACCTGGCGCAAGCCTGGAACGCTATCGCGACCAATGGTGTTGTAACGGGGTATTAAACACTTGTATGAACTTTGTCTGCTGCGTACCTTGATGGTCAGCACGCGCGGGAATAATCTCCCAGCACGCATACCGAAAATACAACTGCTCGATGCCGTCCTGCTGATGTCACCTTTGTGCTGCGCGGTCGTGGTGCGAGGTGCAGCGGCATCTACCCAGAAGGGAAGAGATCGCCATGCTCGATAGTTGTCAGAACGCCCAGGAACGCTGGGGTGGGGTTCACAAGCTGATCGACCGTTGGCTGGAGGAGCGCCATGAACTGGTGCAGGCTTTCCGCGCACTGCGCGACGCCAAGCCAGCCTTCGCCGACAAGGACAAGAACCGCGATTTTTGCGCGGTGCTGGTCGACTATGTCTCGGCTTGGCATTTCGAAGTCAGCGAACAGCTGGTTAGTGAAGCCAAGGCCTTCGGCGACACTCGCGGCCTTGAACTGGCCACGCAGATCAACCCGCGCATCGATGACAGCACCCAGATCGCGCTGGCATTCAATGACCATTGCGAGAAGGGCGAGTGCACAGACCCCGAGCGCTTCGCCGAAAAACTGGCCAAGCTGGGCGGCCTGCTGCACGAGCGCTTCGAGCTGGAGGATTGCCTGATCGAGGTGTTGCACAACGCGCACAAGGAAGAGGGCACGGTCGAAGCCTGAGGCGTGGCGTCAGTCGCCAACCGCCAGCAGTTCGATCTCGAATACCAAGGGGGTATAGGGCGCGATCAGGTCACCCGCGCCCTCGGCACCGTAGGCTTGCGCCGACGGAATCACCAGGCGCCATTTCGCGCCTGCATGCATCCGAGGCAACGCCACCCGCCACCCTTCGATCACCGAATCCAGGCTGAACCACTGCGGCTGTTGGTTTTGGTCGAACACCGAGCCATCCGGCAACCTGCCCACGTAGCGTACCTGCACCTTGCCACCCGCTTTCGGCTGCGCGCCGACGCCGCTTTGCAGTTCGCTGTAAAGCACGCCTTCGGGCAGTTCATGCACACCAGCACGTGCCCGCTCGTTGGCCATGAAGCGGGTTTCCACCGCCTTGAGTTTTTCTGCCTGAGCCTGCTCGGCGGCGTTGTCGGCTTGCGCTTCATGCTGCTGCAACACAGCCTGCATGCGTGCCTTGTCGAGCTTCAGTGGTTGCCCTTGATAGGACTGGCGCAGGCCTTCGACCAGGGCGTCCAGTTGCAGCCCCGGCATCTCTTCGCGCAGCCGCTCGCCCAGGCTGGCACCTAGGCTGTAGGCCAGGTCGTGGTCGTCTGCATTGGCCAGGGCAAAGGGCGCCACCAGGCACAAACCTAAAACAAGAAAACGCGGCATGGACAGTTCCTGCGCAATGAGCGGGCCGTGGCAGCCAACATCGGGGTTGGCCTGTATCTGCCAAATATGAGCAACGCTTAATTCAGCAACTACACTTTCACGGAGCTGCAAGATAACAACTTTGCCCAGGCATGCAACGCGGCGTAAATATTACTGTCAACATGCCCTAGCGGCGGTAGCAGCAGAAGCATAGTATGAGCCGCAATCTCGTCAGCCAGGAGGTAAACCATGTCGGCCAAAAAGAAGCCAGTAAGTACGCCGTTGCACCTGCTCCAGCAACTTTCGGGCAGCCTGCTCGAACATTTGGAAGATGCCTGCTCGCAAGCGCTGGCTGATGCGGAAAAACTGCTGGCCAAGTTGGAAAAGCAACGTGGCAAGGCACAAGAGAAACTGCACAACGGTCGCCTGAAACTACAGGACGCGGCCAAGGCAGGTAAAGCCAAGGCGCAGACCAAGGCACAAAAAGCGATCGGTGAACTTGAAGGTTTGCTCGACTCGCTCAAGGACCGCCAGACCCAGACCCGTACCTACATCCAACAGCTCAAGCGTGATGCCCAGGACAGCCTGAAGCTGGCCCAAGGTGTGGGCAAGGTGCGTGAAGCCGCGAGCAAGGCACTGGACCAGCGCGCCGTCGCTGCCAAGGCTGCAAAACCAGCTGCTGCTAAAGCACCGGCCAAGGCTGCCAGCAAGCCAGCAGCACGCGCCACGGCCGCCAAACCTGCCGCCAAAGCACCTGCAGCCAAGGCGCCGGCCAGAGCCGCTGCCGCCAAGCCAGCCGCCAAAGCCGCTGCCACCAAAGCGCCGGCCAAAGCGCCAGCAAAAGCCGCTGCCGCCAAGGCACCCGCCAAAACCGCCGCCGCCAAACCTGCGGCCAAGCCAGCCGCTAAAGCCGTCGCTGCCAAAGCACCGGCCAAGGCTGCAGCTGCAAAACCCGCAGCCAAGCCAGCTGCTGCCAAGGCGCCAGCCAAGGCCGCCGCTGCTAAACCGGCAGCCAAACCTGCAGCGGCCAAAGCCCCGGCCAAACCTGCAGCTGCAAAACCTGCGGCCAAGCCTGCTACCAAGCCCGCGGCTGCCGCTAAAGCACCCGCGCGTGCTGCCGCCAAACCGGCTGCAAAACCGGCTGTGAAAGCTGCTGCAAAACCGGCTGCTACCAAACCCGCCGCGAGCAAGCCAGCCGAAACCAAGCCCGCCACGGCTGCCACCAGCGCGCCTGCCGCCGCGACCAACTCGGCCAGCCCGGCCGCAGCACCGTCGGCACCCGCCAGCACCCCGGCTCAGGCGCCGTCTTCGGCATCCTGAAGCGCTGCCGCCGCGACGCGCAATTGATGCAGCGCGCGGTGATCTTGGGCCTGGTCCGGCGCTAGCCGGGCCAGCCAGTCGTCCGTGGGCTCGTGCGAGTCCGCGGGCCACTGTTGCGAGCACGCCTGCAGGCGTTCCAGCAAGGCCTTCTCGGCCTGCAATTCCAACCCCTTTGCTTGCTCACGCAACGCTGCCAACTGCGCATCGTTGTGCGCTGCCGTGCGCCATTGCTGGCGCAGGTTACGCAATGGCGCCACCACCTCACACTGCCAAGGTTCGGCAATGTCGCGCAGGGCTTGTGCGCGCTGACCTGTCGCGGCCACGCCGCGTGCTTGCAGCCACGTGCCGCAGAGCAACAGGCAAACGTCACCGCCCAACGCTTGCACGTCAAGGCAGGCCTCTTCCACGCCGGCCCTGGCATACAAGGCCAGGGCGTGATTCCACAGGTCGGTGTACATGATTCCACTCACGCTACGGGCCGAGGAAGCTGGTAGACTCCGCGACCATCATGATCAGACTATCCAACCTCACTTTACAGCGTGGTCCGCAGCGCTTGCTAGAAGGCGCCGAGATGACCTTGCACGCCGGCCACAAGGCCGGTTTGATCGGTGCCAACGGCGCCGGAAAATCCAGCCTGTTCGCCTTGCTGCGCGGTGAGCTTTCGCCCGATTCCGGCGATTGCCAGCTGCCCGGCGACTGGCGCATCGCCCACATGCGCCAGGAGGTCGACACCCTCGATCGCCTCGCGGTGGACTATGTGCTCGATGGCGACGTGCGCCTGCGCAAGGTGCAGGCCGAGCTTGCCATCGCCGAAACGGCGCACGACGGCACGGCCCTGGCGCGCCTGCACAGCGAGCTGGAAAGTGCCGATGGCTATACCGCCGATGCCCGAGCACGCAAATTGCTGGCCGGCCTTGGCTTCACCAACGAACAGATGGACCGCCGCGTCGGTGACTTCTCCGGTGGCTGGCGGATGCGCCTGAACCTGGCACAGGCACTGATGTGCCCGTCCGACCTGCTGCTGCTCGACGAGCCCACCAACCACCTGGACCTGGATGCCATCCTCTGGCTGGAAGACTGGCTCAAGGGCTACCCCGGCACCCTGTTGCTGATTTCCCACGACCGCGATTTCCTCGATGCCGTGGTCGACCACGTGGTGCACGTCGAGCAGCGCAAGCTGAACCTGTACAAGGGCGGCTACACCGCCTTCGAGCGCACCCGGGCCGAGCGCCTGGCGCAACAGCAGCAAGCCTACGAGAAGCAGCAGGCCCAGCGTGCGCACATGGAAAAGTACATCGCCCGCTTCAAGGCACAGGCCACCAAGGCCCGCCAGGCCCAGAGCCGGATCAAGGCCCTGGAGCGCATGGAAGAGTTGTCGGCGGCGCATGTCGATTCGCCGTTCGACTTCGTCTTCCGCGAGTCGCAGAAAATCTCCAGCCCACTGCTGGACATGTCCGAAGGCCGCCTGGGTTATGGCGACAAGGCCATCCTTGAGAAGGTCAAGCTGCAGCTGGTGCCGGGTGCGCGTATCGGCCTGCTCGGCCCTAACGGCGCGGGCAAGTCGACCCTGATCAAGAACCTTGCCGGCGAGCTGGAACCGCTGTCCGGGCGCCTGGTACGTGGCGAGAACCTGGCGGTGGGCTACTTCGCCCAGCACCAGCTCGACTCCCTCGACGACAAGGCCAGCCCGCTGTTGCACCTGCAGCGGATTGCCCCGACCGAGCGTGAGCAGACGCTGCGCGACTTCCTCGGCGGCTTCGATTTCCACGGTGACCGTGTCGACGAGCCGGTGGTGAATTTCTCCGGTGGCGAAAAGGCCCGTTTGGCCCTGGCGCTGATCGCCTGGGAACGGCCGAACCTGTTGCTGCTCGACGAACCGACCAACCACCTGGACCTGGAAATGCGCCTGGCGCTGACCATGGCCTTGCAGGAGTTTGCCGGTGCTGTGGTGGTGGTTTCCCACGACCGTCACCTGCTCAAAAGCACCACCGACGATTTCCTGCTGGTGGCTGACGGCAAGGTCGATACGTTCGATGGCGACCTGGAAGACTACAGCCGCTGGCTGGTCGAGTACCGTCAGCGCAACGCGCCGGTCAGCAACACCCCGGCCAACCCGGACAAGACCGACAAGAAAGCTCAGCGCCAGGCTGCAGCGGCCTTGCGTCAGCAACTGGCACCGCACAAGAAGGCGGCCGACAAGCTGGAAGCTGAGCTTAACCAGGTGCATGCGCAACTGGCTGAGATCGAAACAGCGTTGGGCGACAGTGGCCTGTACGAGGCCGCGCGCAAGGACGAACTGCGCGATGTGCTGGCCCGCCAGAGCAAGTTCAAGCAGCGCGAAGGCGAGCTTGAAGAAGCCTGGATGGAAGCGCTGGAAACGTTGGAAAGCATGCAGGCCGAGCTTGAGGCGCTGTCCTGAGGCTGAGGTCTTTGGGGCGTAGGGCGGGAGCCTTTTAGCGCTTGTGAGATCGAGCGCCGCTTGCGCGGCGCTTGATCTCAACCCACCCAAAACCCCAAACCCTAAACAAATCTGCAAAATCCGCTGGTTATTTTTTCGCCAACATCTTAGCTTAACGTTTTGCAACATATGTTCGAGCGAGGTGTGTGATGTCGATGGAAGTGTGGTTGGGCTTCTTTGCCGCGTGTTGGGTGATCAGCCTTTCACCTGGGGCCGGGGCGATTGCCTCGATGTCCAGCGGCCTGCAGTACGGTTTCTGGCGCGGTTACTGGAACGCGCTAGGCCTGCAGATTGGCCTGATCGTACAGATCGCCATCATCGCCGCCGGCGTCGGCGCTATCCTCGCCGCTTCCGCCACCGCCTTTACGGTGATCAAGTGGTTTGGCGTTGCCTACCTGGTCTACCTGGCCTACAAGCAATGGCGCGCGCTGCCGATGGACATGAGCGAAGAGTCTGCCGTGCGCCCGATCGGCAAACCGCTGAGCCTGGTGTTCCGTGGTTTTCTGGTCAACGTCAGCAACCCTAAGGCACTGGTGTTCATGCTGGCGGTGCTGCCGCAGTTCATCAACCCACATGAGGCCCTGCTGCCGCAGTACGTGGCCATCACCGTCACCATGATCACCGTCGACATGCTGGTGATGGCGGGCTACACCGGCCTGGCTTCGCGGGTGCTGCGCCTGCTGCGTACACCCAAACAGCAGAAGCGGCTGAACCGCACCTTTGCCGGGTTGTTCATCGGCGCGGCAACCTTCCTCGCGACCCTGCGTCGCGCGCCTATCTGACAGGCCATCGGGGGCTCACAAGCGCCCCCGGTTATTTCGGCTTTTCCACAAAGCCCTTGAGCAAATCCAGCGGCAGTGGAAAGACGATGGTCGAGCTTTTGTCCCCGGCAATCGCCCCCAGCGTCTGCATGTAGCGCAACTGCATCGCCCCTGGCTCCTTGCTGAGCATCTGCGCCGCCTGCATCAGTTTTTCGGACGCCTGCAACTCCCCTTCGGCATGGATCACCTTGGCCCGTCGCTCACGTTCGGCCTCGGCCTGGCGCGCGATGGCACGCACCATCGATTCGTTGAGGTCGACGTGCTTGATCTCGACATTGGCCACTTTGATGCCCCAGGCATCGGTTTGCGCGTCCAGCACCTGGCGGATATCGGCATTCAGTTGCTCGCGCTCGGCCAACAGCTCGTCCAGCTCATGCTTGCCAAGCACGGCGCGTAAGGTGGTCTGGGCCAGCTGGCTGGTAGCGACGAGAAAGTCTTCGACCTGAATGATCGCTTTTTGTGGGTCGAGCACGCGAAAGTACAGCACGGCATTGACCTTGACCGAGACGTTGTCGCGGGTGATCACGTCCTGCGGCGGTACATCCAGCACGACCGTGCGCAGATCGACCCGAACCATCTGCTGGATGACCGGGATCAGCAGGATCAACCCCGGCCCTTTCACCTGCCAGAACCGCCCCAGCTGGAACACCACGCCGCGCTCGTACTCGCGCAAGATCCGGAACGCCGACAGCAACAACACGCCCAGCAGCATCAGCAGGGCGCCGAAACCCAATTGCATGAACATCGTCATTCTCCTTGGGCCGCAGGTGCAGCAGCGCTGACCTCCAGCATCACGCCACGGCGCGCCGTGACTCGCACGTGTTGGCCAGGCTGCAGTGGCGTCGCGCATTGAACCTGCCACTGTTCGCCCTGCGCCTGCACCGAACCGCAGAACGGGTTGCCTGCCAGCACCTGGGTAACCGTGACCAGGCTACCGACCAAGCCGGCATCGCCGCTGACCAGGGCGCGCTTGCGCGCTTTCAGGGCCATGCCCAGCACGCCACCGATAAACAGCGCCGACAGCACTGCCAGGCTGGCGATCAAGGGCAAGGGGATGCCGAACCCAGGCACGTCGGTGTCCATCAAAATCACTGCGCCGAGCACGAAGGCCACGATGCCGCCAAAGCCGACCACGCCAAAGCTGGGCAAGAACGCCTCGGCAATCATGAACGCCAGCCCGAGCAGGATCAGCGCCACCCCGGCGTAGCTCACCGGCAGCAACTGCAGGGCATACAGCGCCAGTAGCAGGCAGATACCGCCGATCACGCCGCCCACGGTGGAGCCGGGGCTCATGAACTCGAACAGCAGGCCGTACACGCCGACCATGATCAGGATCAGCGCCACGCTGGGGTTGGTGATGACGGCCAGCAGGCGCGTGCGCCAGTCCGGCAGGTGTTCGACCAGGCTGGCACTGAGGGTGTGCATCTGCTGCGGCTGACCGGCAGCGTCCAGTGTTTTGCCGTCGAGTTGGCGCAGCAGGTCGGGCAGGTCAGTCGCCACGAGGTCGACCACTTTCAGCCGCAATGCCTCGCTGGCCGACAAGCTGACGGCTTCGCGCACGGCCTGCTCCGCCCAATCGGCATTGCGCCCGCGCAGCTGCGCCAGGCCGCGTATGTACGCAGCAGCGTCATTGACCTGCTTGCGGGCGAGGGTTTGTTCATCACCACTGGGCTTGGCCTTGTCGTCCTTGGGCATGCCCGGGGGGCCGCCAATCTGCACCGGGGTGGCCGCGCCCAGGTTGGTCCCGGGGGCCATGGCTGCGACATGGCTGGCGTAAAGGATGTAAGTGCCGGCGCTAGCGGCCCGTGCACCGCTGGGCGCGACGAAGCTGGCAACCGGCACGGGGCTGGCGAGGATGGCTTTGATCATCTGGCGCATGGCGCTGTCCAGGCCGCCAGGGGTATCCATGCGGATGACCACCAGTTGCGCGCCTTGTGCATGGGCCTGGTCCAGGCTGCGCACCAGGTAGTCGGCACTGGCCGGGCCGATGGCATCGTCGATGCTCAACACCCAGACGGCACCGGGCGCTGCCTGGCTGCCCGGTGCCAGCCCAAGCAGCATCAACAGCAACAGCCAGCGCCACCAGCGAGCGGCCACCTGTCGTCACCTCGTTCGTCTCTATTACACAAGTTTAGTCATGCCTGCCGGGCCAAGGCCTAAAATTGAAGATTGGGGGCGCAATACCGGAGGTGCATCATGCGTATGGCAAAGACCCTGCAGGCTCGCCTGGACAAGGCCAACTGCGACTACGACATCATTCCCCATCCACATTCAGCCACCAGCCTGGAGTCGGCACGCACGGCCGGTGTACCCGCCGAGCGGGTCGCCAAGTCGGTGGTGCTCGATGACCGGCATGGCAACTACATCCTGGCCGTGCTACCGGCCAACCGGCATCTGGACATGAGCAAGGTGCGCATGTCGGGCGCCTGGCAACTGACCCGCGAAAGCGGCCTGCCGACGCTGTTCGGCGATTGCGAACGCGGCGCAGTGCCGGCACTTGGCGATGCCTACGATATAAAAATGCTGCTCGACCCGACCCTTACCCGGCAAGGTGATGTCTACCTGGAGGCGGGTGACCACGATCACCTGATCCACATGAGCATGGAGCAGTTCATGAAGCTGGTACCGCACGCCGAAGTGCGTGAGCTGTGCTGATGTTCTCAAGCCAACGCCGGGCGGGCGTCGTGGACGGCCTGACCGGCTTTTAGGAGGAATCATGGAAGCACCGATCCATCCATTCGCCGAGCTGTTCAAACAGCTGGGCTTGCCTGACGATGCTTTGAGTATCGATCAATTCATCACCAGCCACTCGCCGCTGCAAAACGAGATCAAGCTGGTCGATGCCCCGTTCTGGACCGATGCCCAGCGCAACTTCCTCAAGGACAGCATCAACGAAGATGCTGATTGGGCAGTCCCTTTCGACCAACTCAACGAGGCGTTGCGCCGCCCCCGAAAATAAAGCGCCGAGCGGCACCTGACGAGTGATTGGCCGTTGCTATGCTCAGGAAAACAATAAGGGGATAGCGCGATGAAAGATCCCTACGCACCAGGGTTCTGGTGCTCCGTGACGATCCTGGGCACGCTGACGGCCAGTTACTTCTATGGCATCAGGCAGACGCAACAGATGAACCAGGCGGTGCAGTTTCTCTACGCCGCCGCCGCGGTCACCGTGGCGGTTGCGCTGGTGGCGCTGACCTGGATCGCCTGGCAACAGTTGCGCCTGAACAAGCGTGAGGTGATCCAGGGGCGAACGTTGCTGACCATCTGGAACACCAAGGTTGCCCTGCGCCGGGTCGAAACGGTATTCGACCGCTATTTCTGGGGCAGCTACTGGCACTCCGGGCGCACCTTCGAAGAAGTCATGGGTGAGCTCAAGGGCACCCCGCTGGAGCAAAGCCTGGACGCCTTAAAGCGCCAGTGCCGGGCGCTCGACCGCGAAATCCACGATCACCACCACCACTGGCTGGCCAATGCACGGGACCTCTCCAGTGTGGCGGCGGCCATGGCCCGCGAACGCTACCAGCTCGATCTGGGCGAGCCGACGAGCACGGGCAATGGCACCACTGCCGTGCTCAACCGCGACCTTGAAGTGCTGGTATACACCTGGTCGGCGCGCCTGCGCAGCTTCGACCACCAACTGGACGAACTGGAGCGCGCCTACCACTGAGGCGGTTTACTCGCCGCGGATGTACTGCTCCAGTTGCAGGATCAGGTTGGCCTGTTCGGCGATGGTTTCCTTCACCAGGTCGCCAATCGACAACAGGCCCAGCAGTTCGCCATTGCTGACCACCGGCAGGTGACGTAAATGCCGATCGGTCATCTCGTTCATGCAATATGCCAAGCTCTGTGTCGGGTCCACCGTAATCACCGGGGCGCTCATGATCTCACGCACTGGCGTAGCCGCTGACGAGCGGCCCTTCAGTACCAACTTACGGGCGTAGTCGCGTTCACTGACAATGCCCACCACCTGATTGTTCTCCACCACCGGCAGCGCACCGATATTCTTTTCCGCCAGCAGCTTCAGGGCCTCCAGCACCGAGTCATCAGGGCCTATGGTGTAAACGGTCTGGTGTTGCGACTTGGTCTTGAGGATTTCTTTGACGGTCTTCATACGGGCCTCTGCGGATGGAATAAGCGCTGTCTCAACGTAAATAAAGCATCCGATACGGCGCTCTGCACGGCAATGCAGGAAACGGCATGGAGGCGATTGAAAAACGTCATGGTTGAATCGATTGTGTACCAAGCACTCCGGCAAGCCGTTTATCCGGCGCTGGAGATGCTTACCTGGGTGGGGCAAAATCCCCGATAATCTGTGACAATGCATGTCAAGTTGCCATCATCCAGACCTGTTTCGGCAAGGAGCCGCAATGCAAAGCATGTTTCGCCTCACAGCGCTCAGTTGCGCCTTCATCACCGCTGCCGGTTGCAGCAGCCAACAGATCGACAATATTTCCAAGAGCGTTAAAGACATTGGCAGGGACTACGGCATGCCCGTGCTCTGTGGTGTCGGGGTTGTCGCCGGGGGCGCTGCCGGTTATGCCCTTAAAGGCAAGGACGGCATCTTGCCGGGCGTTGCAGTCGGCGGCACGTTGGGGTGCATCGCCGGTTATGTCTGGCAGTCGCGCTTGCAGGAGCTTGACCGCATCGCCAAGGAAGAGAACCTGAAGATCACCACCGAGAAGTTGACCGTTGCCTCGGCTGCGGTGGTGACCGCCGTCCCTGAACAGGCGGGCCTGGTGACCCAGATCGAAGACACCGGTATGTTCGCCACTGGCTCCGACCAACTGACCCCCAACGGCCAGCGCGCCGTGGCCAAGCTGGCGCAGATGTATGCCAAGCCGGCCGCCACCGACAAGCAGGCCGCCGCCAAGGAGGCGCAGGCACGTCGCTTGTTGATCGTTGGCCACAGCGATGCCGTGGGCAATGCCGATTTCAACCAGAAGCTGTCCGAGCGCCGCGCCAAGACCGTGGGCAAGGTCATGCTGCAGGCCGGCATCCCGGCCAGTGCCATCTATTACCAAGGCGCCGGGGCATCGCGCCCGATTGCCGATAACAGCGACCCGTTGCTGCGTGGTCAGAACCGCCGTGTGGAAATCGTCGAGCTGGCCAACGAACAGGCCCTGGTGATGCGCGCCCAGGCAGAAGCGGGTAACACCCGCTACCTGCACTACGGCACCTCGACCGCTGCCAAGCCTCGGCAGGCGACCACTACCGCACAAGCGAGCAGCAAGCCTGCCGCAAGCAAGCCGACCACGGCACAGCGCACGCCGGCCACGGCCAGCAGTACCGCCAGTGCAACCACCAGTACCAGCAGCACCAGCACTAGCACCCCGAAGGCTGTTGCTGCTGTGCGTCCGCAGGTCGACTTCGCCGGTACCCCCGTGGCCAACTACAGCTGGACCATGGCGCAGAATATCAAGCCGAAACAGAGTGGCTTCACGCTGATCAGCAGCGCATACGCCGCGCAGATGCCGATGTCCAGCTGCGAGGCCGACCGCCCACGCAATGCCGGTGAAGTGCTGAGCATGGTCAACGACCAACCTTTGCAGCGCCGTGCCACCAAGGACTACCTGCCGGGTTACAACAACCGGGTCTGGGCCAACCTGGTCAACGGGCACCTGGTGACCGTGTCGCCGGTATCGATCTTGCGTGAGAACGCCATGGTCGACCGCCAGCCGATTCTGCAGTTGGTCGAAGACTACAAACAGCCCACGCAGCACAAACCACGCACCATGAAGGCCGTGGCCAACACCTATGAAGGCGAAAGCGAAGTGCTCTACCGGGTCTTCGCCAGTGATGCCCAGGCATCGATTTCGTGCATGGACATCGTATTCAGCAAAGGCAACGCCGAGGTCAGCCAAGGTGCCTTGTTCTATGCCGCCGGCAGTGACGCGTTCGTCGCTTCCTACAAGCCGATCCCGGCTACCAAATAACCCCAGTCAAGGACGTCCTGAATGGAAGACTTTTCGCTCGCTGCACTTAAATCACTGATTCTCGCCAATCAGTTGCTCTCTGCCGGCCTGCTTTCGTTGCTGATCACTGCGGTGATCGTGCGTAACTATTGGGAAGAGGTTTCCTACTTCCTGACCCGTGTCTGGCACAGCTTCCCGTTGATCGGTACGGTCGCGCGCCTGTCGCGCAAGCCGGCTTCGGTCGACGCTGAAGGCTGGATCAACCACGAAGTCACCCTGTCGAACGTGTACAACAAGAAGTTCAAGCTCTATGCCAAGGACGCGAACGCCTACAGTGCCTACCTGGACTACCTGTCCAAGGCCGGTGAGGCCGGGCGTTCTGCGCGGCCGTGGTGGGTGTTGGCGGTGGTCCTGTTGCTGGTGGTGATCGAGGCCATGGGGTTTGCCTATGTGGTCGCCGGCTGGGTCAACATGGACGCGTCGACCAATGACCGTCATTGGCTGACGGCATTCGTGGCGATTCTGCTGGCCGTTGCGTCGGCGTTTCTGGCCGAGGCTGCCGGGCACGCGGTGCACCACAACAGCCTGGTCGCCCGCGCCCGCCATTGGTGGCAGGGTGAAGAGCCTTCCAAGCGCTCGCGCTCGCTGAAAGCCAACAAAGCCATCAACCTGGAAGACTCCTTCAGCGACTCGGACAAGCCTGACTACGAGCAGTTGCTGGCCCGTGTGAAGGACGTGAACGCCAACGTCACGCGCAAGTTCTTCTGGTTGATCACCTGCGGTGCGTTCGTGGTGGCCATGGCCATTGGTGCCTTCCTCATCCGTTCGGCCACCCTGGACAGCATCGAGACCGAGATGGTCAACGGCATGCGTGCCGAAGCGTCCACGCAAAGCAGCACCGCGGGCTCGCCGTTCGACCTGCCAGCAGAATCCCAGGCCATCAACGATGAAGCGGATAACGCCACCATCGACGACAAGATGCAGGCGATCCGCAAGGCCAGCCTGACGACCTACGTGATGCTGTCGCTGATCTACGTGGCGATCCAGGGCATCAGCCTGTGGTTGGCCAGCCGCTACTTCTTCGCCGGTACGCACTCGCACACCGCCTGGCAGCGTACCCACAAATACGCCACCTCCGAAGAAATGCTCGATGCGATGGACCAGAAGCGTTCGGCCATCGCCAGCCATGCCGATGACAAGCTGCGCCGCTTGCAGACCTTGTTGTCCAGCCGTGATCACACCGATGCCAATGTGCTGACGGCACTGGATGGGGAAAACACCGCCCGCCGCAATTTCTTGAGCTTCGTCGAACACAAGGCTGACAAGGTATCGGAACAGCCGGAGAAGCCAGCGCGGCCGGTTGAAACCGTTGCGCCAGCGCCCGCAGCTGTAGCCGTCGCTGTCGCCGCGACGCCGGTCGAGCCTGCGCCTGCCGTAGCCCCTGTAGCCCCTGCTGCTGCAGTGGCCGAACCGGTCGGCACCGTCGCTATCAAGGCCTCCGAGTTCCACGATGTGACTGGCCTGCCGGAAGAAAGCCTGGCCGCCGCCAGCCGTGCGCTGAATGTCAGCGAGGCGCAACTGCGCGACATCCGCGAGCAACAGCAAGCACTCAAGGCGCTTGGCCTGTTCCCGGCGAAGAAGGAGGGCATGCTGTCATGAGGCTTGCCAAGGCCCTGATCCTGGCGCTGGCGCTGCCGTGTGCAGCGCTGGCCGCCGAACGCAACGACCTGCAGAGCTGCTACACGCGTAATGGCCTGGCAGACATCAAGCCTGCAGGTTCTGGCCGCGAGCTGGTGGTGATCATCGATCAGACCATCCCGATGCCAGAAGACCTGCAGCGCAGCGCCTGGGGCCAGATCGACCGGTTCGTGCAGCCGGGCGATCGCGTCAGGCTCTATACCTTCTCGGCGTTCCTGCCGGGTGAGTATCAGCGCCTGGTGTATGCCGGCGAGCTGGACACGCCGTTGCAGGGCGAGGTTCGCGACGATGTGAACATGCGCAAGCTGCGTGGCCTGGACCAGTGCCTGGCGACCCAGAAAAAGGCGTTTCAGACCGGTTTCGGCGGGCTGTTCGTGAAGGGCCTGCGCGAGGCGCGTCAGGACATCCCCAAGAGCGAAATCATGAACACCCTGCGCCGTGTCGGTGAAGACATGGGCAAAGAGCAGGGTATCCAGGAGCGGGTGGTGTACCTGATTTCGGACATGCTTGAGCATTCCGACTACACCAGCTTCTACGCGGCCAACCAGATCAAGCAACTGAACGTTGGCAACGAGCTGAAGCTTGCGCAGAGCAAGGGGCTGTACGCCGACCTGCAAGGCGCCCGGGTGTATGTGTCTGGCGCTGGGCTGGTCACCGACGCGGTGAAGCATGCCTACCGCTCTGGCAAGACCATGGATGCGCTGAACGACTTCTGGGCGCAGTACTTGAATGCGTCCAACGCAACGTTGGAAGGCTTTGGCACGCCTAGCCTGAGTACCGACCTTCGGTAACCCGGCCTTCCGGGTAATACGCACCCTTGTAGGAGCAGCCTTGCGCTGCGAAGAGGCTGGTGACAACAGCGCAGATCTACTGTGTTGTCACCGGCCTCTTCGCAGCACAAGGCTGCGCCTACAGGTGATTGCGCTACAGCTTCGGCATCTGCCCGATGCGCGCGACCATCTCGCTCACTACCTGCAGATCCAGCATGAACTGCTCCACGGTCTTGAACTCGTTGTCGTTGTGCCCAGTGTATTTCACGTCAGGCATGGCCAGGCCGAACTGCACGCCGTTGGGCAAGTCATGCACCGAAGTAGCCCCCGCCGAGGTGCCAAACTCGTGCTTCATGCCCAGGTTCTCGCTGGCCACGGCAAGCAGGGCCTTGACCCACTCGCCCTCCGGGTTGCGGTACATCGGCGCGTCGAGGCTGTAGTCGAGGGCAACCGGGACGTGGCTGGTGCTTTTCCATTTATCCAGCTTGGTCGCCAGGTCATCCTTGATCACGGCAATTTCCTTGCCCTTCGGGATACGCAGGTTGACCGCCAGTTTCAGCCCCTTGTCGTCCACGCCGACAAAGGTCGGCGAGGCGGTCAGCGGCCCCATGAACGCGTCTTCAAAGCCCACGCCGAGCTTTTTGCCCAGGTAGTCCAGGCCCCAGTTGTCGCTGGCATAACGGGCGGCGTCGGTGAACTGGTTGTGCTTGAGTGGCACCTGCTTGCCCAGGCCATCGATGAACACCAGCATGCGCGCTACCGGGTTAACCCCGGACTCTGGCTCCGAGGAGTGGGCCGAGACGCCTTTCACGGTGAGCTGCACGTTCTTGCCGACCACCTTGGCATCGATGCTGAAATCACCGCCGTTGCCCTTCACATACGCGGCACCGGCCTTGTTCAGGCTGGCTGCCAGTTCGGCAGGCTTGTCGCTGGCCAGGGTGGCGACCGACGTCGTCGGGATCTGGTTGGTGGCCAGGCCGCCGGTGAGGTGGGTGATTTCGGCGCCCTTGCCGGTGCCGGCGCGCTTGGCGAAGCTGGCCATGACCGTGCCGTAGCCTTTCTCGGCGATGACCACCGGATAGCCGCCGTCCAGCGCCAGGTTGTAGTCGGGCGTCGGGTTGCGCTCGAAGTAGTAAGGGATCGCGTCACCGCTGGTTTCTTCGGTGGTGTCCACCAGCAGTTTGAGTTGCCGGGCCAGCGGCAGCTTCTCGTCCTTGGCCACTTTCAGCGCATACAGCGCTACGACGATGCCGTTCTTGTCGTCTTCGGTGCCGCGGCCATACATGCGGTCACCCACCAGCGTGACCTTGAAGGGGTCGAGGCGAGTGCCATCGTCCAGCTTCCAGTTGTCCGGGTTGACTGGCACCACGTCGGCGTGGGCATGGATGCCGACCACCTCTTTGCCTTCGCCCAGGGTGATCTCGTAGACCCGGTTGTCGATATTGCGGAACGTCAGGCCAAAGCCTTCGGCCAGGGCTTTGATCTTGTCCGCGATCTTCAGGAACTCGGGGTTCTCGTGCTGCGGCACACCATCGACGCTGAAGGTGGGGATGGCCACCAGTTCGCGCAGGGTCTCGGTGGCGGCCTTGCCGTACTTGATACGGGTATACAGGCCCAGCAGGCGGTTGATTTCGTTCTGCTGCTCGTCGGCCAGCGGCTTGTTGGCCAGGTACGCGCTCAGCGTCTCGCCGAGGTTGTCGGCCTTGGCCAGGTCGCTGCCGTTGAGCTTGCCGATGAACTGTTTGAAGTCCGCCAGTTCTGTGCCGTCGTAGGCCTTGATGATGGCCGCGGATTGTTGCTGGGAGAGGTTGGCCTGGGCCGGTACGCTGAACAGGCCGATGCTGGCCAGCAGCAATGAAGTTGCAGTGAGTTTTTTCAGGTACATGGGCGCGCGCATTCCTTCGCGAGTCATTGTTGGGGGTACCCGTTCGAAAAACGGGAAGGTGCCCACGCTAACACCAATGCTCTGCAGTACGGGAGTACCAGAAACGCGACATGTCGCACAAACGAAAAAGCCCCGGGAAAAATCCCAGGGCTTTCGAAGATGGCGCACTCGGCGGGATTCGAACCCACGACCCCTGCCTTCGGAGGGCAGTACTCTATCCAGCTGAGCTACGAGTGCAACGCGCACGCATGATACCCATCTGTTTCGGTTGCGTCCATCGCCTTGATCTGTAGCTGTTTTTACCCGTGCTTTGGGCATAACGCTTGTAGGAGCAGCCTTGTGCTGCGAAGAAGCCGGTGACAACGGCACACGTCTGCATTCCTGTCACCGGCCTCTTCGCAGCACAAGGCTGCCCCTACCGGCCATCAGAGTGCGATCAGCTCGGGCCGCAGCCCTTCTACCCGGCGAACCACGGGTGGCAGGTAACCGCCGGCACCGGTGATCTGGTGCAGCACCTTCTCGCGCAGCCCATGCAGCGCCACGCCTGTGCGCAGGCGCGGGTGTGGCAGGTCGATTTCGACCACCGACTTGATCCGCCCCGGGCGCGGTTCCAGCACGACCACCCGGTCGGCCAGGTAGGTGGCCTCTTCGGCGTCGTGGGTCACCAGCAGGGTGGTGATGCCGGCTCGTTCCCGAATGGCCAGCAGCTCATCCTGCAGTTGCTGGCGGGTCAGCGCATCGAGCGCGCCGAAGGGCTCGTCAAGTAGCAGTATCCTAGGGCTCGCCACCAGCCCGCGGGCGATTGCCACGCGCTGGGCCATGCCGCCGGAAAGCTGGTGCGGGTAAGCCGACTCGAACCCGCTAAGGCCGACCAGCAGCACAAACTCATGCACGCGCCGGGCGCGCTCACCTTGGGTGAGCTGTTCGTTGACCAGCCCCAGGGCGATGTTCTGCTCCACCGTCAGCCAGGGGAACAGGCGGTGTTCCTGAAACACGATGCCGCGTTCGCCACCGATGCCACTGACCGGGCGCCCGTCGACACGGATGCTGCCGCTGTAGTCGGTGTCGAGCCCTACCAGCAGGCGCAGCAAGGTGGATTTGCCACAGCCGGACGCACCGACGATGGCGATGAATTCGCCTTCGTTGATCGACAGGTTGAAATCGTGAATGGCCTCCAACGGTTGGCCATCGACGCGGAAAACCTTACCGACCCCCTCGAAGCTGACCAATGGCGGGGTGACGTCGGGTTGATTGGCCGCAGGCAGGTGCGAGGTGTTGAAGGCGTTCATGCGGTTCTCCAGCGCGTGGCGCGCGATTCGAGGCGTTGTCCGAGGGTGCCAAGCAGGGCGCCGACCAGGCCGATCAGGACCATGGCGGCCATCACCTGGTCCATGCGGAACAGCTGTTGGGCGCCGATCATCAGGCTGGCGATGCCGCCGTCAGAAGGCATGAAGTATTCCGCGCCGATGGTGCCCAGCCAGGCATAGATCAGCGACAGGCGCAGGCCGGCGAAAATCGCCGGGGCAGCGCCGGGCAGCACCAACCGGCGCAAGCGTTGCCACAGGCTCAGGCGCAAGGTGCGGGCGGCCTCGCCCAGCTGAGGCGACAGCCCGGCGATACCGCGCTGGGTGGCGATCAGCAACGGGAAGAACGCCGCCAGGGCCACGAACACAGTCTTGGCGCCTTCGCCCAGGCCGAACCAGGCCGTGAGCAGTGGCACCCAGGCAAACAGCGCCACTTGGCGCACGGCCGTCAGGCTCGGGCCGAACACGCGCTCGGCGCGGTGCGAAAGCCCCAGCAGCAGGCCAACCAGCAAACCCGCGCCACCGCCCAGCACCAGGCCGGTCAAGGTGCGTTGCAGGCTCAGCAGCAGCGCCTGTGGCAGCGTGCCGTCCGCCAGCCCGCTGAACAGGGTGTGCAGCACGCCCAGCGGTGACGTGAGGATGTTCTGGTCGACCCAGCCAACGTTGCTGGTGACCTGCCACAGTGCCAGCAGTGCAATCGGCAGCAGCAGGCTTTGCCAACCTTTTGGGATCGGGCCGCGCTGCTGCTCGCCGGTTGCGGGTTGCGGCCAGAACAGCAGGCGTTTCTCCAGGCGCGAGAAGCCTTGCTCCATGAGCGCCCCAACCAGGCCGATCACCAGGATGCAGAGCAGCACCAGGTCGAGCATGAACAACTGCCGGCCCCACACCATCAAGTAGCCGATGCCCTCGCTGGAGGCCAGCAGCTCCACGGCCAGCAACGACGTCCAGCCGGTGGCCAGGGCCAGGCGTACGCCCGTGAGGAAGGCGGGCAGGGCGGCGGGCAACAGCAGCCGCAGGAACAACAGGTGACGGGGCAAGCGCAACGCCGCTGCAGCTTCACGCAGTTTGGGTTGGGCATCGCGCACGCCGACCAGTGTGTGCAGGGTGACCGGCACCACCACGGCTTTGATCAGCACCACCAGCTTCAGCAACTCGCCGATGCCGAAAAACAGCATGAACAGCGGAATCCAGGCCAGGGTGGGAATTTGCGCCAGCGCGACGAAGGTGGGCAGCACCAGCGTCTGTGCCCGCCGCGACGACCCCAGCCAGGTACCCAGCAGCAACCCGCTGACAATCCCGACCGCCAAGCCCCAGAACAGCCGCTGCACACTTATCCACAGGTGCCCCCAAAGCTCCCCGGAGCCAAACTCCAGCGCGCTCTCCCACACCCGCGAAGGCGCCGGCAAAATCTGCTCGCTCATCCAGTGTTGCTGGCTGGCGACCACCCACAACACCGCGATCAACACCGGCAATACCCAAGAAAGGTACGCAGCCCTCGTGTAGGAGCTGCCTTGCGTCGCGAAAGGGCCGCGAAGCGGCCCCCGAAGCCACCCCCAACTCCTGTTCAGAATTCCATTCATCGGCATCTCTCGAACGAAGCGTTGTTATCTTATGCACTAATGGAATTAAAAAATCATAAGTGCGCATTTCAAGAGATAAGAGCATGCAACCCTTGCATGCGCAAACCCCTTACCGTTGCGTTTTCCTCATATTTTCCATGCGTTCTCCGCAAGCCCCCCGCAGGCCCGCAGCGCGCCTGATTTATGCCTTCTGGTTACTAAAAAATGAAGTTTTGATCTTTGGCGGTTCTAACCAGACCTGCCTAGCTTCTGGCCAAAGCGCCGGCCTTCGTCGGTGGCAGCCTGCCAAGGAGCCTTGCCATGAAAACCCCACTACGCCATCTGATCACCGCCCTTGGGCTGGTGTTCACCCTCAACGCCCACGCTGCCGAGTCAGCCAAGCCAGCGAGCATCCGCATCGCCGTGCCCGACCTGAGCGCCGGCAGCAAACACAGCGCCGGGGGCGTGGTCGATGTGCTGCGCGACCAGCAATTGCTGGAGAAGGAATTCGCCAAGGACGGCATCCGCATCGATTGGCACTTCTTCAAGGGCGCAGGGCCGGTGGTGAACGAGGCCCTGGCCAATGGCCAAGCCGACTTTGCCTACCTGGGGGACCTGGCTGCGATCGTCGGCAAGGCCAATGGCTTGGATACCCGCGTGCTGTCGGCCGGCGTGCGCGGGGTGAAAAGCTACCTGGGGGTGGTGCCGGGGTCCGGCATCAAGACCCTGCACGACCTCAAGGGCAAGCGTGTGGCGGTGTTCCGCGGCACTGCCAACCAGCTGTCGTTCGCCAGCGCGCTGGCCAGCCAGGGGCTGTCCGAGCGTGACCTGAAGGTGATCAACCTCGACTTCAACGCTGCCAACGCCGCAATCGCCGCCAAGCAGATCGATGCCACCTGGGGCCTGTCGAACCTGCTGGCGCTGCGTGAACGCGGGCTGGTCGAGCTGCCCGTCAATTCCCGCGACTTGCAAGGCGCCGGCAGCACCCAGGCGGTCTTGCTGGGCACCGGCGAATTCATCCGCCAGCACCCAGACCTGGTGCAGCGCCTGGTCAATGCCCAGGAGCAGGCTACCGCGTGGCTGCGTGACGAACACAACCGCGACGCCTATGTCGACCTGGTGGCAAACAACGCCAGCTGGCCGCGCAGCATCCTCAGCGATGACTTGGCCAAGGAAAACCTCGCGCATTACTTCGACCCACGCCTGGACGCTGATTTTCTGGCCCAACTGCAGCAGGGCGTCGACCTGGCCGCCAAAGAGCGCCTGATCCGCCGTGGCTTCCAGGTTGCCGACTGGGTTGAACCACGCTTTCTCGACACCGCACTGCAACAGCAGCAGGCCGTCCAGGCCGCCCGCTAACCCTTTGAACCGACAATAACCGCAAGGACCACGACCATGAGCAATGCCGCCCTGGCCACCGCGCCACTCGCCCTTGAACTCGACATCCATCCGGTTGCCGGCCGTATCGGCGCCGAGATTCGCGGATTGAAGCTTTCTGCCGACCTGGATGCCGCCACGATCAATGCCATACAGGCGGCCTTGGTCGAGCACAAAGTGATCTTCTTCCGTGGCCAGACCCACCTGGATGACCAGAGCCAGGAAGGCTTCGCCAAGTTGCTGGGCGAACCGGTCGCCCACCCCACCGTGCCGGTGGTCGATGGCACCAGCTACCTGCTCCAGCTCGATGGTGCCGAAGGCCAGCGGGCCAACTCCTGGCACACCGACGTGACCTTCGTCGATGCCTACCCCAAGGCCTCCATCCTGCGCAGCGTGGTGGCGCCAGCGTCTGGTGGGGATACCGTGTGGGCCAATACCGCAGCGGCGTACCAGGAGCTGCCCGAGCCACTGCGCGAGCTGGCCGACAAGTTGTGGGCGGTGCACAGCAACGAATACGACTATGCGTCCCTCAAGCCTGACGTCGACCCGGCCAAGCTGGAGCGTTATCGCCAGGTGTTCACCTCGACGGTGTACGAGACCGAGCATCCGGTCGTGCGCGTGCACCCGGTCAGCGGTGAGCGGGCGCTGCAGTTGGGGCACTTCGTGAAGCGCATCAAGGGTTATTCGCTGGCCGATTCGCAGCACCTGTTCGCCGTGCTGCAGGGGCATGTCACGCGCTTGGAAAATACCGTGCGCTGGCGCTGGCAAGCGGGGGATGTGGCGATCTGGGATAACCGCGCGACGCAGCATTATGCGGTGGATGACTATGGCATCCAGCCGCGTGTGGTTCGGCGGGTGACGTTGGCGGGTGAGGTGCCGGTGGGGGTGGATGGGCAACTGAGCCGCACAACCCGTAAAGGCTAAGTACTGCCCAGTCTGTGGGAGCAGCCTTGTACTGCGAAGAGGCCGGAGCTGCCAGGCTCATTACGTTTGGCATGCGCCGGCCTCTTCGCAGCACAAGGCTGCTCCTACACAGCGGGCGATAGGGTTGTTCATAGGTCGGTATCACAGGCAATCAGCTGCCTGACCAACCCCTGCGCCAACGGTGACAACCCATACCCCACCCGGCTCACCACCCCATAGCGGGTATAAAACGCTTCTTCGTGCTCCGGCGCCAAGTCCGAAAGCTTCAGCGCCACCAGCCCCCCGTCACGTTGATACGGCCGCAGGTTGGCATTGCAGGCAATGCCGATGGTGTCCGAATGCATCACCACATTCAGCAACGCATAGCCATGTTCGCATTCCACCGTGGGCAGAAAATCCTGCCGCCCGCTGAGGTCGCTGAGGACCTTGCGGATGTTCGGTGGGCGAAAGGTGGTGGCCAGTGGGTACTCGAACAGGTCCCGCGCCTGCACCGCCTGCCGCGTGGTCAGCGGGTGCCCTGCGCGGCAGCAGAAGTGCCAGCGCTGCGGGGCCAGCTTGTGCACGCGGTAATCCGGGTCTGACTCGAACTGGCGCGTGTCGGCGACGAAAAACTCGATCTCTTCGGCGATCAGCTTGCGGTTCAACGCCTGCCAGTTATCCACCTGAAAACACGTGCGCGCCGCTGGGTATTCGGCGACGAAGCGCGCCACTGCCCGTGGCACCAAGCCCCCCGCTGGCGCAGGGCCGGAGCCGAAGCGCACCACGCCGGTGGTGGCGCCGTTGAACTGGTGGATTTCATTGACCAGGTTGTGCGCCCCGTGCACCAGCCGCCGTGAATGCTCCAGCACCAGCAAACCCTGGCGGGTGGGGGCCAGCTCTTTGCTGGCGCGGTCTACCAGGCGGCAGCCGATGTTGTGCTCGAGGGTCTGGATGCTGCGGCTGAAGGCTGATTGCGACAGGTTCACCGCAGCGGCCGCGGCCACGAAACTGCGGTGTTCGACCAGGGCAATGTAATGGCGCAGCTGACGGAGATCGATATGCATTTTCTACATTAAAACCTTCGGTCAAATGCAATTGCTGATAAGGGTGAGTCCCCTTATAAAGGCTGTTACTTATTCCACTAAATATGAATTACAAATATTTATATCACTTAAAAGAATATAAGCCCGACTGACCGCGATTCGGTTCCGCCAACGGAAATGCTCGCTCAGGGCCCATGCCTCAAGGAGCATCAGCATGTCCCGAGTTTCCCGTTGGCCTGCGCGCGCATCGCGGTTCACCCTGCAACCCTTGGCCGCTGGCGTGTTGCTGGCGGCATCCACTGGCAGCTTTGCCGAAGCGCCTGTCAGCACAGCCCCTGCCGTGGAGCAGGAGGCCAAGCTTGGCACCGTTACCGTCAACGCCCGCCGTCGCGAAGAAACCGCACAGAGCGTGCCCACGCCGATCAGCGTGCTGAACAGCGAAACCCTGGAAACCCAGCGCATCTACCGCGTGCAGGACCTGCAACAACTGGTGCCCAGCACCAACGTCGCCTATGTGCATGCCCGTCAATCGAGCATCTCGATCCGTGGCCTGGGCAACAACCCGGCCAGCGATGGCCTGGAAGGCAGCGTCGGCATCTACCTGGACAACGTCTACCTCGGTCGCCCCGGCATGGCCGTGTTCGACCTGCTGGATGTCGAGCAACTGGAGGTGCTGCGCGGCCCGCAAGGCACGCTGTTCGGCAAGAACACCACCGCCGGTGTGCTCAACATCACCACGCGCAAGCCGACCTTCCACCGCGAGGGCAGTTTTCAGCAGTCGATTGGTGAAGATGGCTACCTGCAGACCCAGGGCAGCTTTTCCGGGCCGATCAGCGACACCCTGGCCGGGCGCATCAGTGCCTACCGCACCGAAGACGATGGCTACGTGAAGAACATCCACAACGGTGACGACCTCAACGGCGGCAAGCGCCAGGGCTTTCGCACCCAATTGCTGTTCAAGCCCAGCGAAACCTTCAACCTGCGCTGGATCGGCGAGTACAACGAAGAAGATTCCAACAACGGCATCCTCAGCTTGTACAGCACCGGCCCGACCATCAACGGCGTCAACCGCTACGAGAGCCTGGCTGCCCAGGCCGGCGCGACGCTGGTGTCGGGCAAGGACCGCAAGGTCAATTTCGATGCCGATCAGCAGGTGACGGTGTTCCAGGGTGGCACTTCGGTCGAGGCCAACTGGACCTTGCCCAACGACTTCACCCTCACCTCGATCACCGCCTACCGCTGGTGGGACTTTACCCCGCGCAACGACGATGGCCTCAACGTGCCGGTGTTCTACAGCGCTGGTGTGTCGGTGCGCGACAAGCAGTATTCGCAGGAGATTCGCCTGGCTTCGCCGACCGGTGGCGCCTTCGACTATGTGCTGGGGGCGTACTACTTCAAGCAGGACCTGGACAATAAGTCCTTCACCTATTACGGCCCTCAGGCAGACATCTGGAACATCACCCCGGCGGGCGCCCTGAACAACGTCAACACCCTCGGTGATGGCCACATCGACACCGACAGCTATGCGCTGTTCGCCCAGGGCACCTGGCACCTTACCGACCGCCTGGACTTCACCGCCGGTGTGCGCGGCACTTACGAGGAGAAAAGCGCCTGGGTGACCCGTGATGCGCCTACGGGGGGCGCGGCGGTCACCGGCGCCGCAGCGGCGGCGCGCCAGGGCCGGGTGGGGGCCTACGACTCGGGGGATCTCAACCAGTACAGCTTCAGCCCCTCTGGCCTGCTGGGCCTGAGTTACCGCTTCAACGACCAGGTACTGGGTTATGCCACCCTGACCCATGGCGAGAAATCCGGGGGTATCAACCTGACCGTGGGCGCCGCGCCGCGCTTGGGCACTGACTCGCTGCTGGTCGGCACCGAGCGGGTCAACAACGCCGAAATCGGGGTCAAGAGCACGCTGCTGGATGATCGCCTGCAGCTCAACGCCAACCTGTTCTGGGCCGAAGTGCATGGCTACCAGGCCAACGTGTATGACGAGGCCAACCGCGTGCAGTACCTGGCCAACGCGGGGCGTGTGCGTTCGCGTGGCCTGGAGTTCGAGGCCACGGCACTGCCGGTGCGCGGCCTCACGGTCAACTTCAACGGCTCGTGGAACGACGTGCGCTACACCGAGTACGACGATGCGCCATGCCCGCCCGAAGTCAGCCTGGCCAATGCCACCGCCACCTGCGACCTGTCGGGCCATCAGGTGGTCGGTGCCTCCAAGTACATCGCCAACCTCAACGCCCAGTACAAGTGGCAGCTGGCCGAGCGCGTCGAGCCCTACGTCACCGCCAGCTACGCCTTCCGTTCCAAGGCGGTGGGCACCATCGACGACTCTGATTTCGGCCAGATCCCCAGCTATGCGCTGGTCAACCTCTCCACCGGCGTGCGCCTGGACCAGGGCGACGGCGTGCTCGACCTGTCGCTGTGGGTGAAAAACGCCGGCGACAAGACCTACTTCACCAGCCTGTGGAACTCCGCCAACGGTGGCTATGCCGGGGTACTCGGCACCCCTCGCACCTTCGGCGCTACCGCCCGTTACGACTTCTGAGCACAAGGAGCTTTGCCATGAATGCTAAAACCGAAACCCCTGCATTGCCTGAAGGCGCCTGCCTCACAGCCAAGGTCCCCGGGCCTGATGAGGCGCTGTTGGGTGACGTGGTGGTCAACCCGTACCGCCTGGCACCGCTGACGGCCATCATCCGCGATGGCGGGCGTACCGTGAGTGCGGCCCATGTGCGCGTGCTGGGCCGTGGCGAGCGGGGCGTAGACATCGCCTACGAGGTGTCGGACCGCTCGCTGTGGACCTATGGCGGCATCCCGGTGTTCGGGTTGTACCCCGACTACGTCAACCAGGTTGAAGTGACCTACAAACTCGATGGCGAGCGCATCCGCGAGCGTTATCAGGTCTATGCGCCGGCAGTGCGCCTGCCGGTGGTGGCGAAGCAGACGGCAGCGTTGCCAGAGGTCGAACCCATCAAGGTAGCGCCCGGCTTCGAAAATCGTCTTTACCTGTTCAACCACCTGCAGGGGGATATCCCGGGCGGCCGAGCCTTCAAGTGGAATGCCCTGGGCGGTGCGGCCGAGTGGGACCAAGTGGGCAATAACTGGATCGCCGACAGTAATGGCGACGTGCGCTGGTACCTGGATATCGAGCAGATTCACGATTCCAACCGCCGGGACGGCCTGGGCGGCACCATGGGCTTCCAGCAGACCCGTGACGGCAAGCTGATCTGGGGCCAGGGCCAGACTTACTCCAAGTACGACCTGCTTGGCCGGCGCATCTGGCAACGCAGCCTGCCGGACAAGTTTGCCGACTTCTCCCACGAAATCCGCGAGACCGCCAACGGCACCTACTTGTTGCGGGTAGGTACCAGCGACTATCGCCGGCCAGACGGCAAGCGCGTGCGCTCGATCCGTGACCACATCATCGAGGTGAGCGAAGCGGGTGATGTGTTGGACTTCTGGGACCTGAACCAGATCCTCGACCCGTACCGCGGCGACCTGCTGGAAACCCTTGGCAAGGCGGCGATCCAGTTGCCCGACGGCGTGCAAAAGCACGAAGACCGGCTGGCCAACGAACTGGCCGAAGGCGACCTGCCGTTCGGTGACACCCCAGGCGTTGGCACCGGGCGCAACTGGGCGCACGTCAATGCCATCGACTACGACGCAGATGACGACAGCATCATCGTTTCAGCACGCCATCAAGGCGTGGTGAAGATCGGCCGTGACAAAACCGTGAAGTGGATTCTCGCCTCGCCACAGGGGTGGCCGCAGCGCTTGCAGGACAAGGTGCTGACGCCGGTGCAGAGCGAAGGCTTCGACTGGTCCTGGACCCAGCACACCGCCTGGCTCACGGGCAAAGGCACGTTGACTGTGTTCGACAACGGCTGGGGGCGCGATTTTGCCCCGACCAAGCTGGCCGGCAATTACAGCCGCGCGGTGGAGTACAAGATCGACGAGGCCAAAGGCACGGTCGAGCAGGTGTGGGAGTACGGCAAAGCGCGCGGTGACGAATGGTACAGCCCGGTGACCTCGGTGGTGGCCTACCGGCCCGAGACCGATACCCAGTTCATCTATTCGGCCTCGGTGAATTTCCTGACCCCAGAGAAACTGACTACCACCGTGCTCAATGAGGTGCGCCGCGGGACGCAGGAGGTGCTGGTGGAGCTGAAGGTGCACAGCCGGCAGCCGGGCAGTGTCGGGTATCGGGCGCTGGTGATAGACCTGGGCAAGGCGTTCTGATCCATCCCGTCTGGGAGGGCCGTCGGTCCTCCCTTCACATTTCTTCCCGCTTGATCGTCTAACCTGTATCGGCCTCTTCGCGGGCAAGTCCGCTCCCACAGGATCTCCACAATCTCCTAGGGATGTGCACTCTGTGGGAGCGGGCTTGCCCGCGAAGAGGCCGGCTGCGGTGTAAAAAATCATGAAATTTCCCCAGGCTGTTCAACCATTCGTTCTTTTTTTCGAACAGCCTATTGTCCTACACCCCAGCAGCCGCTTAGCATTCGTTTGAGATTTCAAACGCTCGATGCCCTGCTTTGGGCGCTTTTCAACAATCAACAATTCGGGAAGCCGACATGCAGCTCAAAGACGCTCAGTTGTTCCGCCAGCAAGCCTATATCAATGGTGAGTGGCTGGATGCGGACAATGGCCAGACCATCAAGGTGACCAACCCGGCCACCGGCGAAGTCATCGGTACCGTGCCGAAGATGGGCACCGCGGAAACCCGCCGCGCCATCGAAGCCGCCGACAAGGCCCTGCCGGCCTGGCGCGCCCTGACCGCCAAAGAGCGTTCGGCCAAGCTGCGTCGCTGGTTCGAACTGATGATCGAGAACCAGGACGACCTGGCTCGCCTGATGACCACCGAGCAAGGCAAGCCACTGGCCGAAGCCAAAGGCGAAATCGCTTACGCCGCCTCGTTCATCGAGTGGTTCGCCGAAGAAGCCAAGCGCGTCTATGGTGACACCATCCCAGGCCACCAGCCTGACAAGCGCCTGATCGTCATCAAGCAGCCAATCGGCGTCACCGCGGCCATTACCCCGTGGAACTTCCCGGCGGCCATGATCACCCGTAAAGCCGGCCCGGCCCTGGCCGCTGGCTGCACCATGGTGCTCAAGCCTGCTTCGCAGACCCCGTACTCCGCTCTGGCCCTGGTCGAGCTGGCTCACCGTGCCGGCATCCCGGCTGGTGTGCTGAGCGTCGTCACCGGCAGCGCTGGCGAAGTCGGCGGCGAGCTGACTGGCAACTCCCTGGTACGCAAACTGTCCTTCACCGGCTCGACCGAAATCGGTCGCCAGCTGATGCAAGAATGCGCCAAGGACATCAAGAAGGTTTCCCTGGAGCTGGGCGGCAACGCGCCGTTCATCGTGTTCGACGACGCTGACCTGGACAAGGCAGTCGAAGGCGCGATCATCTCCAAGTACCGCAACAACGGCCAGACCTGCGTCTGCGCCAACCGTATCTACGTGCAGGACGGCGTCTACGACGCGTTCGCCGAGAAGCTGGCTGCTGCAGTGGCCAAGCTGAAGATCGGTAACGGTCTGGAAGACGGCACCACCACTGGCCCGCTGATCGACGGCAAAGCTGTCGCCAAGGTTCAGGAACACATCGAAGACGCAGTCGCCAAAGGCGCCAAGGTGCTGGCCGGTGGCAAGCTGATCGAAGGCAACTTCTTCGAGCCGACCATTCTGGTCAACGTGCCGAAGACCGCTGCTGTTGCCAAGGAAGAGACCTTCGGCCCACTGGCGCCGCTGTTCCGCTTCCAGGACGAAGCCGAAGTCATCGCCATGTCCAACGACACCGAGTTCGGCCTGGCTTCGTACTTCTACGCCCGCGACATGAGCCGTGTGTTCCGTGTTGCCGAAGCGCTGGAATACGGCATGGTTGGCATCAACACCGGCCTGATTTCCAACGAAGTCGCACCGTTTGGCGGTATCAAGGCTTCGGGCCTGGGCCGCGAAGGTTCCAAATACGGTATCGAGGACTACCTCGAAATCAAATACCTGTGCATCAGCGTCTGATCACCGGTTAAAAGGCTTTACCTCTGCCAGCGGGGCGCGAGAGCGACGTCTCGCTGGCCTTTTTTACATGCAGTACCTGGTGGCCAGGGCGTTCACGGCAGTCGATCAACGAATACTGTGCGCGAGCACTCCCAGCCACCCCCGAATAAAAGCGCCATTCTGATCGGCGCAATGAGGGCATTATGAGCAAGACCAACGAATCCTTGATGCAACGCCGTGTAGCCGCCGTCCCACGTGGCGTCGGCCAAATCCACCCGATCTTCGTAGAAACCGCGAAGAACTCGACGGTGATCGACGTTGAAGGCCGCGAACTGATCGACTTCGCGGGCGGCATCGCAGTACTGAACACCGGCCACCTGCACCCGAAAGTGGTTGCAGCCGTCCAAGAGCAGCTGACCAAAGTCAGCCACACCTGCTTCCAGGTGCTGGCCTACGAACCCTACGTAGAGCTGTGCGAAAAGATCAACAAGCTGGTCCCAGGCGACTTCGACAAGAAGACCCTGCTGGTCACCACCGGCTCCGAAGCCGTTGAAAACGCCGTCAAGATCGCCCGTGCCGCCACTGGCCGCGCTGGCGTGATCGCCTTCACCGGCGCCTATCACGGCCGTACCATGATGACCCTGGGCCTGACCGGTAAGGTCGTGCCGTACTCCGCTGGCATGGGCCTGATGCCAGGCGGCATCTTCCGCGCACTGTTCCCGAACGAACTGCACGGTGTGAGCGTCGACGACGCCATCGCCTCGGTTGAGCGCATCTTCAAGAACGATGCCGAGCCTAAGGACATCGCCGCGATCATCCTCGAGCCCGTACAAGGCGAAGGCGGCTTCCTGCCAGCGCCGAAAGAGCTGATGCAGCGCCTGCGCGCCCTGTGCGACCAGCACGGCATCCTGCTGATCGCCGACGAAGTGCAGACCGGCGCTGGCCGTACTGGCACCTTCTTCGCCATGGAACAGATGGGCGTTGCGCCTGACCTGACCACCTTCGCCAAATCCATCGCTGGCGGCTTCCCGCTGGCCGGTGTGTGCGGCAAGGCCGAGTACATGGACGCCATCGCACCAGGCGGCCTGGGCGGCACCTACGCCGGTTCGCCGATCGCTTGCGCCGCGGCCCTGGCCGTGATCGAAGTGTTCGAAGAAGAAAAACTGCTGGACCGCAGCAAGGCTGTTGGTGAGCACCTGGTTACCGGCCTGCGCAAGATCCAGGAAAAGAACCCAATCATCGGTGACATCCGTGGTCTGGGCTCGATGATTGCCGTTGAAGTCTTCGAGAAAGGCACTCACACCCCGAATGCTGCTGCCGTTGGCCAAGTGGTTGCCAAGGCACGTGACAAGGGTCTGATCCTGCTGTCTTGCGGCACCTACGGCAACGTCCTGCGTATTCTGGTCCCGCTGACCGCCGAAGACGCACTGCTGGACAAAGGCCTGGCGATCATCGAAGAGTGCTTCGCCGAACTCGCCTAATGTGACACGCTTCAGAAAAAACCCGCCTCGGCGGGTTTTTTTTGTGCCCAGAAAACGCGATGGACGCTATCGTTGACGCAGGACTTGCCTTGGAAGCTGCGACGGATTGCGTGTCAGGGATATTCAGGAGTTGGCCATGAGCGCTGTAGACCCCACCCCACCTTGCGTACTGATTGTCGAGGGCGACCCGTGGGTGCGTGACATGCTCAAGGAGATGCTGCTCAGCGTGCGTTGCGACGCCCGTCTGCAGGTCTGCGCCGACGGCTCGCAGGCGCTGAGCGCGCTGTCGAGCAAGCCCGACCTGATCATCGCTGCGCGTGAGCTGGCCGGCGTCGATGGCCTCGACCTGCTGCGCAAGGTCCGCGCCAAAGGCCCGGGGTTGCCGTTCATTCTCATGAGCAGCCGCAGCGACAGTGCCAGCGTGCGCGAAGCGTTGCCCCTGCACCCCACCGCTTACCTGAGCAAGCCCCTGAACCTGGATAACCTGCGCAAGCGCCTGGAAGAACTCCTGCTAGCCGTTGGCGAAGAAATCGCCTGCCCGGTGCCGCCTTTGCAGCCGGGTGCCAGCCTGACCGGTTACCTCGAGCAGCGCCGCGCAACGGCCGATGGCGGGCCGCTGCTGGCCGATGTGCAGGTGGCGATCAAGCGCGCGCTGAACCCTCAGGGCCTGAACCTCAAGGTGCTTGAAGAGGAAGTGCGCAACGACCCGCAGGTTACCGCGGTGCTGATCGCCGCCGCCAACAGCGCCGCCCTGCACCGCGACGCGCCCGTGCAAACGTTGCTGCAGGCGTTGAACAAGCTTGGCAGCACCCAGAGCATGAACCTCATCCTGGGCATGACCCTCAAGCGCAGCGCACGGCTGAGCGACCCCTTGCTGGCGCAGCACGCGGCGCACTTCTGGAACCTCTCGCTGCACTGCGCTGAGTACGGCCGCAGCCTCGCGCGTATGTTGGAGCTGGATGAAGGGCGTTGTTACTGCGCCGGGCTGTTGCATTGCCTGGGCGACCTGGCAGTGCTGCGCTGCCTGCAAGAGTGGCGCCTGGCCGGCGGTGAGTTGGACGAGGGCACGGTCCGCAAGTCGCTCGATGAATACGGCGCGGCATTCGGTTCGGCGCTGCGCACACGCTGGCGCTTGCCACTGGCACTGCGTGAATTGATCGCGGCCATCTACCAACTGGGCGGTGGCGTGTATTCGCGGGAGATCCTGGCGATGAACCTGGCCGGGCAATTGTCACGGCTGCCGGCTGAGCATGGGTTGGAGCAGGTTGCCAGTAACAAGACTGCGCGGCTGCTCAAGCTCGGCTTGGCGGAGCTGGGCCGGCTGCGCAAGGTCGAGAACCCGGAGGTGAAGCCGCAGCGTGAAGAACTGCCTGTGGATGAGAGCGGCGCTGATACCTGATCTTAAGAAAACCGAGCAAAAGCGTGCACAGGTTTCATTCGTGCACGCTTTCTTGCCTAGCCAGAAATGACAAAACCCAGCCTAGGCTGGGTTTTGCAGGTCCCTCAAGGGGAATAAAACGCTAAGTGCCTCTAAGGGCTACGGTGGCAAGATAATCGGGATGACCGATGTTGTCAAATCTTGAGTAAGGAGGCTGCGTTCATTACTTTGATTACGGCGCGTTGCAGCCGTTCGACAACTTCACGGGTAAGTATCAGGTCAAGGTGTCCTCGTCCAGTTTGCCTGGGTTTAAACAAGCGCTCTCTGCTTACTTGGGCGACCAAGTCAGATTTTGCCCAGCGTGTTCGCTGCTTGAAATAAGGTAGTTCTTCAATCAGATGAGCAGGAAGCTCAACGTGCCACCCTCGGCTTAGCTTTCCAGCATCCCTGGTCGAGGAGAGAGGCACCACTATGCAGGCATTTGGATCGATTTTTCCATTGAGGACCACTACCAGTCGGTTTTTTACCATTTCAGGTTTCAAGCGATAATCATAAAGGGAAGGGGAGGCGAAGGCTGACCTACAGGCTTGGTAGTCTCCATAGTTGCACTCCAGCACTTGTCCGACCTTCGGCTCAAATTTTATAGCCATGTTTCACCTAGACGTCTTTACGACGTTCAGGATGATGTCACACGCATATAGTTAAGTGTTTGATCTGCTGTGCTTCGATATGAATAGAGACGCGTCTTACACCGAAGCGCTAAAAAGCAGTAGGACGTCATTTTAAATTGAATGCGGGATTCTCATTTTCGGAAATACCCTACAGAAATCACAGTACATTCCCATTGACCACAAATTGTTCTAATTAGAATGCAGCGAGTTGGTAAGTCTATCTATCCCCGCACAATCTGATTCTTCCCCTGCCGCTTGGCCCGATACATCGCCGCATCGGCGCGGGCGAACAGGCTGTCCAGCGACTCATCCTCATCCGTCAACGCCGTCAGCCCCTGGCTCACGGTCACCCCGTAAACGTGCTCGTCGTGGCTGAAGCTCAGCCGTTGGATCTCTCGCTGCAAACGCTCGGCGATCTGCTCGGCCACCTGTGCATTACAGCCTGGGAACACGGCCGCAAACTCCTCGCCACCAATACGTCCAAACTGGTCCCCTCGCCGTAGCACGGCTTTGCCGCTGTCGGCGATACGCTGCAGCACCTGGTCGCCTTCCTGGTGCCCGTAGCTGTCATTGATCTGTTTGAAATCGTCGATGTCCAGCAGCAGGAAGGCCAGTGGCGTGCCGTCCTCGCGGGCGCTGTCGAAGGCCTGCTGGGCACATTCGAAGAAGTGCCGGCGGTTGCTGCTCTGGGTCAGCACGTCGGTGGTGGCCAGACGATGCAGTTCGCCTTCGAGTTGCTTCTTTTCGGTGATGTCTTCGGCGATACCGACAACGATGACCCGCTGTTCGCCCTCGCGGTGCTGGTTGATGTAGCACTTGTCACTCAGCCAGCGTACCTGGCCTTCGGCATTGAGGATGCGGTATTCGCGGTCTTCCACCGAGCCTTTGAGCAGCACTTGGGCCAGGCTGCGCTCGGCGTACTCCAGGTCGTCGGGGTAGATACTGTCGCGCCACTCGTTGTAGTCGGCCAGCACCAGGCTGATCGGGCGGCCAAAGATACGTTCGTACGCCGGGCTGACGTAGAGCACCTGGCGGGCTTCCCAGTCAAAGGCCCAGAGCACGGCATTGACGCTGTCCAGCAACGAACTGAAGAGTTGTTCGCGTTCACTCAGGCGGGCGACTTCGCCTTGGGCGTGCAGCAGGGCCAGCAAGGTCTTGGCGGCTTCTGGAGGTGGGGTGCCGGGCAGGGAAGTTGGAATGTTCTTGGCCATGTGCACGAGCGAGTCTCGACAAGTGAGCGTGCGGCCAGCATCAGGCCCGCCACGCGGGCGATGTGCCGAATTGGAGTGGTGGGCAGGGGGGGAAGTTCCAGGCGGCACGCCCTGCCAGAAGGGCGTGCCGATCAACGGCGGTCAGGCGCCGGTTGGGCGCAAGGAGTAGGTTTTAAGTTGTGCGGCGAAGTCGTGCAGGGCATGGATGCCGCTGGCTTCGGCCTCGTGCACCCAGTCCTTCATGGCCGCGAGCATGTCGTGGCCATTGGCGCTGGTGCGTGCCCAGATTTGCTGCAGGGCCAGGCGTTTTTCGTAAATGACCTTGAGGGCCTGGCTATGCGCGAGCAGCGTCTCGATGCGCACGTGGTGGCGGTCTTCCAACAGGCTGGTCTCCCGCGACAGCAGGCGCTTGGCGCGGCGGAAACGGTGGCGCATCGACGCGTCGACCTTGGCCAGCTCTTGCTGCACCAGCGGGCCGATCACCAGCTTGCGGTACTGGGCCATGATCTGGAAGCGGTTGTTGAGGATCGCCATGGCAGTGTCCATGTCCAGGTTGGCCTTGCCTTCGACCCTGTGGGCGATCGGCGCCACGCGCTGCACCTTGGCCAGGCGCAGGAAGCAGAACAGGCGTATCCAAGCCCAGCCCATGTCGAACTCCCAGCGTTTTACCGACAGCTTGGCCGAGTTGGGGTAGGTGTGGTGGTTGTTGTGCAGCTCTTCGCCACCGATGACGATGCCCCACGGCACCAGGTTGGTGGCGGCGTCCCGGCATTCGAAATTGCGGTAGCCGACGGCATGGCCCAGGCCATTGACCACGCCAGCGGCCCAGAAGGGAATCCACATCATCTGCACCGCCCAGATGGTGATGCCAAGAGTGCCGAACAGCAGCAAGTCGATCACCGCCAGCAGGGCAATGCCGCCTAGCTTGTACCGCGAGTAGAGGTTGCGCTCGATCCAGTCGTCCGGGCAGTTCTTGCCGTAGATGCGCAGGGTTTCGGGGTTGCGTGCCTCTTCGCGGTAGAGCTCGGCGCCTTTGCGCAGGACCGTGCTCAAACCCTTGTGCACCGGGCTGTGCGGGTCGTCCGGGGTTTCGCACTTGGCGTGGTGCTTGCGGTGGACGGCGGTCCACTCGCGGGTGTTCTGCGCCGTGGTCAGCCACAGCCAGAAACGGAAGAAATGCTTGAGCGCGCCGTTGAGCTCCAAGGCCCGGTGCGCGGAGTAGCGATGCAGGTAAACCGTGACGCTGACGATGGTCACATGGGTCATCAACAAAGTGATGCCGACCAGTTGCCAGGCCGACAAGTCGAGCAGGCCGTTGTACCACATAGGTGTTAAAACCCTCGAGAACACAGGGGAAGGGTCTGATTATCCCTTGGCAGGGAAATAAAACCAGTCACCCTTTCAGATAGGACGTCACGACATGTTTCACCCTTTATAATGCGCGCTCTTCGTTCATGGGCCATTCCACCCGACATGTCTGTTTCCGTTCGCGACGCCTTGCGCATGGCTGCGCTCTATGTGGTGCTGTCGATCCTCTGGCTGGTGCTGGCAGAGATGCTCCTGCATGGCATGACTGACGACCCGCTGGCACTGACGGTGGGGCGGCAGATCAATGTGGTGATCTGGGTCTTGTTCAGTGCGGTGCTGATTTTCGTGTCGCGGGCACGGCTGCTCAATTTCATCGGCATTGGCGCGCGCCTGCGCTGCGAAGACCGCGAGCGCCTGCGCATGGCGGCGGCGGTGTTCGACAGTACCCTCGAAGGGGTGCTGGTGACTGACCGCCAAGGCCTGATCGTGCACGTCAATCGCGCCTTCATGCGTATCACCGGTTACCAGCAGGACGAGGTCATTGGCCAGCGCCCGAACAAGTTCAAGTCGGGCCGCCATGGGGCGTCGTTCTATCAGCAGATCTTTGCCACCCTGGCCGAAAAGGGCGAATGGAGTGGCGAGATCTGGAACCGCCGCAAAAGCGGCGAGATCTACCCGCAATGGCAGACGATCTGCGCCATACGCGATGACGCTGGCGAGCTGAGCCATTACGTGGCGGTTTTCAGCGACATCAGTGCGATCAAACATACCGAGCAGGAACTGGCCTACCTGGCCCATCACGACCCGTTGACCGGCCTGCCCAACCGCCTGCTGTTCACCGACCGCGTCGAGCAGGCGCTGGTGACGGCGCAAGCCAACAAACGCGGTTGCGGTTTGCTGCTGCTCGACCTGGACCATTTCCAGAGCATCAACGACGGCCTTGGCCACACCATCGGCGATCAGTTGCTCAAGCTGGTGGGCGAGCGCCTGGGCGAGGTGGTGGGCAATGGGGTGACCCTGGCGCGCTTGGGGGGGGACGAGTTCGGTGTACTGGCCGAGAACTGCCAGCAAGTCGGCCAGGCGGGCAAGCTGGCGCAACGCATCATCGAGCGTATGCGCGAGCCATTCGTGTTTGATGGCCATCGCCTGTTCATCAGTGTCAGCGTCGGCATCAGTTTGTTCCCCAGCGATGCACTGGGCACCGAGCAGCTGCTGCGCAATGCCGACGCGGCACTGTTCAAGGCCAAGAGCAGCGGGCGCGCCTGCTATGCGCTGTACACCGAAGAGCTGACCGCGCACGCCCAGCACCGGGTGGAAACCGCCGGCGAGCTGCGCCGTGCCTTGGAGCAGGATGAACTGCGGGTGTACTTCCAGCCGGTGCATGACTTGGCCACGGCCGAGCGGGTAGGGGTCGAGACCCTGGTGCGCTGGGCGCATCCGCAGCGCGGCCTGGTGCCGCCGAGCGAGTTCATACCGATCGCCGAGCGCACCGGGTTGATTGCCGAAATCGACACCTGGGTGCTGCGTCAGGCTTGCCTGCAGATGGTGCAGTGGCAGCGCGAAGGCCGGCAGCTGGCGTTCGTCGCGGTGAATATCTCAAGCCGTCTGTTTGGCCAGCACGCGTTGTATCGGCAGGTGGCCGAAGTGCTGCACGAAACCGGCCTGGCCCCGGCGATGCTGGAGCTGGAAGTCACCGAGAGTGCGGTGATGGAAGACCCGGAAGTGGCGCTGGAGCAGCTGCATCGCCTGCGTGAACTGGGCGTGACCTTGGCGATCGACGACTTTGGCACGGGGTATTCGTCGTTGCTGCGGCTCAAGCGTTTGCCGGTGCAGAAGCTGAAGATCGATCAGGGCTTTGTCGCGGGCCTGCCTCATGACGATGACGACATCGCGATCGTGCGGGTGATCATTGCCCTGGCCCGCAGCATGGGCATGCAAGTGCATGCCGAGGGCATCGAGCAGCAAGAGCAGGCCAGCTTCCTGCTGCAGGAGCAGTGCCAGTTGGGCCAGGGTTACTGGTTCGGCCGGCCGGTGCCGGCGCAGGATCTACCTTGGGGGTGATGGGTCGCCGGTGAGATCCTGGGGCTGCTTCGCAGCCCATTCGCGACGCAATGCCGCTCCTACAAGAATCGCGACCCCTATAGAAGCAGCCTTGCCGGGGCGCCGGACCGCTAACGACTCACCGCTTGTTCAACCCCTTCGCCAGCCGATCCCCACCCAGTTGAATCAACGCCACCAATGCCACCAGCATGGCGATCACGGTCAGCATGATTTGGCTGTCAAAGCGCTGATACCCATACCGATAGGCAATGTCGCCCAGCCCACCGGCGCCAATCGCCCCGGCCATGGCTGACGAGTTGATGAGGGTCACCAGGGTAATGGTGAACCCCCCGACGATGCCGGGCAGCGCTTCGGGCAGCAGCACATGCCAGACGATGTGCCAGCGCCGGCAGCCCATGGCTTGCGCCGCTTCCACCAGGCCGTGGTCCACTTCGCGCAAGCTCACCTCGGCAATCCGGGCAAAGAAGGGGGTGGCGGCGATGGTCAGCGGCACCACGGCCGCCCACACGCCATAGGTGGTGCCTACCACCAGGCGGGTGAAGGGGATCAGCGCGACCATCAGGATCAGAAACGGGATCGAACGGAACAGGTTGACGAACGCGCCCAGCACCCGGTTCAGCAGCGGTGCCTCGAAGATGCCGCCCTTGTCGCTGGTGACCAGCAGCACCGCCATCGGTACACCGACCAACAGCGCGATCAGCGACGACACGCCGACCATCAGCAGGGTGTCGAGCAAGCCTTCAAGCAGGCGATCAAACCACATGGCCCAGTACCTCCACATCTTCGGCCCAACGGCGGGCACGCTCCAGCAATTGGTGGGTGTCGTGTGGCGAATGCTGCACCGACAGGATCAACTGCCCAAGGGCATGCTCACCGATGGTTTCAACGCCACCTTGCAGCAGGCGCACGCGGCCGCCGAGGTCGGTGAACAGGGCAGAAAGCTCTGGCTCGCCGAGCAAGGTCAGCTTGAGCACCACGGCGCTGTCGCGGCTTTGCGGGCTGGCCTTGAGGCTGGCCTGCAAAGTCGCGGGCAGCTTAGCCTGCAAGGGCGCGAGCAAGGTCCGCGTCACTTCATGGCGCGGTGTGCCGAATACCCGCCAGACTTCCCCTTGCTCGACCACTTCGCCGCGCTCCAGCACCACCACGCGGTGGCAGATATCGCGGATTACCGCCATTTCATGGGTGATCAGCACGATGGTCAGGCCCAGGCGCAGGTTGATATCACGCAGCAGTTCAAGGATCGAGGCCGTGGTTTCAGGGTCGAGTGCCGAGGTGGCCTCGTCGCACAAGAGGATCTCGGGGTCGTGCACCAGCGCCCGAGCGATGCCGACGCGTTGCTTTTGCCCGCCCGACAGCTGCGCGGGGTAAACGTGGTGCTTTTCCTGCAGGCCGACCAGCTCCAGCAGTGCGCGCACCTTGCGCTGGCGCTCGGCCTTGGGCACGCCGGCCACTTTCAGCGGCAGCTCGACGTTCTGCCACACGGTCTTGGCCGACATCAGGTTGAAGTGCTGGAAAATCATGCCGATGCGCCGGCGCAGCGCAACCAAGCGGTCCTCGTCGAAGGGCGCGATGTCCACCTGGTCGATCAGCACGCGGCCCTGGCTGGGTTGTTCCAGGCGGTTGATGGTGCGCAGCAGCGACGACTTGCCGGCGCCGCTGCGGCCGATGATGCCGAAGATCTCGCCATGGCGGATGTTCAGGTCGATGCCTTGTAAGGCAGGCTGAGCCTGGCCAGGGTAGGTCTTGCCGAGGCCGATGAAGCGCACGTGGGCTTCGTTGACCTCTGGGCGCAGGGCCTGTTCCTTGGCCGTTGGCGGCAATGGTTGGGGTGTCGGCGCCCTGAGCGCGCTGGCCTGGCTCATGTCAGCCCTCCCAACCGGCCTGGTAGAGGTTGCCGTGGGCTTTGTTCAAGGCCGCGCGCACCGCGGGCGAGTGTTGGTAGATATCGACGAACTTGGCCAGGCGCGGGTCGTCCTTGCTTTGCGGGCGAATGACGAACTGGATCACGTACTCTTTGTTTTCCAGGCCATCGAACAGCAGCGCGGAGGTGGCGTCGAAGCTGTTGGCCAGGCGGATGTAGGCCGGGTAGCCCTGGACCAGGTCGGCGTCATCATAGGCGCGCACCAGTTGCACCGCCTCGACCTGAAGGATTTTAAGGTGCTTGGGGTTGGCGATGATGTCGTCTTCCGTGGCCTTGTAGCCGACCCCAGGTTTAAGCGTGATCAGCCCCGCCTTGGCCAGTAACTGCAGGCCACGGCCGCTGTTGATCGGGTCGTTGGCGATGGCCACGCTGGCGCCTTCGGGCAGCTCGGCGAAGTTTTTGTACTTTTTCGAGTACAGGCCGACGTTGTTGATGATGCCTGGCGCGTAGGGCACCAGGTTGAAGCCCGCAGCGGCCTTGGCGTTTTCCAGGAACGGGATGTGCTGGAAGTAGTTCACGTCGATGTCGCCGCTGTTGAGGCTGACATTGGGGGCTATCCAGTCGCTGAACTCGATCAGCTTCACGTCCAGGCCTTGCTTGTGGGCTTCTTCCACGGCGGTTTCCAGGGGAATCGCAAAGGCGGAGGTCGTGCCGATTTTCAACGGCTCGGCGGCGAAGGCGCCGGCGGACAGGCCAAGGGTGACCGCAATGGCCGCGACGGGCCGGAACAGTTTCTCAAGCATGGTGCAGGGCTCCAGTCGGGGCAGGGGTTGGGGTAAAGCGGTAGCGCGAGCCAGGATGGCTGGCGGGCAGGTGCGGGTGGTCGGTGTCGAACAACTTCTCGCGCAGGGTGCCCTCGGCGTAGGCGCTCTTGTAGCGGCCACGCTGTTGTAGCTGCGGGATGACCAGGTCGATGAAGTCCTCAAAGCTTTCTGGGGTGACGGTGCGGGTCAGGTTGAAGCCGTCCAGCCCGGTTTCGTCGAGCCAGGCGATCAGGGCATCGGCGACCTGTTCAGGGCTGCCGACCAGGGTCACGTAGCGTCCGCCCAGGGCGTGCTGATCAAGCAGGCGGCGGCGGGTCCAGGCGTTTTCCTGCAGTTGGCGCGTGGCCGATTGAATGGCGTTGCCCTTGCTGAAACCGATCGGCTCGTCCAGCCCATAGGCCGCAAAGTCGATGCCGGTGGAGGCGGCAAAGTGGGCCACGCCGGCCTCGGGGCTGGCATGGCGCAGGTATTCGGCATGCTTGGCTTGGGCCTGTTGCTCAGTGGGGGCGACGATCACCGTGATGCCCATGAACACCTTGACCGCCTGCGGATCGCGGCCCGCCGCCTTGGCGGCCGCCCGCACCTTGTCGACCTGGGCGCGGGTGGCGGTTTTGTCCTGGCCGCTGATGAACACGCACTCGGCATGGTTGCCGGCAAAGGCGAGGCCGCGCGGGGAACTGCCCGCCTGGAACAACACCGGTGTGCGTTGCGCTGAGGGCTCGCACAGGTGGTAGCCCTCGACGTTGTAGAACTCGCCGTGGTGGCTGACTTTGCGCACTTTGTCGGGCTGGGCGTAGATGCGCTGCTCGCGGTCGGCGACCACGGCATCGTCAGCCCAGCTGCCTTCGAGCAGTTTGTACAGCACCTGCAGGTACTCGTCGGCCTGATCGTAGCGCCGATCATGCTCGGGTTGCTGCGCCAGGCCCATGGCGCGGGCCGCGCTGTCGAGGTAGCCGGTGACGATGTTCCAGCCGACCCGGCCATTGGTGAGGTGGTCGAGCGTGGAGAGGCGCCGGGCGAACAAGTAAGGCGCCTCGTAAGTGAGGTTGGCGGTAAGGCCGAAGCCCAGGTTGCGGGTGACGGCAGCCATGGCCGAGACCAACAGCAGGGGGTCGTTGACGGGTAGCTGGATCGACTCCTTGAGCGTTACCTCCAGCGACTGGCCATAGATGTCGTAGGTGCCGACGATGTCGGCGATGAACAGGCCGTCGAACAAGCCCCGTTCCAGCAGGCGTGCCAGGTCGGTCCAGTATTCAAGCGTCTTGTACTGGGTCGAGGTGTCCCGCGGGTGGGTCCACAGGCCATGGTTGATGTGCCCGATGCAGTTCATGTTGAAGGCATTGAGCAGAATCTGCTTGGCCATCAGATTGTCCCCCGGCGCGGCGGGTTTTCGTTGTTCAGGTAGTAGTTGCCGATGGCGTGGTACTTCCAGCGCACTGGGTCGTGCAGGGTGTGGACGCGGGCGTTGCGCCAGTGGCGGTCGAGGTTGTGCTCGGCGAGGGTGGCCTGGCTACCGGCCAGTTCGAACAGCGTGGTGCCGGCGGCGAGGGAAATCTCGGTGCTGATGGCGCGTGCTTCGGCCACGGCAATGGAGGCGGCGGCGACGTTGTCGACGCTGCTGTCTTGCTGGGCGCGGTCGAGGTATTCACCGGCGCGTTCGAGCAGGGCTTCGGTGGCGTGCAGGCGGATCGCCAGTTGGCCGAAGCTTTTCAGGGTCAAGGGGTCTTCGCTGGCCTTGTCCAGGCCCGAGTCGACCCAGGGGCGGCTGCGGGTGCGCACGAAGTGTAGGGCATCTTCGTAGGCGGCGCGGGCGATGCCGGTGTCGATGGCAGCGTGGAGAATCTGTGCCAGCGGGCCGACTGGGGTCGGGCGTTCGAAGGCGCTCTGGAAGGGGACTACGTCTTGCGCGCTGACCCACACGTTGTCGAATACCACCGAACCACTGCCGGTGGTGCGCTGGCCGAAGCCGCTCCAGTCGTCGATCACCTGCAGGCCTTGGCTGTCGGCGGGGACGAAGGCCAATTGTTGTACGCCATCGTCATCGATCACCGAGGTCGGGATGCGCTGGGCGTAAAGGGCACCGGTGGAATAGAACTTGCGGCCATTGATACGGAACCCATCACCATCGCGGCTCAGGCGGGTGGTGCGGTCGTTGGCGGTCTTGGTACCCAGTTCGGCCAAGGCATTGCCAAAGCGCCGGCCGGCCAGCACTTCGGCGTACAGGCGTTGCTGTTGTTCAGGGCTGCCGTTTACCCGCAGCACTTCCAGGGCATAGAAGTGGTTTTGCGGGATCTGCCCCAAGGAGCCGTCGGCCTGGGCGATGCGGGCGATGACTTTGGCCAGGGTGACGTTGGACACACCAGCGCCGCCGAAGGCCTTGGGCACGCTGATGGCCCACAGGCCGGAGCGGGTGAACAGGTCGAGTTCGGCATGGGGCAGGCGGCGCTCGCGGTCGCGCAGGGCGCTGTCGCGGCGCAGTTGCTGGGCGATGTCTTCGGCGATGGCCAGGGCTTGGGTGTCGCTGGTGATGATGTTTGTGGTCATGGTGTTTCTCCGGGGGCCGCTGTGCGGCCCATTCGCGGGGCAAGCCCGCTCCCACAGACACACTGCACTGATCTCAGGTGTGGAAGCGGGCTTGCCCCGCGAATGGGCTGCGCAGCAGCCCCAAAGGCTGCAAATCAGATCCAGGAATGCCGCGCAGGCAGGCTGCCGTTCAGGTGGTAAGCGCCCACCGCGTGGTACTTCCAGCGCACCGGGTCATGCAGGGTGTGCACGCGGGCGTTGCGCCAGTGGCGGTCGAGGTTGAACTCGGCCAGGGTGGCGCGGCTGCCGGCCAGCTCGAACAGCTTTTCGCTGGCCTGCAAGGAGACCTCGGTGGTCAGCACCTTGGCCTCGGCCACGGCGATTGAAGCGCGGGCCGCAGAGGCAGCGTCGATGGGTGCGGCATTGACCTCATCGAGTACCCGCGCCGCTTTGCGCAGCAGCGCCTCGGCAGCGTGCAGCTCGAGCTTGAGGCGGCCGATGTCGGCGATCACGTACGGGTCGTCGCTGGCGCGCTCGACCTTGGCCTCGATCCAGGGCCGCGATTTGTCGCGCACAAAGCTGATGGCATCATCGATGGCCGCTTCGGCGATGCCGGCGTCGATGGCTGCCTGGATCAACTGCGAAGCCGCGCCCTGGATATTCGGCGTGTCACGCTGGCGCCAGTTGTCGATCACCAGATCCGCATCGACCGGCACCTGGTCGAGCAGCACGGTGCCGCTGGCGGTGGTGCGTTGGCCGAACCCAGACCAGTCATCGACGATGCGCAGCCCAGGGCTGCCGCGGCGGACGAAGGCCAGGCGCTGGCGGCCTTCGTCGTCCAGTGCCTTGACCGCCACCCAGTGGGCGTACAGGGCGCCCGTGGAGTAGAACTTTTCACCACTGATGCGATAACCGTCGCCTGCGCGGGTGATCTTCGCCTTCAGGGTCAGGGTGTCTTTGGTGCCGCGCTCGGGGCCGGCATTGCCGATGCGCCAGCCGTCCAGCACGCTGCGGAAGATCACCGCCTGCTGTGCCTCGGTGGCGGTCAGGCGCAGCAACTGCAGCATGCCGAACTGGTTCTGCGGGATCTGCCCCAGGGCTGGGTCGGCGGCACTGATCAGGCGGAAGACTTCCGCCACGGTTTCGAACGAGACATCGGGGCCGCCATAGGCCTTGGGTACGCTGATGCTGCCCAGGCCGCTGCGGGTGAACTGCTCGATCTCTGCCCACGGCAGTTTGCGTTGCTGGTCGCGGCGTGCGGCCTGCTCACGGGCCACGTCGGCCAGTTCGCGTGCGGCTTGCAGGGCCTCGGCGTCGTTGCGCAGCACCTTGGCTGGCAGCAGCAGGGGCGAGCTGTCGACGTCGCTGTGGAAAAGGGTATTTGGCTGGCTGGACATCAGTACCGCTCCTTGGCTGCACTCAATGCCCTGGCGATACGCACTGGGGTGATTGTGATCCTGACCATTCCTAACCTCACAAAAGTAGATGCGTCGCTTCAGCTGATGGCGACAGACGTTTGCTGGTCCGGTGGTCCGGTGTATATACCCTAATGGCTTATTAAAAGATTATGAACTAACCTTTTGGAATATATATAGAAGTTGAGATTTGCGCAGCAGGTGCCGGCCTCTTCGCGGGCAAGTCGGACCGCCGCACCGCCGCTCCCACAGGGTGAGCATACAAACTGTGGGAGCGGCGGTGCGGCGGTCCGACTTGCCCGCGAAGAGGCCAGTACAGGTTTATTCCGAAGCTGCGGTGCCGAGGAACTTGCGCAAGAACTGCCGGGTACGCTCTTCCTTGGGCGCCGCAAACAGCGCCTTGGCTTCACCCTGTTCGACGATCACCCCCTTGTCGAAGAAGATCACCCGGTTCGCCACATCACGGGCAAAACTCATCTCGTGGGTAACGATGATCATGGTGCGCTTTTCTTCGGCCAGGCCGCGGATGGTGGCGAGCACTTCGCCAACCAGCTCCGGGTCGAGCGCCGAGGTGGGTTCATCAAACAGAATCACCTCAGGCTCCATCGCCAGGGCACGGGCAATCGCTACCCGCTGCTGCTGGCCACCGGAAAGGCGCCGGGGGTAGGCGTCTTCCTTGCCCGCCAGGCCTACCTTGGCCATCAGCTTGCGGCCCAGGGCGATGGCCTGGTCGCGGGGCGTCTTCTTGACGATCACCGGGCCCTCGATGACGTTTTCCAGGGCGGTACGGTGGGGGAACAGGTTGAAGTTCTGGAACACGAAACCGGCCTGCTGACGCAACCGGCGAATCGCACTCTGCTGCCCACCCAGCGGGCGATTGGCATCGATGCTGATGGCGCCGATCTGGATCTGGCCGGCGTCGGGGGTTTCCAGCAGGTTGAGGCAGCGCAGGAAGGTGGTCTTGCCCGAGCCGCTGGGGCCGATGATGGCGACCACTTCGCCTGGCTGCACGGTCAGGTCGATACCATTGAGCACGGTCTGGCCCTTGAACTGCTTGGACAGGCCTTTAACTACGATCATGCTCAATGCTCCTGGTCATGCTGGTTGACCCGCGCTTCCATGCGGTTCTGGAAGTGCGCGAGGATACTGCAGAGGATCCAGTAGATAACCGCCACAGCCAGGTACATGGTGAAGACTTCGAAGGTGCGCGCGGTAATCAGCTGGGCCTGGCGGAACAGCTCGGGCACCTGGATGGTCGCCGCCAGGGCGGTGTCCTTGACCAGCGAGATGAAGCTGTTGCCCAGCGGCGGCAAGGCCGTACGCAGGGCTTGCGGCAGGATGGCCCGGCGCATGGCCTGGGTGCGGGTCATGCCGATGCTGGCAGCGGCTTCCCACTGGCCACGGTCGATCGAGGAAATCGCCGCACGCAGGATTTCGCAGATGTAAGCTGCCATGTTTAGCGACAGGCCGATCAGCGAGGCCGGGATGGGGTCGAGTTCGATACCGATCTGCGGCATGCCGAAGTAGATCACGAACAGCTGCACCAGCAGCGGCGTGCCCCGGAAGAACGACACGTAGATGCGTGCCAGCCAGTTCAGCGGCAACATCTTCGACAGCCGCATCAGCGCCAGGGCAAACCCCAGCACCAGGCCGAAGAACATGCCACCGACACTGAGCAGCACCGTATAACCCGCGCCCTTCAGCAGGAAGGGCGTGGAATCGACAACGAGTTGCAGGCTTTCAGCGATCATTTAGTGACATCGGCACCGAAGTATTTTTCCGACAGCTTGGCCAGCGTGCCGTCGGCCTTGAGCTTGTCGATGGCCTTGTTGAGGGCCGCCAGCAACTCAGGTTCGCCTTTGCGCAGGGCCACGCCGCTTTCCAGGCGCGAGAAGGCATCGCCGGCAAGCTCGGTGTCCTTGGCTTTTTGCGCGTATTCCAGTGCGGCCAGGCGGTCGATCAGGATCGCGTCGATGCGGCCGTTGCGCAGGTCGGCGAACTTGGTCGGGTCGTCTTCATAGGTGCGGACTTCGGCTTTCGGCACGTCCTGCTTCACCCACTGCTCGTAGTTGGTGCCCAGGCCGACGCCGACTTTCTTGCCCGCCAGGTCCTGTGCAGTCTTGATGTTCAGGTCTGCGGCTTTCTTCTTCAGCACCAACGCCTGGATGCCGGAGATGGTGTAGGGCTCGGAGAAGTCGTACTTTTTCTTGCGCTCTTCGGAGATGGTCACTTGGTTGACCACCACGTCCAGGCGTTTGGACTCCAGCGCTGCAAGGATGCCGTCCCATTTGGTCGGCTGGATCTTGGCCTTGACCCCAAGCTCCTTGGCCAGCAGTTCCGAAAGCTCCACTTCGAAGCCGGCCAGCTTGCCGCTTTCATCCTGGAAGCTGAACGGTGGGTAGGTGCCTTCCAGGCCGACGTTGATCACGCCCTTTTCCTGAATGGTCTTCAATTGCTCGCCGGCGAAGGCCTGGCTGAGCAGGCCGGCACCCAGCAGGATGGCCAGGCTGGCGTTGAGTAGCGGTTTGGCGAATTTCGACATGTCAGGCCCCGCGCTTGGTGTGGAAGTAGTGGGTGGCGACTATAAAGTTGGCCGCTTAGGCCAGGAAATAATAAAAAATTATCTTATTATTCCGTTTTGTTTTTCTGCCGAGTGACGTCAGCTTTGAGGGTAGGCCAGGATACTGGCGCCGTCATCGCGGCTTATGCCCGACTTAGCGCAGGATGGAATAAAGCGTTGTTTTTTCCAAGGGATGGATTTGCCGTAGAGTGGATTGCATAACGACAGATTGGCCCCAGGCAGGAGAACACCGTGAGCGAACAACCAACATCCGCGCATTGGCAGCTGCACAGTATCGTCAGTGGTTTGCGCAGCGCCCGTGAGCAATGGCGCAGCCGCAATGGCCGCAGCATTGGCGAGCAGGGCGGGCGCGAACTGCCCTCTCGCGAGGCCATGCGGCAGATTCTCGAGCAGTTGTGCGGGGCGCTGTTCCCGATGCGCCTTGGGCCGGTCGACCTGCGCGAAGAGAGTGAAGATTTTTACGTAGGGCACACCCTGGATGCCGCCCTGACTGCATTGCTGGCCCAGGCCCGCCTGGAGCTGCGCTACGCCGCCCGGCAGAGCCAGGGTGACCTGGTGTCCGTCGATGCCCAGGCACTGCGGCTGATCCAGGATTTTGCTGCGGCGCTGCCCAACTTGCGGGTATTGCTCGACACCGACGTGCTGGCCGCCTACCACGGTGACCCGGCGGCGCGCAGTGTCGATGAGGTGCTGCTGTGCTACCCAGGCATCCTCGCCATCATCCATCACCGCCTGGCGCATCACTTGTACCAGGCTGGTTTGCCGCTGCTGGCGCGCATCAGTTCGGAGCTGGCACATTCGGCGACCGGCATCGACATCCACCCCGGCGCGCAGATCGGCCCGAGCTTCTTCATCGACCACGGCACCGGCGTGGTGATTGGCGAGACCGCGATCATCGGCGAGCGGGTACGTATTTACCAGGCGGTGACACTGGGCGCCAAGCGCTTCCCAAGCGATGAGTCAGGGACCCTGCACAAAGGCCTACCGCGCCACCCGATCGTCGAGGACGACGTGGTGATCTATGCGGGGGCGACGATCCTGGGGCGCATTACCATCGGCAAGGGCTCGACCATTGGCGGTAATGTGTGGCTCACCCGCAGCGTGCCGGCCGAGAGCAACATTACCCAGGCCAACCTACAGCTGGATTGCCAGGACAAGAACTGACCTGAGGTCTTTACTGGCTGTACCAGCCCTTTCGCGGGGCGAGCCCGCTCCCACAGAATCATCAGCCTATTGGGGCTAGTGATGTACCTGGGGGAGCGGGCTTGCCCCGCAAAAGGGCCGGCTCAGGCAGGCACCGATCAGCACCCCGGTTCGCATCAAATCCCGATCCATGGTTAACTTGAACGCTTGTTCAATGAAAAAACGCTGGTCCGCTGCCGGTGTTCAACAGGAGGATTCCTTTGCTGAACCCGTTCATTTCGAACCTTACGTCACGTGACGAGGTGCATGCCCGATGAGTGCACCGACCCCCACCCTTGCCAACGGCAAGATGCGCATGAACCCTCCGGTGTTCTATTTCGCGGCAAGTTTCATCCTCATCTTCGGCCTGATCGTCATCACCAATCCGCAAGCTGCAGGCGACTGGTTGCTGGCGGCGCAGAACTGGGCGGCCAATACGGTTGGCTGGTACTACATGCTGGCGATGACGCTGTACCTGGTCTTCGTGGTGGTCACCGCCTTGTCTGGCTACGGCAAGATCAAGCTCGGTGCCGACCACGACGAACCCGAGTTCAGCTACTTGTCCTGGGCCGGCATGCTGTTTGCCGCCGGCATCAGCATCACGCTGTTCTTCTTCTGCGTGTCCGAACCGCTGACCCACATGCTGCAGCCGCCCCAGGGCGAAGCAGGCACGGCAGAGGCCGGGCGCCAGGCCATGCAGATCCTGTTCTTGCACTGGGGCCTGCATGGCTGGGGCGTGTTTGCCTTCGTCGGCATGGCGCTGGCCTACTTCGCCTACCGGCATAACCTGCCGCTGGCCTTGCGCTCGGCGCTGTACCCCCTGATCGGCAAGCGCATCAACGGGCCGATTGGTTACGCGGTGGATGGCTTCGGCATCATTGCCACGGTGTTCGGCCTGGGCGCCGACATGGGCTTTGGCGTGTTGCACCTGAACGCCGGCCTGGATTACCTGTTCGGGATCAGCCACAGCCAGTGGGTGCAGGTCGCGCTGATCACCCTGATGATGGGCGCGGCGGTGGCCGTGGCGGTCGCCGGGGTGGAGAAAGGCGTGCGGGTGATGAGCGACATCAACCTGTTCCTGGCCTGCGCGCTGTTGCTGTTCGTGCTGTTTGCCGGCCCTACCCAGCACCTGTTCAACACCCTTATCCAGAACCTGGGTGACTACCTCGGCGCCTTGCCCCGCAAGAGCTTCGACGTCTATGCCTATGGCGAAAACCGCGACTGGCTGGGCGGTTGGACGGTGTTCTACTGGGCCTGGTGGATCGCCTGGGCGCCGTTCGTGGGCTTGTTCATTGCGCGTATCTCGCGCGGGCGCACCATCCGCGAATTTGTCTTCGGCGTGTTGTTGATTCCCCTGGGCTTCACCCTGGCGTGGATGTCGATCTTCGGCAACAGCGCATTGGACCAGGTCATCAACCATGGCATGACCGCGCTTGGCCAATCGGCGCTGGATAACCCGTCGATGAGCCTGTACCTGCTGCTGGAGACCTACCCCTGGAGCAAGGTGGTCATCGCGACCACGGTGTTTATCAGCTTCGTGTTCTTCGTCACCTCGGCCGACTCGGGCACTGTGGTGCTGTCGACTTTGTCGGCCAAGGGTGGTGACCCGGATGAAGACGGGCCTAACTGGCTGCGGATTTTCTGGGGCGCGATGACCGCGTTGATCACCAGTGCATTGCTGTTCGCCGGCAGCATCGATTCGCTGAAGTCGGCGGTGGTGCTGACCTCGCTGCCGTTCTCGCTGATCTTGCTGTGCATGATGTGGGGGCTGCACAAGGCGTTTTACCTGGAGTCCCAGCGGCAGATTGCGCAGATGCATTCGCTGGCGCCGTTCGCTCAGTCGCGTCGTGGGCGCGGCGGCTGGCGCCAGCGCCTGAGCCAGGCCGTGCACTTCCCGTCACGCGATGAGGTGTACCGCTTCATGGACGACGTGGTGCGCCCGGCGATTGCCGATGTGCGTGAGGTGTTCGAGCAGAAGGGCCTGGTGCTGATTACCCAGGACGACCCGAGCCACGACAACGTCAGCTTGAAAGTGGGCCATGGCGAGGAGCAACCCTTCATCTACCAGGTGCAGATGCGCGGCTATTTCACGCCGTCGTTTGCGCTGGGTGGGCTGGGTGCTCAGGAGTTGAAGAACCGCCGTTATTACCGGGCGGAGGTGCACCTGAGCGAGGGCAGCCAGAACTACGACCTGGTGGGCTACAGCAAGGAGCAGATCATCAACGACATCCTCGACCAGTACGAGCGGCATATGCAGTACTTGCACTTGGTCCGCTAGCCCGCTGGGGCCGCTTTGCGGCCCTTTCGCAGCACAAGGCTGCTCCTACAGGATGTGCGATCCCCTGTAGGAGCAGCCTTGTGCTGCGAATGGAGGCCAACGGCCTCCCGCGGTTCAAAACGGCGCATCCCCCAAAATCGTCGCCCGGTGCATCACCCGCCGATTCGGCCGGTAATCATCCACCGCAAAATGCTGGGTCACGCGGTTGTCCCAGAACGCCACATCATTTTCCTGCCACCGCCAGCGAATGCTGAACTCAGGCCTGGTCGCATGGGCGAACAGCAGCTTGAGCAACGCGTCGCTCTCATACTCGTTCAATTCGTTGATGCGCGTGGTAAACCCTTCGTTGACGAACAGCGCCTTGCGCCCGCTGACCGGGTGCGTGCGGATCACTGGGTGTGACAGCGGCGGGTTGTTGCGCCGGGTCGCTTCCCAGCGCGCCAGGTCTTCTGGCGTGGTGCCAAAACGCTCGAGCGGGAACGACTTGGTGAAGTCATGGGTGGCCGTCAGCCCATCAAGCATCTCGCGCAGGGGCGCCGACAAGGCTTCGAAGGCGGCAATGCCACTGGCCCACAGGGTGTCGCCGCCATACGCCGGCAGTTGCTTGGCGCTGAGTACCGCGCCCAACGCCGGGGTCGGCAGGAAGGTCACGTCGGTGTGCCAGACGGCATTGTCGCGCACGTCGGTGACCGCCGTGTCGAGCACCAGCACCTGCGGGGTTTCCGGCACGTTGGGGTAGATCGGGTGGATGTGCAGGTCACCAAAGCGGGCCGCAAAGCGGGCTTGCTGGTCTGGGTTGATCGGTTGATCGCGGAAGAACAGCACCTGGTGCTTGAGCAGCGCTTGCTCGATGGCGTCGCGCTGCTCGGTGGTGATGTCGCGGCTGATGTCCACGCCGCTGATCTGGGCGCCGAGCGCCGGGCTGAGAGGGGTGATGGTCAGGCTCATGTCGGTCTCGATCTGTTTTTACTAGGCGCCGAAATGCCGGCGTGGTCAGTGGCTTTGCCCGTGCCAGGGCACCAGCTTGCGTTGCAGCGCGCGCAGGCTCATTTCCAACGCGAAGGCGATCAGGGCGATCAGCAGAATGCCCAGCACCACCACGTCAGTGACCAGGAACTGCGCCGCCGACTGCACCATGAAGCCCAGGCCGCTGGTGGCGGCGATCAGTTCTGCAGCGACCAGGGTCGACCAACCGACCCCAAGGCCGATGCGGATGCCGGTGAGGATGTCGGGCAAGGCGCTGGGCAGGATCACATGGCGGATTAGTTGCGCCTGGGTCGCCCCCAGCGATTGCGCGGCGCGCAGTTTGGCCGGGTCGACGGTGCGTACGCCGGTGGCGGTGGCGATGGCAATCGGGGCGAAGATCGCCAGGTAAATCAGCAACACTTTCGACAGCTCGCCGATGCCGCACCAGATGACGATGAGCGGCAGATAGGCCAGAGGCGGAATAGGGCGGTAGAACTCGATCAGCGGGTCGAGAATGCCCCGCGCCACACGGTTGTAACCGATGGCGATGCCGACCGGGATGGCGGTCAGGGTGGCGGAGACCAGTGCCAGGCCGATACGGCCCAGGCTTGCCCCCAGGTGCTGCCACAGGCTGGCATCCATGTAGCCCTGGGTCAGTAGGGTCCAGGCCCTGGCCAGGATATCGCCGGGCGCCGGCAGGAACAGCGGCTCGATCCAGCCGGCGGCCGTCACCAGCCACCAGGCCAGCAGCAGGCTGGCCAGGGTCAGGGTGCTGATCCAGCGGGTAGCAAGCGGGCGGCGTGCCTTTTCAGCAGGCCGGGTGTGGGCGTCGCGTTTGCCGGTAACCGGCAGATCCAGGCTGCTCATGCGCGCTCCTGCAGGCTTTGGCGTTGGGAGAAGACCCGCGCCAGCACATGCTCGCGGGTTTCGATGAAGCGTGGGTCGGACTTGATCGCCCGGGCCGGCTCGCCCGCCGCGTAGCGTTGGCCGAAGTCCAACTGCAGGCGCTCGACCACACGCCCTGGGTTGGGCGCCAGCAGCACCAGCTCGCTGGCGAGGAACACCGCTTCTTCAATGTCGTGGGTAATCAGGAACACAGGCTTTGCGGTGCGCTGCCAAACCTGCAGCAGCAGCTCTTGCATCTGCTCGCGGGTGAAGGCGTCGAGTGCGCCGAACGGCTCGTCCATCAGCAGTACCCGTGGGTCGGCCGCCAGCGCGCGGGCCAGGCCGACACGCTGCTTCTGGCCACCGGACAATTGCCATATGCGCCGCTCGGCAAACCCTTCCAGGTCGACCAAGGCCAGCATCTCGCGGGCTTTGGCCTCGCGCTGGGGGCGCGGTACGCCGGCCAGTTCAAGGCCGAAGGCGACGTTGCCCAGCACGTTTTGCCAGGGCAGCAAGGCATCGTCTTGGAACACCACACCGCGTTCGGCGCTGGGGCCGTTGACCGGTGCACCGTCAAGGGTGATGCGGCCGCCGCAGGGGGCGACGAAGCCGGCGATCAGGTTGAGCAGCGACGTCTTGCCGCTGCCGGATGGCCCGAGGGCCACCAGCAGCTGGCGTGGCCCCAGGCTCAGGTTGATGTCGGCCAGCACCGGGGTGCTGGCGCCAGGGTACTGTGCGCTGATGCGCTCCAGTTCAAGCAAGGCCATGACGGGCTCCGGATCAGTTTGGAAGGAACTTGGCGCTGACGTACGGCGAGTAGTCCGGCAGCACCGCGTCGACTTTGCCTTGTTGCTTGAGGAAGGTGGCTGTGTCGGTCAGCGCTTGGGTGGTCGGTGCACCCAGGGCGTTGGCCTGGTCGGCGGCCAATGGGTAGACGTTGCCTTCCAGCAGCACCGGGATATCGCTGGCCTTGGCGCCGGACAGCTTGACCAGCTTGGCCACGTTGTCCTTGTTGGCCAGCCAGGCTTGCGGGTCTTTGCGGTAGTCGGCGTAGGCGTCGAGGGTGACCTTGGCGAACGCCTTGACCACGTCAGGGTGCTTGTCGGCGAAGTCCTTGCGCACGATCCAGGCGTCGAAGGTCGGTGCGCCTTTTTCGGCCAGTTCACCGGAGGTGATCAGCACCTTGCCGTTTTCCTTGGCCACGCCCAGGGCGGGGTCCCAGACGTAGGTCGCGTCGATGTCACCGCGTTTCCAGGCGGCAATGATCGCCGGTGGCGCGAGGTTGAGGATCTGTAACTTGGACGGGTCGATGTTCCAGGCCTTGAGCGCCGCCAGCAGGCTGTAGTGGCCGGTGGAAACGAAAGGCACGGCCACTTTCTTGCCGATCAGGTCTTGCGGCGTCTTGATGCTGTCGCGCGCCACCAGTGCTTCGCCCGCGCCGATCTGGGTGGCGATCAGGAAGGTCTCGACCGGCAGTTTGCGTGTTGCCGCAGCGGCCAGCGGGCTGGAACCGAGGTAGCCGATCTGCACGTCACCGCTGGCCACAGCCGTGATCACATCGGCGCCGTTGTCGAATTTGCGCCAGTCGATACTGGCCTTGCTGGCTTTTTCGTAGTCGCCATCGACCTGGGCCACTTTGGCCGGGTCAACGGTGGTCTGGTAGGCCACGGTCAGGTCGGCGGCCTGGGCCAACCAGCTGGTGCCGGCGAGGGTCAGGGCGGCGAACAGGCGCAGCGGAGCGTGCGGGATCATGGTTGAACCTCTCGTCAGGCAATCGATGTGATGGATGACGAGAAGACTAAATGATCTAAGAAATCTAAAATAAATAACTTTTTAGAATTAGCTTAGGAGCCAAATGCTTTAAGCCGCGCGCCGTTGATGTCGCGCAATGGCGAAATCCGACAGGGCTGCTAGGCTTTTTCGTCCCTTATATCAGTATGGAATTAGGTTATGAGCAAACGTTTGCAAATAACCCAAAGTTATGAACGAATGCGCCGTTTACAACAAATGGCAGTAAAGGTTCCTAACATATTCCCGAAAAATCTTACAAATTCATAAAACGGTCATTTTGGATTTATAGGATTGTCATTATCCTGTAGCGCAGGTGGCGTCTTAGACCAAAGTCGCGAAACGTTTAGAAACGATTGACTTCATGGTCACGCTTTGGGACTAAATCGCCAATCCACGGTGAGCGGGGCAGCAGACCCCGCCTCCAGAGATACACAAGAATTAGAACGTAGAGGAGCAAAACATGTACAAGTCCAGCCTGGCTCTGGCCGTGGCACTGGGGGTTCTCGCCCAACAAGCAGGCGCTGCCGGTTTCGTTGAAGACAGCAAACTGTCGCTCAGCTCGCGCACCATGTACTTCAACAACGACAACCGTGACGGCGGTGCTGACAACCGCGAGTCTGGCCAGGGCTTCAAGCTCGACTACCTGTCCGGTTTCACCGAAGGTACCGTTGGCTTCGGCGTCGATGTTCAGGCCCTGTGGGGTATTCACCTGGATGGCGGCCGCGGCAAGCACCCTGACAACAGCAGCTTCTTCCCGAGCGATACCGACGGGTCTGCTGTAAGCCAGTGGGCGCGTGTAGGCGGTAATGCCAAGGCTCGCTTCTCCAAGACCGAAGCCCACTTCGGTAGCGCCCTGGCGCCGAACCTGCCGATCCTGGTGGCGAACGATGGCCGTCTGCTGCCGCAGACCTTCGAGGGTGGCACCATCCAGTCGAAGGAAATCGACAACCTGACCGTCAACGCCGGTCAGCTGACCCACGCCATGGGCCGTGCTTCGAGCAACCGTACCGGCCTGTCCGTGGCGGGCGCTACCCAGGACAGCAACAAGTTCCGCTACGGCGGCCTGGACTACAAGCTCACGCCAGACCTGACCCTGCAGTACTACTACTCGAACCTGGAAGACTTCTACAAGCAGCACTTCCTGGGCGCGACCCACGTGTTCAAGATTGCTGACGACCAGTCGTTCAAGACCGACCTGCGCTACTTCGACAGCAGCAGCGACGGCAAGAACGGTGAAGCCGGCTACCGCTTCAACAACAACGGCGGTTATGCCAAGAACGCTGGCGAGGTCGACAACAAGACCTGGACCGCCATGTTCACCTACACCCTGGGCGGCCATGCGCTGATGCTCGGTCACCAGCGCGTCAACGATGACGGTGGTTTCGTCTGGCTCAACCAAGGCAGCGTCGTTGATGGCAATGGCCGCAACGAAGGCGCCGGTGGCTCCAGCTTCTACCTGTTCACCGACAGCATGATCAACCAGTTCGCCAAGGCCGGTGAAAACACCACCTTCGGTCAGTACTCGTATGACTTCGCGCGTCTGGGCGTCCCTGGCCTGAAAGCTTCGGTCTCCTACCTGAAAGGTGAAGACGGCAAGAACGCCAACGGCAACGGTACCTTCAGCGAATGGGAACGTGACGCTCGCGTCGACTACGTCATCCAGGAAGGCACCTTCAAAGGCCTGGGCGCCAGCCTGCGTCACGGTGTCTACCGTGGCACTGGCACCAGCTCGCTGGCTGACCAGGATCAGACCCGTCTGATCTTCAACTACACTTACAACTTCCTGTAAGCCGTAGCTGAACCAGAAGCCTCGCCTAGTGCGAGGCTTTTTTGTGTCTGCAATTCGGTATGCTCTGTGGTTATAAATAAATCAGTATTTATTCTTTTTGTTTTTAACTGAATGCAGGCACATTGAACCCCACAAGGCCAGAACACAGCACAGGAGCCGCACCCCATGAGCCTCAAACTCGGCGACATCGCCCCCGATTTCGAACAGGATTCCAGTGAAGGCAAGATCCGCTTCCACGAGTGGCTCGGCAACAGTTGGGGTGTGCTGTTTTCCCACCCGGCCGACTTTACCCCGGTGTGCACCACCGAACTGGGCCTGACCGCCAAGCTCAAAGACGACTTCGCCCAGCGCGGCGTCAAGGCCATCGCGCTGTCGGTGGACCCGGTCGACTCGCACCACAAGTGGATCGATGACATCAACGAAACCCAGAACACCGTGGTCAACTTCCCGATCATCGCCGACGCCGACCGCAAGGTGTCCGACCTGTACGACCTGATTCACCCGAACGCGAATGACACCCTGACCGTGCGCTCGCTGTTCGTCATCGACCCGAACAAGAAGGTGCGCCTGACCATTACCTATCCGGCCAGTACCGGGCGCAACTTCAACGAGATTTTGCGGGTGATCGACTCGCTGCAGCTGACCGACAACTACAAGGTCGCCACGCCAGGTAACTGGCAGGACGGTGACGACGTAGTGATCGTGCCTTCGCTCAAAGACGAGGAGGAGATCAAGCAGCGTTTCCCCAAAGGGTATCGGGCGGTGAAGCCTTATCTGCGCCTGACGCCGCAACCTAATCGTTAAAGGATCCACGTTGCATTGCTCTTAGCCATAGCAGGGATTTCGGGCCGTTTCGACGGCCCTTTTTTATGCCTGAAGGAATGGTGTTGGCTTCTTCGCGGGTAAACCCGCCCCCACAGAGACCGCATTTGGGAATAAACAAAAATGGAATAAACAAATGAAAAAATATGATTTCTAGGTATATGAACAGGCTGTTAATGTCACTCCCAACAGAACACAAGGAAGCGCTCCAATGCTGGTCGTCTCAATCGGTGGTAGCCCTGGTACCCGTTCACGCTCCGGCGTGTTGCTCGAGCGCTCGCGCCAGTGGCTGCAGCACCGTGGCGTCGAAGTGGTGACCTTCCAGGTACGTGACTTCCCCGCCGAGGACCTGCTCCATGCGCGCTTCGACAGCCCGCAGGTGCAGCACTTCCAGCAACTGGTGGCCCAGGCCGATGGCCTGATCGTCGCCACCCCGGTGTACAAGGCATCGTTCGCCGGCGCGCTGAAGACTTTGCTCGACCTGCTGCCCGAGCGCGCCCTGGAGCACAAGGTCGTGCTGCCCATCGCTACCGGCGGCAGCATCGCCCACATGCTGGCGGTGGATTACGCGTTAAAACCGGTGCTGTCGGCACTCAAGGCGCAAGAGACCCTGCAAGGGATCTTCGCCGACGACAGCCAGGTCGCCTACGCAGAAGGCGCCAAGGCGGCACAGCTGGCACCTGCTCTGGATGAGCGCCTGCAGGACTCGCTGGAAACCTTCCACGTTGCCCTGGCCCGTCGGCCGCGCCCCGTGGCCCCCGGCGTACTCAACGAACGCCTGATCAGTGCCCGCTGGAGCATCTGACCCGGTTCAACGGCTTTATCGCGTCATCCACCTTACTCGCCCGTCAACGAGGCAAGCAGGTGCAACCCGAACCCCATTCGCACAGGAGAGCGCCATGCGCACAGTCTTCTTGCGTCGTGGTCTGGTCGCCCTGTTTGCGGCGGCTGTGTCCTTCGGCGCCATCACCCAAGCCCAGGCCGAGAGCCTGCGCATCGGTTATCAGAAATACGGCACCCTGGTGCTGCTCAAGGCCAAAGGCACGCTGGAGAAGCGCCTGGCCGAGCAAGGCGTGCAGGTGCAGTGGACCGAATTCCCCGGTGGCCCGCAGTTGCTCGAAGGCCTGAACGTCGGCTCCATCGACTTCGGCGTCACCGGCGAAACGCCGCCGGTATTCGCTCAGGCTGCCGGCGCCGACCTGCTCTACGTGGCCTACGAGCCACCGGCGCCGCACAGCGAAGCGATCCTGGTGCCGAAGGGCTCGTCGATCCAGTCGGTGAAAGACCTCAAAGGCAAGAAAGTCGTCCTCAACAAGGGCTCCAACGTCCACTACCTGCTGGTGCGTGCCCTGGAAGATGCAGGCCTCAAATACAGCGACATTCAACCGGTCTACCTGCCGCCAGCCGATGCCCGCGCGGCATTCGAGCGTGGCAGCGTCGATGCCTGGGTGATCTGGGACCCGTACCAGGCCGCCGCCGAGAAACAGCTGCAGGCACGTACCCTGCGTGACGGCAAGGGCCTGGTCGACAACCATCAGTTCTATCTCGCCACCCGTGACTATGCCACCCAGCACCCTGCCGTGATCAGCACCTTGATCGACGAAGTGCGTGCCGTGGGCGAGTGGTCCCAGGCCAACCCGCAGGAGGTCACCGATCAGGTCGCGCCCCTGCTTGGGCTGCCTGCCGACATCACCCTGACCTCGGTCAAGCGCCAAGGCTACGGCGCTGCGCCGCTCACCCCTGAGGTGGTGGCCGCGCAACAGAAGATCGCCGACACGTTCCAGGCGCTGAAGCTTATTCCCAAGCCGCTGAGCATCAAGGACGTGATCTGGACACCCCCGGCCAAGGTCGCCAGTGCGCCTTGATTGAATTGCCTGCGCCGGGGCGTTGCTCCGGCTTGAGCCACCCTTGAGGAGACAACTCCAATGAGCCTTAACATTTTCTGGTTTCTTCCCACACACGGTGACGGCAAGTACCTGGGCACCTCCGATGGCGCCCGTGCAGTCGATCACGGCTACCTGCAGCAAATTGCCCAGGCTGCCGACCGCCTTGGTTTTGGTGGGGTGCTGATCCCTACCGGGCGTTCCTGCGAGGATTCCTGGCTGGTGGCTGCGTCGTTGATCCCTGTCACCCAGCGCCTGAAGTTTCTGGTTGCCCTGCGCCCCGGCATCATTTCGCCGACCGTGGCGGCGCGCCAGGCCGCGACCCTGGACCGCCTGTCCAACGGCCGTGCGCTGTTCAACCTGGTCACCGGTGGCGACCCGGACGAACTGGCCGGTGACGGCCTGCACCTGAGCCACGAAGAGCGCTACGAAGCCTCGGTCGAGTTCACCCGTATCTGGCGCAAGGTGCTGGAAGGCGAAAACGTCGACTACGACGGCAAGCACATCCAGGTGAAGGGCGCCAAACTGCTCTATCCACCGGTTCAGCAACCGCGTCCGCCGCTGTACTTCGGCGGTTCGTCCGAAGCCGCGCAAGACCTGGCGGCCGAGCAGGTCGAGCTGTATCTCACCTGGGGCGAGCCACCGGCCGCTGTCGCCGAAAAAATCGCCCAGGTGCGCGAGAAGGCTGCCGCCCAAGGCCGCGAAGTGCGCTTCGGTATCCGCCTGCACGTGATCGTGCGTGAAACCAATGAAGAAGCCTGGGCCGCCGCTGACCGCCTGATCTCGCACCTGGACGACGAAACCATCGCCCGTGCCCAGGCCTCGCTGGCGCGTTTCGACTCGGTCGGCCAGCAGCGCATGGCTGCCCTGCACGGCGGCAACCGCGATAACCTGGAAGTCAGCCCCAACCTGTGGGCGGGTGTCGGCCTGGTACGTGGCGGCGCCGGTACTGCGCTGGTCGGCGATGGCCCTACCGTGGCTGCGCGGGTCAAGGAATACGCCGAGCTGGGCATCGATACCTTCATCTTCTCGGGTTATCCACACCTTGAAGAGTCCTACCGCGTTGCCGAGCTGCTGTTCCCGCACCTCGACGTACAGCGCCCGGAACAACCGAAAAGTACCGGTTACGTGAGCCCGTTCGGCGAGATGGTGGCCAACGACATCCTGCCCAAGTCCGTGTCGCAGAGCTGAGGGCCGGGCCATGAGTCGTGCAACTTCTTCTACCTTAGCCCAGCGCCTGGCCCCGTGGGCACTGCCGGTACTGCTGCTGGCAGCCTGGCAGCTGGCGGTCAGCGCGGGCTGGCTGTCGACCCGCATCCTGCCAGCGCCGAGCGCGGTGGTCAGCGCGGGTGTCGAGCTGGTGCGCAGCGGCGAGATCTGGACCCACCTGGCCATCAGTGGCTGGCGTGCCGGGCTGGGTTTCGTCATCGGCGGCAGCATCGGCCTGGCGCTGGGCTTTATCACTGGCCTGTCGAACTGGGGCGAACGCCTGCTCGACAGCTCGGTGCAGATGATCCGCAACGTGCCTCACCTGGCGCTGATCCCACTGGTGATCCTGTGGTTCGGTATCGATGAGTCGGCAAAGATTTTTTTGGTCGCCCTGGGCACGTTGTTCCCGATCTACCTCAACACCTACCACGGCATCCGCAACGTTGACCCGGCCTTGGTGGAGATGGCGCGCAGCTATGGCCTTTCCGGTTTCGGCCTGTTCCGTCAGGTGATCCTGCCAGGTGCATTGCCCTCGATTCTGGTGGGCGTGCGCTTCGCCCTGGGCTTCATGTGGCTGACCCTGATCGTGGCAGAAACCATCTCGGCGAATGCCGGTATCGGTTACCTGGCGATGAACGCCCGTGAATTCCTGCAGACCGACGTGGTGGTCTTGGCCATCGTCCTGTACGCCGTGCTTGGCAAGCTCGCTGACCTCGCCGCCCGCGGCCTGGAACGTGTCTGGCTGCGCTGGCACCCGGCCTATCAAGTGGCCAAGAAGGAGGGCGCATGACCGTGCTCAAGGAACAGCCGCCACGCCTGCTGCGTGGCATCCCCCTGGCATCCAACGGCCTGCGTAAAACCTTTGGCCAGCGTGAAGTGCTCAAAGGCATCGACCTGCACATCCCGGCCGGCCAGTTCGTCGCCATCGTTGGCCGCAGCGGCTGCGGCAAGAGCACCTTGCTGCGTTTGCTGGCCGGCCTCGACCAGCCCAGCGCCGGTGAATTACTGGCCGGTGCCGCACCCTTGGCCGAAGCCCGCGAAGAAACGCGGCTGATGTTCCAGGACGCGCGCCTGTTGCCGTGGAAGAAGGTGATCGACAACGTCGGCCTGGGCTTGTCTGGCAACTGGCGGCGACGGGCGCTGGATGCGCTGGAAGCAGTCGGCCTGGCCGACCGCGCCAACGAGTGGCCGGCAGCACTCTCCGGTGGCCAGAAGCAACGGGTGGCCCTGGCGCGGGCACTGATTCATCAGCCGCGTCTGCTGTTGCTGGACGAGCCGCTGGGTGCCCTGGATGCATTGACCCGTATCGAGATGCAGCAATTGATTGAACGCCTCTGGCGTCAGCACGGGTTCACCGTGTTGCTGGTCACCCACGATGTCAGCGAGGCGGTTGCCGTGGCGGACCGGGTGATCTTGATCGAAGACGGCGAGGTCGGGCTCGACCTCACTGTCGATCTGGCACGGCCAAGGTCGCGTGGTTCGCACCGTTTGGCGGCGCTGGAAAGCGAAGTGCTCAACCGTGTTCTGTCGGCCCCGGGCACTGCGCCTGAGCCGGATCCTGTAGCCCCTTTGCCCACGCAACTGCGTTGGGCGCACTGAATCACTCACTTACCGACTGAAGCCAAAGAGAAGGAATCAAGCCATGACTATCAAAGCCATCAACGTTCGCAACCAGTTCAAAGGCACCGTGAAAGAAATCCTCGAAGGCCCGGTACTGTCGGAAATCGACGTGCAGACCGCCTCCGGCGTTGTCACCTCGGTGATCACCACCCGCTCCGTGCGTGAGCTGGAGCTGCAGGTGGGCAGTGAAGTGATTGCCTTTGTGAAGTCGACAGAAGTGTCCATCGCCAAGCTGTGATTCTGGTGTTGAAGGGGGCTGCTCTGCAGCCCTTCGCGGGCAAGCCCGCTCCTACAAGAGATCGAATTCCCATCAGGAGATCGAATCCCATGTGGGAGCGGGCTTGCGTCGCGATAGGGCCGCAAAGCGGCCCCAACCATTTCAACCCAAACGCTTAGCCAGAAACGGCGGCAAATAAAGCCCCAGATACGCCTCGAACACCCGCTTGCCTTCCTCAGCCATACGCGCAGTGATCTGTTCATGCAACTGCACCGACCGCGCATACACCCGGTCGCTCAGCTCCATGGCCAGGGCAAACACATCCACATCCGCAGGCATCACCGGCAGGTGAAAATGCTGGTCGAACAGCTTGTACATCAGGTCGCCCAGCTCCATGTCGTGCTGCCGGTCGGCTTGCACCACTTCGCTCAGGCCATGCTGCGCCAGGATCAACTGACGCGCCGCGGCATCCCCGTTGTAGATATCCAGCATGCGTTGCTCGATCAACCGTGACAGTTCATGCCAGGTCGTCAGCGTACTGCTGTCGATCGGTGCACTCAGCGCTTCGCGAAACGCCCGGTGCACGTCGGCGGTCAACGCCTCCAGCAGGGCTGGGACGCTGGCGAAGAAGTGGTACACCGACGAAGGGGGTATCTGCGCCCGCTCGGCCACGCTGTAGATCGACAACCCCGCCACCCCCAGCTCGGCAAGCAGCTCGCGCGCGGCCGCCAGGATCGTCTCGATCCTGGCCTGGCTGCTGGCGCGCGGCTTGCGCGGGGAGGCGGTGCGGCTCATCAGTTGCTGATTGCCAGGATGCTGGCCTGGTAGGCGCCGACGAACAGGTCGAAGTCGCCGACTTCGGTCTGCTCAAGCTCGGCCTGTTTGGCCAGCGACTCGCGGGCGAGCGTTTCGAAGGCCTGCTGGCGTTCGCTGCTGAGCGGTTGCTCGCGGAAGCGCTCGGCGTGAACGCGGCTCTGGCGCAGCGAGAACTGGACAAAACTTTCGTCATGTTCGGTCATGCGTGCCAGGACTTGGGCCGATGGAGTCAGCGAGGCGTCGTCGACCTTGGCCTGTTGCTCCTGCAGGGCGTTGGCATGTGCGTCGCCGCCGTGTGCGCGGTCGAGCAGCTCGGCCAGTTGGCCAATGCGAGTGATCAACTCGGTAGCCCAGGTTTTCAGCGCGATGGGCTGACCATCACGGTGCAGTTCCAAGCCTGGGCGGCGGCCTTCTTTGACCACGGTCAGGAAGTTGCTGGTGCACTGGCCACACTCGCCGTTGTCCAGTTGCGGGCTTTCTTCAAGCGCGCAGAACAGCAGGAAGGCATCGAGGAAACGCGCTTCGGTCAGGTCGATCCCGACCGGCAGGAACGGGTTGATGTCCAGGCAGCGCACTTCGACGTATTGCACGCCACGTGACGTCAGCGCCTGGATCGGCCGCTCGCCGGTGTAGGTGACACGCTTGGGACGGATGTTCGAGTAGTACTCGTTCTCGATTTGCAGGATGTTGGTGTTCAGCTGCACCCACTCGCCATCCACGTGCGTGCCGACCTCGACGTAAGGCGGGTAGGGCGTGCCCACCGCCTTGCGTAGGCTGTCGGTGTAGCTGGCCAGGTTGTTGTAGCACGGCGTGAGGCCGGCCTGGGCGTTGCTCTGGTAACCCAGGTCGCTCATGCGCAGGCTGGTGGCGTAGGGCAGGAACAACGTTTCGGCATCGAGTTCTTCGAGCTGGTGCGGGCGGCCACGCAGGAAGCCTTTGTCCAGGGTCGGCGAAGCGCCGAACAGGTACATCAAAAGCCAGCTGTAGCGGCGGAAGTTGCGGATCAGCGCGATGTAGGCCGACGACTGATAATCGCGCGCGTCTTCTGCACTGCCTTCGCTTGCGCGCAGCAATGGCCACAACGCTTCAGGCAGCGAGAAGTTGTAATGGATACCGGCGATGCACTGCATGGTGCGGCCATAGCGCAGGGCCAGGCCTTTGCGGTACACGTGCTTGAGCTTGCCGATGTTCGAGCTGCCGTATTCGGCAATCGGGATGTCTTCCTCGGCCGGCAACGCGCAGGGCATCGACGGGCTCCACAGGTATTCGCTACCCAGCTTGGTGTAGACGAAGCGGTGGATCTCGTCGAGGTTCTCGAGCACCTGGGCCGGGTCCGCCAGGGCCGGGGTGATGAACTCCAGCAGCGACTCGGAATAATCGGTGGTGATCTGCTCGTTGGTCAGCGCCGAACCCAAGGCCTCAGGGTGCGGGGTCTGGGCCAGGCGACCTTCATCGGTCACGCGCAGGCATTCTCGCTCAATACCGTGCAGGCACTGCTTGAGCAGGGGGAGATTTGCGCCGAGCAGGCTCAGGCGGCGGTTGAGGAGTTCGCTCAAGATGTATTCCTTCACGCGTCAGTCGCCCCAATATGGGGGTAGAGATAACGGTCTACAAGGGTAGGAAGAAAGGAACTGGCGTTGTCGCCTGGTTTACGCGGTTCCAGCAGTGCCAGCGCACTGCTGAAAATACCGCAGATACAGCTTGGTGAGCTAGAGAACCGCGAAGGTTCCTTGCGCTTTGGCCACCAGTTTGTCGCCTTGAACTACGTCGGCGTCGACCACCAGCGTGCGCCGCCCGGCGTGCAGCACACGGGCCGTGCACAGCACCTCGCCATCACTGACCGCGCGCATGTAGTTGATCTTGCATTCGATGGTCACGCTCTGCTGGTCGAAACCATGGCTGGCCGAGCAGGCCAGGCCCATGGCGATGTCCACCAGGCTGAAGATCGCCCCACCGTGCAGTTTCTGGCCACGGTTGCGCAGTTGCGGCTCGAGCGCCAGGGCCACTTCGGCAACGCCTGTGTCCAGGCGTTGCAGGCGGCAGCCAAGCAGTTGGCTGAAGGCGCTTTCGACGTATTCGCGCGGGACGTCCATCACTTCTTCTTCAGCTGCTTGGCGTTGGCGAACAACGACGCCATGGCATTGTTGACCGGGGCGGCAGTGGCAGTTTCACGCTGGCGCGGGGCCTGCTGCTGGCGATTGCCGCCGTTGCCACGGCCGCCGCCACGGTTGCCTTCGACCTTCTCGCCCGGGGTATCGCCCATGCGCATGGACAGCCCGACACGCTTGCGTGGGATGTCCACTTCCATGACCTTGACCTTGACCACGTCGCCGGCCTTGACCGCTTCACGCGGGTCTTTGATGAACTTCTCGGACAATGCCGAGATGTGCACCAGGCCGTCCTGGTGCACGCCGATGTCGACGAATGCGCCGAAGTTGGTGACGTTGGTGACCACGCCTTCCAGGATCATGCCAGGCTCCAGGTCCTTGAGGTCTTCGACGCCGTCCTGGAAGGTGGCGGTCTTGAACTCAGGGCGTGGGTCGCGGCCGGGCTTGTCCAGCTCTTGCAGGATGTCGGTAACGGTCGGCAGGCCGAAGGACTCGTCGGTGAACTTCTTCGGGTCCAGGCGCTTGAGGAAGCTGCTGTCGCCGATCAGCGAGCGGATGTCGCGGTCGGTGCCAGCGGCGATGCGTTGCACCAGCGGGTAGGCCTCAGGGTGCACGGCGGAGGCGTCCAGCGGGTTGTCGCCGTTCATCACACGCAGGAAGCCGGCGGCTTGTTCGAAAGTTTTTTCACCGAGGCGGCTGACCTTTTTCAGCGCTGCACGGGTCGCGAACGGGCCGTTGGCATCGCGGTGGGCGACGATGTTCTGTGCCAGCGTAGCGTTAAGGCCGGAGATACGGGTCAGCAGCGCCACCGAGGCCGTGTTCACGTCCACGCCCACGGCGTTCACGCAGTCCTCGACCACGGCGTCCAGGCCACGCGCCAGCTTCAGCTGGGACACGTCGTGCTGGTACTGGCCGACACCGATGGATTTCGGGTCGATCTTCACCAGCTCCGCCAGTGGGTCCTGCAGGCGGCGGGCAATCGACACGGCGCCGCGGATCGATACGTCCAGGTCCGGGAACTCGCGCGCGGCCAGTTCCGATGCCGAGTACACCGACGCACCGGCCTCGGAGACCATGATCTTGGTGATTTTCAGGGCTGGGTATTTTTTGACCAGCTCGGCCACCAGCTTGTCGCTTTCGCGGCTGGCGGTGCCGTTGCCGATGGCGATCAGTTCCACCGAGTGCTTGGCGCACAGTGCGGCCATGATGGAAATGGTGCGGTCCCAATCGTTCTTCGGCGCGTGCGGGTAGACCGTCGTGTAGTCCAGCAGTTTGCCGGTGGCGTCGACCACGGCGATCTTGCAACCGGTGCGCAGGCCTGGGTCGAAGCCCAAGGTGGCGCGCGGGCCGGCCGGGGCGGCCAGCAGCAGGTCGTGCAGGTTGTGGGCGAACACGTTGATCGCCTCGCTTTCGGCGTTGTCGCGCAGTTCGCCGAACAGGTCGGTTTCCAGGTGGGTGTACAGCTTGACCTTCCAGGTCCAGCGCACCACCTCGCCCAGCCACTTGTCGGCCGGCCGGCTGCGGTTTTCAACGCCGACGTGGTTGCCGATCATCACTTCGCACGGGTGCAGGGTGCCAGGCAGTTCTTCACCGACTTTGAGCGAGGCGCTCAGGATGCCTTCGTTGCGCCCGCGGAAAATCGCCAGGGCACGGTGCGACGGGGCATTGCGCAGCAGTTCGTCATGGGCGAAGTAGTCGCGGAACTTGGCGCCTTCTTCTTCCTTGCCAGCCACCACGCGGGCGCTGAGCACCGACTCTTGCTTGAGGAAGTTGCGCAACTTGTCGAGCAGGGCGGCGTCTTCGGCGAAGCGCTCCATGAGGATGTATTTCGCGCCTTCCAGCGCCGCCTTGACATCGGCCACGCCCTTTTCGGCGTCGACGAAGCGGGCCGCTTCGGTTTCCGGGGTCAGCTGCGGGTCGTTGAACAAACCGTCGGCCAGCTCGCCGAGGCCGGCTTCCAGGGCGATCTGGCCCTTGGTGCGGCGCTTTTGCTTGTACGGCAGGTAAAGGTCTTCGAGGCGGGTCTTGGTGTCGGCCAGCTTGATCTCGCGGGCCAGTTCCGGGGTCAGCTTGCCCTGTTCCTCGATGCTGGACAGGATGCTGGCGCGGCGCTCATCGAGTTCGCGCAGGTAGCGCAGGCGCTCTTCCAGGTGGCGCAGTTGGGTGTCGTCCAGGCTGCCGGTCACTTCCTTGCGGTAACGGGCGATGAAGGGCACGGTCGAGCCTTCGTCCAACAGGCCCACGGCCGCTTCGACCTGTTGTGGGCGTACGCCCAGTTCCTCGGCGATACGGCTGTTGATGCTGTCCATGTAAACCACCTGACAATTGTGAATACGGGGGCCGCGCGCGGGTTTGCAGCCCGACGGCACTGGATGAAAGCCGCGCATTATACCCATCGTGACCGGCTTGCGGTGATGGCGCCAAGCCAGCCTGAACAGCCCGGAACTGGCGCCGGGGGAAAAATCTGCTAACAATGCTCACGGCACGCGTTGCAATGGCTACGCCATAATGCGCGGCGATACCAGAGGAGTAATTCATGACCGGCACTGCAAACACCGCTGAAGGTGACAAGATTCTCATCGTCGACGACGATCCGGGGCTGAGCAGCCTGCTGGAGCGTTTCTTCACCAGCAAGGGCTACCGTGCCCGCGCGGTGCCCAACACCGAACAGATGGACCGCCTGCTCGCGCGGGAGGTGTTCAACCTGGTGGTGCTCGACCTGATGCTGCCGGGCGAAGACGGCCTGTCCGCCTGCAAGCGCCTGCGCCAGTCGAACAACCAGATCCCGATCATCATGCTCACCGCCAAAGGCGACGAGCTCAGCCGCATCAAAGGGCTGGAGCTGGGCGCTGACGACTACCTGGGCAAACCCTTCAACCCGGACGAACTGATGGCCCGGGTCAAGGCCGTGCTGCGCCGCCAGGCACCGAGCGTCCCGGGTGCGCCGGGCAGCGAGGACGAATCGGTCACCTTCGGTGATTACGAGCTGTCGCTGGCCACCCGCGAGCTTAAACGCGGCGACGAAGTGCACATGCTCACCACCGGTGAGTTCGCCGTGCTCAAGGCGCTGGTCATGCATGCGCGTGAACCGCTGACCCGCGACAAACTGATGAACCTGGCCCGTGGCCGCGAGTGGGATGCCCTGGAGCGTTCCATCGACGTGCAGATCTCGCGCCTGCGTCGCATGATCGAGCCCGACCCGTCCAAGCCACGGTACATCCAGACGGTCTGGGGCGTAGGGTACGTCTTCGTGCCGGACGGAAACGCCGGCAAATGATGCTGCGTCGTCCATGAGAACGCCGTTGTGGTTTCCGCAGAGCTTCTTCGCCCGCACGCTGTGGCTGGTGCTGATCGTCGTCCTGTTTTCCAAGGCGCTGACCCTCGTTTACCTGTTGATGAACGAGGATGTGCTGGTCGACCGTCAGTACAGCCACGGTGTGGCATTGACCTTGCGCGCCTATTGGGCTGCCGATGAAGAGAACCGTGACAAGATCGCCGAGGCCGCAGGCCTGATCCGGGTGACCGGCTCGGGTGTGCCGGAAGGCGAGCAGCACTGGCCTTACAGCGAGATCTACCAGCGCCAGATGCAGGCCGAGTTGGGCGAAGACACCGAAGTACGCCTGCGCATCCATGCGCCACCGGCGTTGTGGGTCAATGCGCCGAGCCTCGGCCCTGGCTGGCTCAAAGTCCCGCTGTACCCGCACCCGCTGCGTGGGCAGAAGATCTGGAACGTGCTTGGCTGGTTCCTGGCCATCGGCCTGTTGTCCACCGCCTCTGCCTGGATTTTCGTGCGCCAACTGAACCAGCCCCTCAAGCGCCTGGTATTCGCCGCCCGGCAACTGGGCCAGGGGCGCAGCGTGCGCTTGCCAATCAGCGATACGCCCAGTGAGATGACCGAGGTGTACCGCGCGTTCAACCAGATGGCTGAGGATGTCGAGCAGGCCGGGCGTGAACGCGAGTTGATGCTGGCAGGGGTTTCCCACGACTTGCGTACACCGCTGACGCGCCTGCGCCTGTCGCTTTCGCTGCTGGACAGTGATAACGAGCTTAGCGATGACATGGTCCGCGATATCGAGGACATGGACGCGATTCTGGACCAGTTCCTGGCATTCATTCGCGATGGCCGTGATGAGCCGGTGGAAGAGGTCGAACTGGCCGACCTGGTGCGCGAAGTGGTGGCCCCGTACAACCAGCCCGAAGAACGTGTACGGCTGTGCCTGGAGCCGATTCCGCCGTTCCCGCTGCGTCGGGTTTCGCTCAAGCGCATGCTGGGCAACTTGATCGGCAACGCCCTGCACCATGCCGGCAAGGGCGTGGAAGTGGCGGCCTATGTGTCCGGCGACGAGAGCGCGCCTTACGTGGTGCTCAGCGTGCTGGACCGGGGGACGGGGATCGACGAGTCGGAGTTGGAGACGATCTTCAACCCGTTCATTCGCGGTGACCGTGCCCGTGGTGGCAAGGGCACCGGGTTGGGCCTGGCGATCGTCAAGCGCATCGCGGCCCAGCATGGCGGGAATGTCGAGTTGCGCAACCGGTCGGGTGGCGGGATCGAGGCGCGGGTCAGGTTGCCGTTGGGGCTTTTGCTGCCGCGTAATGCGGTGTGATTGTCGGGGCTGCAAAGCAGCCCCAACATTTCAGCCCTTACCCTTGGTCCGAGTCTGATTCGGCCCGCCATTCTTCTCCAGGTGCTCGATGATCATCCCGGCCACGTTCTTGCCGGTGGTCACTTCAATCCCTTCCAACCCCGGCGACGAATTCACCTCCATCACCAACGGCCCATGGTTGGAACGCAGGATATCCACCCCCGCCACGCTCAGCCCCATCACCTTGGCCGCACGAATGGCGGTAATCCGCTCTTCCGGCGTGATCTTGATCAGGCTGGCCACCCCACCCCGATGCAAGTTGGAGCGAAACTCGCCGGGCTTGGCTTGACGCTTCATCGAGGCAATCACCTTGTCACCCACCACAAAGCAGCGAATGTCGGCCCCGCCGGCCTCCTTGATGTATTCCTGCACCATGATGTTCTGCTTCAGGCCCATGAACGCTTCGATCACCGACTCTGCAGCTTGAGTTGTTTCGCACAGCACCACGCCAATGCCCTGGGTACCTTCCAGCACCTTGATCACCAGGGGCGCGCCGTTGACCATCTGGATCAGGTCCGGGATGTCGTCAGGTGAGTGGGCGAAACCGGTGATCGGCAGGCCGATGCCACGGCGCGACAGCAACTGCAACGAGCGCAGCTTGTCACGTGAGCGGGCGATGGCCACCGACTCGTTGAGCGGGTAGACGCCCATCATCTCGAACTGGCGCAGCACCGCGCAGCCATAGAACGTCACCGAGGCACCAATGCGCGGGATCACCGCATCGAAACCTTCCAGTGGCTTGCCGCGGTAGTGGATCTGCGGCTTGTGGCTGGCGATGTTCATGTAGGCCCGCAGGGTATCGATCACCACCATTTCGTGGCCACGCTGGGTACCGGCTTCGACCAGGCGGCGGGTGGAATACAGACGCGGATTGCGCGACAGCACAGCGATCTTCATGCAGCACCTGTGACAGGGGAAAGGGTGGCCGGAAAGGCCGGTTTGTCTTGTACGTACTTCAGGCCAGGGTTGACCACCAAGTGGCCGTGAATAAGTGCTTTGGAACCCAGCAGCAGGCGGTAGCGCATCTCTTTGCGACAGGCCAGGGTGAACTCGACTTCCCACACGCTATCGCCCAGTGCCAGCGATGTGCGAATCACATAGCGGGTCTGGGCGTGGCCATTGGAGCTCTTGATGGTCTTCATGGTCACCAGTGGCGCTTCGCAACGGCGGTGGCGCAACTGCACCACCGAACCCAGGTGCGCAGTAAATCGGACCCACGGTTGGCCGTCACGTTCGAACTGTTCCACCTCGGTGGCGTGCAGGCTGGACGTACTGGCGCCGGTATCGATCTTGGCGCGCAGCCCGGCGACGCCAAGGTCGGGCAGGGCTACCCACTCGCGCAGGCCGATCACAGTCAAATGGTCAAATGTCTTCACGAAGCGCACCCAGGGGATAAGGTGGTGAACTGTAAGCACGGCGTGGACTTTTTGCATCCGCAAGATACGGTAGTACAGTTCGATTAAAGACAGAATTCGAGGTAACGGGATGGCACACAAGGCGGAAGAAGACGACAAGGTTCGCCTGGACAAATGGCTATGGGCGGCGCGGTTCTACAAGACTCGTGCGCTGGCCAAGGCGGCCATCGAAAGTGGCAAGGTGCATTGCCGGGGCGAACGCTGCAAGCCGGGCAAGGAACCGAGGGTAGGGGATGAGTTTGTCCTGCGCACCGGGTTTGACGAGCGAACAGTGGTGGTCAAGGCGCTGTCGGTGGTCAGGCGCGGGGCGCCCGAAGCGCAGGCGCTGTATGCAGAAACCGAAGAGAGTGTGCGCCGCCGCGAACAGGCTGCTGAAATGCGCAAGGCCGGGGCGATGGGTGTGACCACCGATGGCCGGCCGACCAAGAAGCAGCGGCGACAGATTCACCAACTGCACGGTAGCTTTGACTGAACAAGGGCTGCTTTGCAGCCCATTCGCGGGGCAAATGTGGGAGCGGGCTTGCCCCGCGAATGGGCCGCAAAGCGGCCCCCGCTGTTAGCGAACCACCGCCAATCTACCGACCAACGGTAACCTGGCTGCTAGGGCAAACAACGGCGCCGTGCAGCGCATCAACGCCGCACTGCCTTTGGCCGCCAGAGGCGTATAGCAACTCCACCCCAACGCCAGCACCGCCATCAGCAACCCGCCGATGTAGTCGTCCTGGCCCCAATGGGCGCCCGCCACCAAGCGTGGCAGCATGAACACCAGCGCCAGCCCCCAGACCACCAGGTAGTGCATCAGGCGACGGCTGAACACGCTCATGAACAACGCCCAGACCAGCAGCACCGAGGCGTGATCGCCCGGGAAACTCTTGCTGGAGCGGTCCTTGAGTTCCCAGGCCGCTTCCAGGTTCGGGTAATAGTCACTGAGGTGCACGACGTCATCGAAGATCATCGATGGGCTCTTGTGTTGCCACCCCGCAGCATCCACCCACTTGGAAAACAGCGCGCGAATCACCACTAATAGGATCAGGGTCACCAGAAAACCGAAAAACGCCTCACGCACCTGGCAAGCTTTGAACACCCAGTTGCCACGGATCAGCACCGCCAGAAGGATCAGCCCGACCACGATGTCGAACGGGCGCAGGCTGCCAAGGGTCCAGATGTAGCGCCAGGTGGTGTTGTCGGCCAGTGGCGCATTGAGGCTGTGGAACAGCCACTCGTCGAAAGTCAGGCACAGGATCTGGCCAAAAGGCCATAACCAGAAACACAGTAGAGCGATGGGCAGCAGCGTGCAGGCTGCCAAGGGCCCGAAGGACCACCTTGCTTGGAACAGTGGTCGATTGTCCATAAGATACCTCTATTGCCAACAGGAATCGGAGCGCCTTGTGAGCGCTCTGCCACGGGCTTCGCAGTATTTCGAAACGCCGTGTAACCATTTTGTCATCATTTTCAGATAGCCAGAACCTATGAGCGAATTGCCGGATACCGATTTCACCCAACGTTTCCTCTTCGACGACCGCGATATCCGCGGTGAGTGGGTAGGGCTCGACCGCAGCTATGCCGAAGTGCTGGCGCGTCACCCGTACCCCCAACCCGTGGCCGCGCTGCTCGGCGAATTGATGGCCGCCACCGCATTGCTGGTGGGTGCCCTGAAGTTCGACGGCCTGCTGATCCTGCAGGCGCGTTCTCAGGGGCCGATCCCGCTGCTGATGGTGGAATGCTCGGGCGAGCGCGAAATCCGCGGCGTGGCCCGTTACGAAGCCGATCAGATTCCTGCCGACGCGACCTTGGCGCAGCTGATGCCCGACGGCCATCTGACGCTGACCATCGACCCAGTCAACGGCCAGCGCTACCAGGGGACCGTGGACCTGGACGGTGCCAACCTGTCGGAGTGCTTCACCAATTACTTCGTTCAGTCGCAACAGCTCAACACCCGTTTCTGGCTCGATGCCAAAGATGGCAAGGCCCGCGGCCTGCTGTTGCAGCAGTTGCCACGTGATCGCCAGCCGGACGACGAAGAGCGCGAGGACAGCTGGCAGCACGTTGTAGCCCTGGCCAAGACACTCAAGCCTGAAGAGTGGCAGGAAGACAACGAAACCTTGCTGCACCGTCTGTACCACGAAGACGCCGTGCGCCTGTTCGACATCGAACCCCTGCGCTTCCACTGCAGCTGCTCGCGCGAGCGCTCCGGCAATGCGCTGGTCAGCCTCGGCGAGCACGACGCCAAGCAGTTGGTCGAGGAGTGTGGTGGCAAGGTGGAGATCGATTGCCAGTTCTGCAACGAGCGCTATTTCTTCGATGCAAGCGATGTGGCGCAACTGTTTGCGGGTGGCGGCACGGACACGGCCTCAGAAACTCGCCACTGAAACGATTAATTGCAGGGAAATCTCCTGTCTAATTGCGCAAAAGCGCGGTTACGACAGGAGGGGCCTACTTTTTTTGGGCTTTTCTGGCATAATCCGGCCACTTTTTTCGCTGTAGTAGTTTTTTACAGACAACTACAAAACGTTTGGAGCACTCGGCCTCGGGCCGGATGGGGTATCTCATGACGCAAGCCAACAACACCGTGTACACCGACCTGAGCGTCGATGAGCTGGTAAAAGAAGCGCTGCAACGCGGTGAAGGCGTACTAGCCGATACCGGCGCACTGGTCGTTGAGACTGGGCACCGTACTGGCCGTTCGCCGGCTGACCGTTTCATCGTCGAAGAACCTTCCACCCAGGATGCCATTTCCTGGGGCCCGATCAACCGCAAGTTCCCGGCCGACAAGTTCGATGCCCTGTGGGACCGCGTCGAGGCGTTCAACAACGCCCAGGATCACTTCGTTTCCTACGTTCACGTAGGGGCGGCCGCCGAGCACTACCTGCCGGTGAAGATGACCACCCAGACTGCCTGGCAGAACCTGTTCGGCCGTTGCCTGTTCATCAACCCTGAACAGTTCAACCCGGCTGGCCGTGACCAGTGGCAAGTGCTCAACGTTGCCAACTTCGTGTGCGAGCCTGAGCGTGACGGCACCAACTCCGACGGCTGCGTCATCATCAACTTCGCCGCCAAGAAAGTGCTGATCGCTGGCATGCGTTACGCCGGCGAAATGAAGAAAGCCATGTTCTCGGTGCAGAACTTCCTGCTGCCGGCCGCTGACGTGCTGCCAATGCACTGCGCTGCCAACATCGGCGAAGAAGGCGATGTGACCCTGTTCTTCGGCCTGTCCGGCACCGGCAAGACCACCCTGTCGGCCGACGAAAGCCGTTACCTGATCGGTGATGACGAGCACGGTTGGGGCGAAGGCGTTGTCTTCAACATGGAAGGCGGCTGCTACGCCAAGTGCATCGACCTGTCCGAGAAGAACGAGCCGGTCATCTGGAAAGCCATCAAGCATGGCGCAGTGCTGGAAAACGTCGTACTCGACGCCAACAAGCACGCCGACTACACCGACGTCAGCCTGACCCAGAACAGCCGTGCGGCCTACCCGCTGGAGCACGTTGCCAAGCGTTCCGAAGCGAACCTGGGTGGCGAGCCTAACGCGGTCATCTTCCTGACCTGCGACCTGACTGGCGTTCTGCCTCCGGTTTCGATCCTGAACAACGAACAGGCTGCTTACCACTTCCTGTCCGGTTACACCGCGCTGGTCGGTTCCACCGAAATGGGTTCGGGCGGCGGCATCAAGTCGACCTTCTCCACCTGCTTCGGCGCGCCGTTCTTCCCGCGTCCGGCTGGCGAGTACGCTGAGCTGCTGATCAAGCGCATCAACGGCTTCAACTCCAAGGTCTACCTGGTCAACACCGGCTGGACCGGCGGTGGCTACGGCGTTGGCAAGCGTTTCAGCATTCCGACCACCCGTGCTGTGATCGCTGCGATCCAGAGCGGTGCACTGGTAGGCGCCGAAACCGAGCACTTGGACATCATCAACCTGGACGTGCCAAAAGCCGTTCCGGGCGTCGACACCGAGCTGCTCAACCCGCGCACCAACTGGGCTGACAAAGCCGCTTACGACGAAGCGGCCAAAGGCCTGGCCAAGCTGTTCATCGAAAACTTCAAGAAATTCGAAGTTTCCGACGCGATCAAGGCTGCTGGTCCACAGCTGTAAGCTGCCGCCAGTTGCAACGAGGAAGCCGCCCTTAGGGGCGGCTTTTTTTTAGTTTGTTTTGATCATGCGTCTTGGCTCGGAGGTGTTCGCCACAGCATCTTTAGCGCCCATGAGAACGAGCGCCGCCCGCGCGGCGCTTCGCAGCACAAGGCTGCTCCTACATCTGTTTCGGGCCAGTAACGCCAGTACCAACGCGCGCGACCGCCTTGTTTGTTCCACACGATATCGAGGTGGGCGCCAAAAGGGCCGCGCGCCTCTGCCTCAGGATGCATTGGCCCGAAACAAATGTAGGAGCAGCCTTGTGCTGCGAAGCGCCGCGCGGGCGGCGCTCGATTTGCGCACCACCTCAGAACTCAAGATAAGCACCTGGCAGCCTTCACCCCATCTCTCGGCCAGCAAATTCACATCACGTCCGTAATTTCTGTTTCACTGATAGCATTCATTGCGACCTCGCGAGACAGACAAATGACTGAAGCCCCACAGCGCAGCGCATTCACCCACTTCCACCCCATCCTCACCCGCCCGCAAGACAACGACCACAACGGCCATATCGCCGGTGCCACCGTGCATGGCTTTTTCGAAACCGCTATCCAGGCTTTTCTGGTGGAGCAGGCCGAATTCGACCTGCGCGAAGGTGCGCTGGCGGCGTTTGTGGTCAGTTCGGCTGCAGACTTCTTCGCCCTGCCGGGCTTTCCGGATGTGCTTGAGGTGGGGCTGGGCGTGACACGCCTGGCGGGCAGTACCGTGGAGTACCGGTTGGCCCTGTATCGCCCGGGTGAAGCAGACGCCTGTGCGGCGGGGACGGTGGTGCAGGTGTTCATCGAGCGGGCAAGCGGCCGCCCTGTGCCGTTGCCAGAGGCGCTGCAGGCAGTGCTCGCTGGCCTTCAGCTCGGACAACAGGCATAAAAAAGCCCCGCCGGTGCGGGCGGGGCTTTTGTTGCCAGGGCTGGGCCCTCAGGCATTAGTCGCGCCAGTGGCGCTTGTGCTTGCGGTGGCCGTAATGATGGCCACGGTCGTAGTGACGGCGGTCGTCATAGCTGCGACGGTAGCGACGATCGTCATGGCGCTCGTCTTCGTCGGCCTTGTTACCCATGTAGTTACCCAGCGCGCCACCGGCACCACCGCCGGCTGCCGCACCTATGTAGCTACCGGTGGTGCCGCCCACGGAGCGACCGACCACGTTACCGCCTGCAGCGCCCAGTGCGCCACCGATGGCGGCTTCGCCACGCTGACGTTTGTCGGCACCCAGTGCACCGCCGGCGGCGCCGCCCAAGCCGGCACCAATGGCGCCGCCTGTGCTACCACCGATGGAGTTGCCCACGACGGAGCCGAGTACCCCACCCAATGCGCCGCCAATGCCGGCCTCGGTATTGCCACCGGCCATGGCAACGCCGCTGAGCAAGCTGAAAGACAACAACAGAATCGAGGAGTACTTCTTCATCAAGAGAGCCTCATAGGGATGACGAGGGCGAATTTGAGGCTCTGGAGGGCGGCTGGCAATTGAAATCCGACGAGTAGCACGAGTTGTACACAATTCTCTAAGTTGCTGTATTTACTGTGAAACTTTATCGTTTTTTGGCTGTCAGAGGTACTTATGACAAAGCCCTGAACCGTTGCGGAACAGGGCTTTTTTCGTTTTTGGCGGTGCTGCTTCCGGCCCTTTCGCGGGCAAGCCCGCTCCTACCCCATCACCCCAATTCTCAAGCCTGGTGGAGTACCTGTGGGAGCGGGCTTGCCCGCGAAGAACCCAACACATCTCTAAAGAATGCGCCCATTATCCCGCGCCCGCTCCAGCTTGATGGCAATGAACTTCGACGTCGGCGTATGGCTGCCATCGCCAATGCTCTCAAGCGGCACCAGCGGGTTCACTTCGGGATAGTAAGCCGCCGCTTGCCCCGCCGGGATATCGAAGGCCAGCAATGTGAAACCGTGCACTCGGCGCACATGCTCATCCCCCCACAACGAAACAATGTCGACCTTCTGCCCCGGCTGGAACCCCAGGCGGACGATGTCGGCCTCGTTGGCGAACAGCACTTCACGCTGGCCACGCACGCCGCGGTAGCGGTCATCCAGGCCATAGATAGTGGTGTTGTACTGATCGTGTGAGCGCATCGACTGCATGATCAGGTCGGGCAACTGGCCGCTGGCCCGCACCCTTTCATCAAGCAAGGTATCCGGCAACAGGTTGGCCTTGAAGTTGGCGCGGCCGGTAGCGGTCTTCCATTCGCGGCTGGCGGCGCTGTTGCCCAGGTAAAAACCACCCGGTTCACGCAGGCGTTCGTTGAAGCCGCTGAAGCCGGGGATGGTGTCGCCGATCAGGTCGCGGATGCGGTCGTAATCGGCCACCAGCCAGTGCCAGTCGACCGGTTGTTTGCCCAGGGTGGCGGCGGCGATACCGGCGACCACCGCAGGCTCCGAGCGCATCTGCGTCGACAGCGGTTTCAACTGGCCGTTGGAGGCATGGACCATGCTGAACGAGTCTTCCACAGTCACCGCTTGTGGGCCATCGGCCTGCAGGTCGATGTCGGTACGGCCCAGGCACGGCAAGATCAGCGCCTGCTTGCCGTGGACCAGGTGGCTGCGGTTGAGTTTGGTACTGATGTGCACGGTCAGTTCGCAGTTGCGCAGCGCCTGCGCGGTGCGCTCGGTGTCTGGCGTGGCTTGGGCAAAGTTGCCGCCCAGCCCGATGAACACCTTGGCGCGGCCGTCGAGCATGGCGTGGATGGCTTCGACGGTGTTGTGGCCGTTGTGCCGCGGCACGGGGAAGTTGAAGCGCTTTTCGATGGCGTCGAGCAAGGCCACCGGCGGCCGCTCGTTGATGCCCATGGTGCGGTCGCCCTGGACGTTGCTGTGGCCACGCACCGGGCACAGGCCGGCGCCTGGCGCACCGATGTTGCCGCGCAGCATCTGCAGGTTGACGATTTCCTGGATGGTCGGCACCGAATGGCGGTGCTGGGTGATGCCCATCGCCCAGCACATGATCACCCGCTTGCCACGGCAGTACATGCGCGCGGCCAGCTCGATGTCGGCCAGGGTCAGGCCGGATTGCGCCTGAATGTGTTCCCACGAAGTGGCGTCGACCACGGCCAGGTAGTCATCGACGCCGTGGCCATGCTCGGCAATGAAGGCGTGGTCGAAGACCGCAGGCTCGCCCTTGGCCTGGGCTTCACGTTCCCACTGCAGGACGAACTTGGCCATGCCACGCAGCAGCGCCATGTCGCCACCCAGGGCCGGGCGGAAGAACGCGGTGTTGGTCGGCCGGTCGCTGTTGGTCAACATCTCCAGCGGGTTCTGCGGGTGCTGGAAGCGCTCCAGGCCGCGCTCTTTCAGCGGGTTGACGCACACCACCTGGGCACCGCGTTTTACCGCATCGCGCAGTGGGTCGAGCATGCGCGGGTGGTTGGTGCCCGGGTTCTGGCCCCAGACGAAGATCGCATCGGCATGCTCGAAGTCGTCGTAGGTGACCGTGCCCTTGCCCACGCCGACGCTCTGCCCCAAGGCCACGCCGCTGGCTTCGTGGCACATGTTCGAGCAGTCCGGGAAATTGTTGGTGCCGTAGGCGCGCACGAACAATTGGTAGAGGTACGCGGCTTCGTTGCTGGCACGGCCCGAGGTGTAGAACTCGGCCTGGTCAGGGGTTGCCAGGTTGTTCAGTTCGCGGGCGATCAGGGCAAAGGCCGCCTCCCAACTGATGGGCTGGTAATGGTCGCGTTGCGCGTCGTAGACCATCGGTTCGGTCAGGCGCCCTTGGTACTCCAGCCAGTAATCGCTTTGCTCGCGCAGCGCGCTGACGCTGTAGCGGGCGAAGAAGGCGGCATCGACGCGGCGCTTGGTGGCTTCCCAGTTGACTGCCTTGGCGCCGTTCTCGCAGAACTTGACCATGCCGCTTTCCGGCGAATCGCCCCAGGCGCAGCCAGGGCAGTCAAAGCCGCCATTCTGGTTGGTCTTGAGCAGGGCGCGAATGTTCTTCAGCGCATTGTCGCTGCCGACCCAAGCCTTGGCCACGCTGCGCAACGCCCCCCAGCCACCGGCGGGGCCGTGGTAGGGCTTGTAGCGAGGGGAGGAGGCTGGGGCGTTGTCCGGGAGGTGCTGGTACGAGGTCACGGCTGTTACGACTCCGCCGCTGGGCTGTAGACCCGCGGTGCGCTGTGCTTGGGCAAGTGGATGAGGTTGAGGTTGTGCTTGCGTGCCCATTGCAGGGCAAGGCCGGTGGGCGCCGACAGGCTGACCAGGGTCTGGATGCCGGCACGCAGGACCTTCTGGATCAGCTCCAGGCTGCAGCGGCTGGTGACGATGGCCAGGCCGCCTTCACTGTCGATGCCTTGGCGCAGCAGGGCGCCGATCAGTTTGTCGAGGGCGTTGTGCCGGCCGATGTCCTCGCGGCCGAGCAACAGCTCGCCGTTACGGTCCATGAACAGTGCCGCATGCACCGCGCCGCAATGCTGGCCAAGCGGCTGGAAGGCGTCGATGCGCTGGCGCAGGCCAGCCAGCCAGTGCGCGGGCGGCAGTGGCGCGCCGGGCAGTTCGGCAAGCTCTGGCAGTGCCTGCTCCAGGGCTTCGACCCCGCACAGGCCGCAGCCGCTGGTGCCGGCCAGTTGGCGGCGCTGGTTTTTCAGGTTCCAGAAGGCGCGGCTGGAGATTTCCAGGTCGGCGTACATCGCCGAACCGCTGCCAGAAAGCTTGAGGTCATAGATTTCCTGGGTGCCTTCGACAATCCCGCTGCCGACGCTGAAACCGACTGAAAAGTCTTCCAGATCGGTCGGGCTCACCAGCATCACGGCCTGATTGAGGCCGTTGAAGGCGATGGCCAGGGCCACTTCTTCGGCCAATGGCGTGCTGGCGCGCTCGGCGTCGCTGAGCTGGACGTACTCGTAAGTGTTGCTGGCGGCGGGCAAGGCCAAAGGCGATGAGGCCGCGCAGACCGGAGGTTTGCTGTTCATCGGGGCTGACTACCGGCGGCTTTTTGATAGCACAAGCCTAGGCCTGTGGGCCGGTCACGTCTAATCGCTAGGGTCTATGCCGTGATAGACCGCGTCGATTGGTCGCAGCGGGGCAGGGCGGGCAATCCTGGCCTAGACTCCTGGCTCCGAGGTTTTATCAACAAGGAGAACGCAATGAGCCTGTTCAGTTTCGTGAAGGAAGCCGGCGAGAAGTTGATCGACCTACTGACCCCCGGCAATACCAAGGCTGAGGAGCAGTTGAAGAAACACGTGAAAGACGTCGGCCTGGGTAATCCGAACATCACCGCCACTGTAGAGGGCGACAAGATCATCCTCAAGGGTGAGGTGGCCAGCCAGGAGGAAAAGGAGAAGATCATTCTGGCGGCGGGCAACATCAGTGGTGTGGCCAGCGTTGACGATCAGATCACCGTAACAGGGCCAGTCGTTCAGGCGGCGCGGTTCGTTACCGTGAAAAAGGGTGACACCCTGTCAGCCATTGCCGTAGTCGTGTATGGCAACGCCAACCAGTACAACAAGATCTTCGAGGCCAACAAGCCGATGCTTAAGCACCCGGACAAGATCTACCCGGGGCAGGTGTTGCGCATTCCGGACTGATCTTTACAGCCCGTACCACAGGGTAGCGCATCAGCCTGTAGGAGCAGCCTTGTG